>JADHUC010000114.1 GCA_016784735.1 Pirellulaceae bacterium | reverse complement strand
GACTGCTGAATAAGTCGTGGGGTAAGCTTCCAGCTTGCCAAATACGTAGGCAAGGAAAACGTGGGTATCAACAATGCACAAGGTCGGCAAGCTGGAAGCTTACCCCACTTTGGTTTCCGCTAGCATTTCAGCAGTCTCCGGAGGCGATGGCGGGAGATGGTTGGGCGCTAGGCGTGACAGTCTATCCCGTTGCCCGCCATCGCCTCCGGCTTCGGGTTAAACGACCGAATCCTAACGCTTCCCCCGTCCGGTCCGTTCGTGGGCGAAGTGGCGGTGTCCGGTATGGCTCTGCATCCAATCGCGAAGCGGAGCGAATTCTCGGACGCGTAACCCATCCATCGAGTCCTCGAAAACGCCGTGTCCGGGTACAGCCAAACGCAAGTGGACCAGGCCGTGACTCCATGTGTCGTTGTCGAACTCGGGATGAACCGCCTGGAACGGCAACTTGACCACGACTCCGGAAGCCGTCAGGTCCGTGGCTCGAATCGCTCGCGACCAGCGGCCGATCCGGTCGACGGACATGCCGCGCCCGTGGGGCACCTGACTGTAATCGCGTCGTCGCGGAACCGTCAGTTCTACTGACAACGTGCCGTCGACGGGCGTTACGGTACCGTTCCCGTCCAGCGGATACACGTGGACCAGCAGGCCGTCCGGTTCGACGTCGCCGTCCCAATTCGCGATTTGCGCATCGAAATCCACCGAACGAACGGGCCCGGTAACTGGACCGCTCGCCTGAATCGCACGATCGTACGTCTCGGCTGAGGTATCGCGGCTGCCCTGCATGACGATTTTGTTTCCCTCGATGTGCTGCGATCGCGATGTTTCTATCGGCGAGCGCGACTTCAACTCGGCCGCTAGCAGTTTCAACTCGGCCACGTTCAACAGTCTATCATCATGCTTGGTCTCCGTGATTCGCTGCCATTTGATGGGTCGAATCACTTCAATCCCGGTGCCCGAACAGCGCAGCCAGAGGCAATCGTCGTCGGTGCGTTGGTCCACAAAGCCGGAGAATTCTCGACCGCTTGCGAGTCGGACGCGGATCTCGTCGCTTGCTTGGCTCGTCACAACAGTCGTCGTCAAGATGAGCAAAGCAGCCGCCCCGATACGGAGGCGGACGAGCAAGGCATACGCGGCTTGGGGCATAACTACTCTCCCGGAAGCGAATTGCCGGTTGGTCGAGGTACGCGGTTAAGATCATTCTTGGCAAACCGCGCGCCGGGCAGTGATCACCGCCGACGCGACTTGCGCAACCTCGCTTGTGGCCGGCACTTACAGCAAAGCGACGTAGCATTCGTGCCACGCGAGCCCCGTGCGGACGTTGCGGGAAAGAATCATGGTGCAAAACGGCAACGCGGGCCTCCGAGGGGTCGTAGAAGTCAGAGTGATGGGGATGTATCATTGAATTCACCTGTGAAGTGACTCATAGTTCAGGCGGTTAGCAATCAGCTTTCATCCTGCAACTCTCAACGTACCAGCGTTTCGGAAAGCTGACAGCGGATCGCTGAAAGCTGATAGCTACGCGCAGTTCAAAACCATGGATACCACCTCGTCCAACGAATCTCGTCGTTTCGGATCTGCTCTGTCTACGGCACCCGATGTCGGTGAGGCGATTCGCGACGTTTGTGAACGAGCATCCCGCGAATTCGACGGGCCGCCGGATTTGGCCGTGTTGTTCGTCTCCGCCGACCGGGCCGGCATGTGCGATCAAATCGCAGCGGACGTTTGCGACCGCCTCGGTTCGGATCGTCTGGTGGGCTGTACCGGCGAGTCGATTGTCGGCATGGGCCGTGAAGTGGAAGGGGATTCGGCTCTTTCGCTGTGGCTTGCCAAGCTGCCGGGTGCTCACGTGCTTCCGATACGTTTGACCTTCGAACGCACGTCGGAAGGTGGCAGTATCCTTGGCTGGCCAGATGATTTGTTGGATGGATGGCCCGAGGGATCGTCGCTGTTGGTCCTTGGCGAGCCGTTTTCGTTCCCGGCCGAACTGCTGCTGGAACAGGTGAACGAACAGCACACCTCGGTCCCCGTGATCGGCGGGGTTGCCAGCGGTGGAGCTGCGCCGGGCGAGAACCGGCTGCTGTTCGGACGAGAGGCGCTGGCCGAAGGCGCCGTCGCTGTGTTGCTGCATGGGGCAGTGCGATTGCGCACGGTTGTCTCCCAGGGGTGCCGGCCCATCGGCAAGCACTTCGTCGTGACGAAGGCCGAGCGTAACGTCATCTACGAACTTGGCGGCAAACCGGCGATCGCGCAACTGCAGGCTATTTTCTCCGAGTTGCCGACAAGCGAACAGGAGTTGGTTAACCGAGGGCTGCACTTGGGCCGCGTAGTCAGCGAGTACCAGGATCGATTCGAGCAAGGCGATTTTCTGGTACGCAACGTGATAGGCGCTGATCCTGAAAGCGGTGCCGTTGCCGTCAGCGACTTTGTGCGTGCTGGTCAAACCGTCCAATTCCACGTCCGTGATTGGCGGACGGCCGACGCCGACCTGCAACAACTGCTGGCCGAAGCGCGACGGACCCTCGATTCGCCCGCAGCGGGCGCGCTGCTGTTCACCTGTAACGGGCGCGGCACGCGTTTGTTTCCCGAACCGCACCACGACGCTTCGGCGGTCAAGACGGCTCTGGGGGACATTCCCCTCGCGGGCTTCTTTGCTCAGGGCGAACTCGGCCCCGTGGGTGGGAAGAATTTCATACACGGATTTACGGCCAGCATAGCTCTGTTCGAACAGACTTAGCGTGGGGCACGTTTCCAACGTGCCGACAACCCGAGAGGCACGTTGGAAACGTGCCCCACATGATGCGCACGCCGGCGCGGATCTTGCCGAGTAAGACCGTTAAGATTCCAACTACACCTACTGAGTGACACCATGGAAACAAAATCTCTGCTTCCGCACGTCTGGGACGTTCCAGAAGTCTTCCGAAAACGCCTTGGTTCCAAGGCCGGCCGCCAGCGGACGATGATGGCCGACGGCCATCTGCTGCTGGTGCTCCATCAGCCTCCGGAACCGGACGAAGTCGAGCGTCGCGGGCGCTTCATTTGGCGACAGCCAGACGGAACGTGGACCTCCAACGACTTGGGCAGTGGACCCTCGGTGATGAACCGGCATCTGGATCAGTTTGCCGAGGTCATACATAAGTACGACGAAATGGAGGAAAATGCGACCAGCGCCGACGACTACTTCGCCGTGCTGGAGGCGGTGGCTCCGATCCACCGATCCACCAGGCACCTGCATCAAGTGCTGCAGGAGGCTCGCCAGGCGTTTCCCGACGTTCGCGAGATCATCAACTTCCGCGACCGGGCGTACGAAATCGAACGAACCGCCGAACTGCTCTACAGCGAGACCAAGAACGCATTGGATTTCGCGGTTGCTAAACAAGCCGAGGAGCAGGCAAAGGCCAGCCATCGGATGGCGGTCTCGGCGCATCGCCTGAACGTCTTGGCCGCGTTCTTCTTTCCATTGGCGACGCTCAGTGCGATCTTCGGCGTCAATCTGTTGCACGGGTTCGAAGATTTGCCGCCACCGGTCCCGTTCTTGATGATGCTGGGCGCGGGCTTGCTGTCGGGAATCCTGCTGATGAAGTTCATCACCAGAGCTGGCTGAAAAGCGGAGGCATTCATCGAGTTGGGCGTGACACGGCGGGAAGGGCTCAGACGTACAGAATTCAAAATTGGCCGTCGAACCGCTCAGGCGAATCCAGGAACTGTTACGGCCAATTTTGAATTCTGTACGTCTGAGCCCGATTTGTGCATCGGCTCTGAAGAGAGTTTCTACTCCGACGCCGTCGTGTCGGGATCGGGCCTGCGTTCGAGCAGGTCCGTGAGCCGGAATTCAAAGTACTTCTGCTCGGCCGCCGGTTGGCCGTCGGCGCTGGCGTTGGCAACCCAGAACCGTGTGCTTTGCGGTTCGAAAAGCACATTGTGCAAGTTCGACTTCATGGCCACGGGCCGGTCCATCAAACGGATCGCCGTTTCGGCCGTGAAGCTGCCATGGCCGGTTCTGACGCGACGGACCAACTGCTCGTAGCGATCGTCGGCCGATAGCAAGACGGCATCCTTCACCGGTCTTGGCAGCAACGGGTGCTCCATGGCCGGTCGAATGACGTCGAACTTGTTCCACGATGCTTCCATACCGACGGCGCGATTCGTCTTGGCGTCTGCAATGACGTAGAAGTACTGGCAAGTGCGAGGATTGTCGCGGAAGATGCCGATGGCCGCATCCAGATCCTCGGCTCGCTCCAACACCTCTCGGACCAGGAATGCCATGGGCACGCCTTCCCAATGCCCCAGTCCGCCGCCGCCCATTTCGCCGATCGACACGTGGCGCGCGTTCATGCCGGTCACCGATCCAATGAATCCCGCGTAAGTGACGTTCACAAAGGGAATCCCCTTCGCCGGTTCGGCAACCAAAATCACGGCGTGCTCCTGCAATCTCCAGTCCGTCGCGTAATCGAGCACTCGACCGTGGTACAGCGTGCCATCCTTGGTCGCAGAATTCATCACGGCGAAACCGCTGCAATGGAACATCTCGGGAATGAAGTTCGCGACCTGAACGTCCTTGATCGGAACGCCGGTACCGTCAGCCAACCCGCGCAGTTCCTCGAAGTATTTTGAGGGAACAAACGGCTTCTGCACCTGGATGATCGTCTCGATCGCCTGCCGCGGTTTGAGCCGCAGCGGACCGACTTCGACCAAGTCCGTATCGCCTTTCACATCCAGAAGGTACTGCAGGTTTTCGCGAGCGTGGTCCTTCAGCAGCGTTCCATGCTGGTATCCCATCTCGTACGGCGTGCCCTTCAAATGCAGTACCAGATAGCCGTCGATGCGTTCCAGCCATCCTTTGCCGCAACGGGCGACGGTCTCGGCACTTGCCGGAAGTGCGACAGTGAAGAGAACCCAAATGGCGAAAGCCGCGATTCGTAGTCGATTCATCGTGCGATGCTCCGATTAGGCAGGAATATTCGTGGCAGGAAAATGGAAGAGGAGAATATTCCTGCCAACCTCTTTCTTTGAAAAAGCGAGTGAAAACGCCGTCACGACAATGCTACTCACGGAGACCGTTGAATTCAACCACTCGTCAGAGGCGGTAGAGACGCCAGGAAATCGTCGAGGGCGATGCGATACGTCTCCGGCTGCGGATCGTTGTGACCGCCGCCCGGAATTGTCACGAAATGCTTCGGCCCGGGCGCGGCTTCATAGAGACGTTGGCCCAAGTCATAGGGAATCACCCGGTCTGCATCGCCGTGACTCTGCAGTAGCGGGCCGTTGTAATACCGGATCTTCGACAGCGAGTTCAACCGCAGGCTCATGAGTGCGCTTGATGGAAGCCACCGGAAATGATGGGCTCCCACATCCGGCAGAGAAGTGAACGTGCTAGCAAGCGCCAGCCCGCGCGCACCATCTCTGGCAGCCAAGTCAACGGCAACCGCACCTCCCAGTGACCGGCCCATCAAGATGATGTCCTGTTCCGGCACGCCGGTGCGCCGTGCCAACCATGCGCGAGCCGCGCGTGCGTCCTGGAGGATGCCGTGTTCGCTGGGCTTACCTTCGCTGCGACCGTATCCACGATAATCAAACGCCAAGACGGACAGTCGATGGCGCCCGTTCAAGACGTGAAGCGTTTGGGCACGGCTGGAGATATTGCCTGCATTCCCGTGCATGAACAGAGCCACGCCAATCTGGTCGGGATGTGGCACAAACCACCCGTGAAGACTCGTTCCGTCTTCCGCTTCGAACCAAGCGTCTTCGTGCGCTAGACCGTCGGGCTCCCAGTTTCCTTCTGGAAACGGCACGGGATGAAATACCATCTTGCGCTCAAGCGGTGCTAGCGGCGAAAGAGGCCCCATGTGAGCGCAGCCGCCCAGCAAGCCCAATAGGACCAAGGTGGCGGCGACTTGAATCGAACGACTCATCGGCGATAGCAGATTGCCGGAGGTGCGATTGTGACTACGTGCTCCGAAACGAAGGGGGGGCTGTATCAAAACGGCATCGACCGGTCAATATAAGTTGACAAGAATCGAGTCGTGGTGGGCGCTTTCACACGGCCGGCTTGACGACCGGTTCGCCGCGTTCCTCTAACGCCATGTCGATCTTCGCTAGCTGGCCCACGTCGAGCCTCCAGCCCATTGCCCCGGCCGTTTCTTCGATTTGATGAGCACGTTTGGCCCCGCACAATGCGGCCGTGATTCCCGGCTGGTGCACGGTCCAATTGACGACCACTTGCGAGATTGTCTTCCCAACTTCCTGCGCAATCTCACGTAATCGGTCGACGAAATCCTGGTTCTTGTGCCACTCGTCGCCCTGAAACATCGGGTATTTCGCTCGCCCGTCACGGGGCTGGAATACGTGATCGCGCGGGAGCTTGCCAGCCAACAGCCCCTTCAACAGTGGCCAATAAACCATGACCGAGACACCATGCTCGCGACACCAAGGTAAAGTGTCCTTCTCGATCTGCCGCTGCAGCATGTTGTACGGAGGCTGAAAAGCAGCGATCGGGCAAACGGCGTGGAACTCCTCCAGTTGCTCGATCTGTAAGTTCGACACGCCGATGCATCGCGTCTTGCCTTCTTCCATCAACTCCTTCAGCGCGCCGGCCGACTCGGCAACCGGCGTCGCGGGATCGGGTCCGTGCAGATACAATAATTCGACGCGATCCGTCTGCAGTCGTTTGAGGCTCTCTTCGCACTCCCGGCGGAGTGTATCGGGGCGTCCGTCAAGTACCTGTTTGCCCTCGGCATCCCAATGAATCCCGCCTTTTGTCGCGATGACAATTTCGTCGCGCCGATGCCCCAAAGCACGAGCAATCAACCGTTCACTTTCGCCGTTCGCGCCGTAGCAGTAGGCCGTATCCAAGAAGTTTACGCCGTTGGCAACCGCTGCTTCGAGCGTCGCCAGGCTGTCCGTGTCATTGACATCCAGACTGGTCATGCCCGCAATCGGCCAACAGCCGAGTGAAACGGGCGAGACCAGAATGTCTGTATCGGCTAACGGTCGGTATTCTGATTCGTGATGCATGGCGAACCTGTAGAAGCTTAGTTTTCCCAACGAATTCAGGGCGGCAACGAAGGAATGAACTGGCTGCCCTGAAACCGGTGGTCAAATTGAAAGCCTATTCTAGCGAATGACTCGCAGATTCAACTACCGTCCGTGGCAGAACAAACTCCGCGTTATGCCGGTTGCAGGTGTTCGGTTTCGGCGTCCTGATCGAGCGCCTTTCAGGCTCTGTTCCGTCTTTCAACTTGAGGCCAAAGCGGTTAGCATTTAGAGTATGGACGCTGGTGATATGCGCTGCGGACATGCACGTTTCAATCCTACCTTTTCGCTTTCTTCGACATAGACAGAGAGGCTTAGCAATGCTCGTCAGATTATCCGCCGCGATCCGATTGCTGCTCTTCGGTTCCGCCTGCCTAGGTTTTTGCTTCTCCGGTCCGACATTTGCTGATGGAACCGGCGTGGTTACCGGCGGCGATCTGCCGGCGCCGGTGAAGATCGACGTTAAGGCGGAGAATTCCCTGGTGACCGCACAGCCCATCGTCTTCGTGGCCCGGAGCCAGTACCCGGGCGACCACCACAATACGGCCACCATGTTCCAGACGGGCGAGATCAACACCAACAAGTTCAACGGACCAAGTGCGATCAAGGTGATCGACTTTGCACGCGGCCGTTTGTGGACGCTTCTGGAGGTGCCGGGAGGTGTCACTCGCGATATCGACGTGAGCTACGATGGAAAGAAGATTTTGTTCTCGATGCGACTCAGTCGAGAAGATGACTATCACATCTACGAAATTTATGCCGATGGCACGGGGCTCGTGCAACTGACCTTCGGCTCCGGCATTACCGACATCGACCCGATCTACCTGCCCGACGGGCGAATCATGTTCAGCTCCACTCGCGAACCCAAGTACTGCATGTGCAACCGGCACATCATGTGCAACCTGTTCTCGATGGACGCGGACGGCGCCAACATCCAACAGATCGGACACAGCACGTTGCACGAAGGGCATGCGGCGGTCATGCCGGACGGGCGAATCCTGTACGACCGTTGGGAGTACGTGGATCGCAACTTCGGCGACGCGCAGGGTACTTGGACCGTGAACCCCGACGGCACGAATCACGCCGTCTATTGGGGCAACAATACGAACTCGCCCGGCGCCGTGCTCGACGGCCGCATCATCCCCGACACGGAATTGATGATTTGCACATTTTCATCTTGCCACGACCGGCCGTGGGGCGCGCTGGCCATCGTCGATCGGCGGCTGGGCGTCGACGGGCGCGAGCCGGTGGTCCGCACATGGCCGGCGGACGCAATCAACCTGGTCGGCAAAGGAAACTACGATACGTTCAAGAAGGTCAATCCAAAGTACGAAGACCCGTATCCGCTTTCAGAACAGTTCTTCTTGTGTTCGCGCATGACGGGCGAGGGCGAACGCGTGGGCATTTATCTGCTGGACCTGGACGGCAACGAGACGCTACTGTACGCCGAGCAGCAAGGATGCTACGACCCGATGCCATTGGCCTCGCGTCCGCGTCCGCCGATCATTCCTTCGCGAATCGACCTGCGAAAGAACGAAGGTTATTACTACGTGGCCGACGTGTATGTTGGCACGGGAATGGATCAGATCGAGCATGGCACGGTCAAATCCATCCGCGTCGTAGAATCGCCCGAAAAACGATACTGGACGTCGCCGGCTTGGGACGGTGGCACCGGCCAACAGGCCCCGGGAATGGCGTGGAACGACTTCAACAACAAACAAATCATCGGCACCGCGCCGGTCGAGGAGGACGGCAGCGCGTTCTTCGCGGTGCCGGCCGACACGTTCGTTTATTTCCAACTCTTGGACAACCGGGGCATGATGGTCCAGTCGATGCGCAGCGGCACGATCGTCAGACCCGGCGAGACGGCCGGTTGCGTAGGCTGCCACGAGTACCGGCGCGGTTCGGTCCAGTCGACCTACGAATCAATCGCCATGAAGCGAACGCCCGACAAGCTCCAGCCGTGGTACGGACCGTCGCGGCTGTTCAGTTACACGGCCGAAGTGCAGCCAGTCTTCGACAAACACTGCGTCTCGTGTCACGACTACGGCGAGAAGGCCGGCGAAAAGATCAATCTGGCCGGCGATCGAGGGACCGTTTTCTGCACGTCCTACGCCGAGTTGCGCGGCAAGCCGTGGATCAACGTTCCGGGTGCCGGGCCCTTCAAGACGTTGATGCCAAAAAGTTGGGGGTCGCATGCCAGCCGCTTCGTCAAAGTGCTGCTGGACGGACACGGCGACGAAGAGATCGACCGGCAGGTCAAGCTGGATGAAGAGAGCTTTGATCGGATCGTCACCTGGATCGACATTAACGCGCCCTACTATCCGTCGTATGCCAGCGCGTACCGCAATAATCCGTATGGGCGTTCCCCGCTCGACGGAGGCCAACTGAAGCGGTTGGCCGAATTGACAGGCGCAAAAACCGACGGCCGTTCGACGGCCTTCAGCTTCACCCGTCCGGAGGTCAGCCCCGCCCTGGCCAAGTTCCAAGACAAGGATGACCCCGGATACAAAGAGGCACTGGCTCTGCTTCAAGCCGGGAAAGGGATTTTGGACCAGCGTCCCCGGGCCGATATGCCCGGCTTCGAGCTTGTCGACCAAATCGAGATCGAGCAGGAAGCCAAGTATCAGGCCCGCCTGCAGCTAGAAACCGCCATGCGCGAGGCCATCGCCAACGGCCAGCGGCGCTACGAGTCGGAAGATGTTCGACAGGCCCCGTGAAGAAAATGCGAAATGGCAGGGGAATGGGGGCAGGGGAATAGTTACGAAGGACATTCCCTTGCCCCCATTCCCCTGCCGGATTCTGGATACCGGAATGGGCCGGCGCCCCTTTACTGACTCCCCACGCCCTTGACCCGCATGCGGAGGCCGAATAGACCTTTGCTGGCTGTGATGAACAGCGTCTTCATGTCCGCGCCGCCGAAGCAGACGTTTGCGGTCCAGCGTTCGTCCACGGCAATGTGTTCGATCTGCTTGCCTGTCTTGTCGAATACGGTCACGCCTTTGCCCGTTAGGTAGACGTTTCCTTCGCAGTCGATGGTCATCCCGTCCGAGCCCAGTTCGCAGAACAGCTTCTTGCCCGTCAGCGTGCCGTCCGGTTGGATGTCGTACGAATAGGTCTTCCTGCCTCGGATATCGGTGATGTAGAGCGTTTTCCCGCATGGAGTGCCGATGATCCCGTTGGGCTGCTCGAAGTCGTCGACGACACGAACCAGTTTCTTCCGGTCCGCCGGAAGAAAATAGACGCACTGTCCATCTTGCTCGATCGGCCCTCGATTCCAGTACGGTCGCTTGTAGAACGGATCGGTGAAGTACAAACCGCCATCGGGCCGAATCCACACGTCGTTGGGACCGTTCAGCAGCTTGCCTTCGTAGTCCTTGACCACGACTGTCTCTTTGCCCGCAGAATCAATGCACCACAATGCGTTCTTCTCGTCCGCACAGGCCCAGAGATTCCCTTCATCGTCGAAGCACAGGCCGTTGGACCGTCCGCATGGCTCGATGAACGTCGAGAGCTTGCCATCCACGCTCCATTTGAGGATGCGGTCGTTGGGTTGATCGGTGAAGAACACGTTGCCTTCCGCGTCGGCCGCAGGACCTTCGGTGAACTTGAAACCGTCTGCCAGCTTCTCCACCTTTGCGCCTGGGGCAATGATGCCGGTCTGGTCGGCCACCGCGGTGGTTGCGCATGCAATGAACAAACCAAGTACCAATAGTGCTGCTAGTCTCGTCATCGTTGTGTCTCCCATGGAAGTGTCATGCCTTCTCCAAGCACAGGATGGCGCGTCAGTAGGCAGAACGGTGCTGTTTGTTGCATTTTTCGCAGTAACTGAACGGTGCCGGGCCCTCGCCTCCCCGCCACACGTGATCACACAGTCCCGCCGGTTTCTCCTTTTCCAGCCCGCACTTTGGGCATACATTCGGTGGAAAGCCTGTGGCCCCAGAGAACGTGTGATCGCATCCGTTATCCAGCCGCTTTTCATTATCCAGTTTCTTCTTCTCTCGTCTGGCTCCGGCGTTGGCTTCCAGTTCATCCAAGTCCTTGTACAGCCTCCGGTCGGTAAAAAGCGTCCAGAGGTACTTCCCGAAAGAGTACAGCAGCGCGACAAGCACGCCGACAGGGACGAGCATAATGAGCGCCATTAGAAACCATTGCTTAACCATTCGGTCCTCGATATCGCCAGTCGATGTGAGAAGGGAACCGTCGATTGCCTTCCCATAGTTCTATCAATCTCCCCGCGGACGAATAGGAGAGACCTACCGTCGGCCTACTCATCTTACACATCCATGGGCCCGCCATGCTATCCGTGGTCCTTCTCCCTTGGCGGCGACCTTCAGTAGGGTTTGCTTTTTCCCGGCATGGCACATGCGTACATGCCATCCAGGCCGGGCTTCAAGGGCGGTTCGGCGTCCCAATCGTAGCGTTCCGGACCAAGGTCTGTTTCGGATTTCATAGCCTCGTCCCATTTGACCACTTGACCCGAGTGGGCCGCCATTCGGCCCAGAATCGCCGTCATCGTGCTGGTGATGCCGTAATCGCCTTCGTTGTACGGTCTGCCTTCTTCGAGTGCGGCAAACAGATCGTCGTGTTCGACCTGATGGCCGTCGATGCCCCGTTCGAACCGCACCGGCTCCTGACCGTGCAATCGAAGTTCGCCGCTGAGGTCGGCGTCGCCCTTGGTGCCGTGAGCAAGGCCGCCGAAGTAGTTCCAGCAACCGCGGACATGCCGGCAAAACAGAAACATCTTCGTGCCGTCGGGATACGTGTACTCGACATCGAAGTGGTCGAAGCTCTCGCCGTATTCCGTTCCCACGCGAACCTGTCGCCCGCCCATACCTTGGGCTTCGACGGGATGCTCGCCCTTGGCCCAATTGACCAGGTCCAGAGCGTGGACCGTCTGTTCGACGATCAGATCGCCGCACAGCCAGTTGAAGTAGTACCAGTTGCGCATCTGGTACTGCATTTCCGTCTGATCGGGCTGGCGAGGCCGTACCCAGACACCGCCCGTATTGCCGTAGGCGCGTAGGAAGTTGACTTTGCCAATCGCTCCGTCGTGCACACGCTTGACCACTTCCTGGTAACTGTTGGTGTGCCGCATGTTCAACCCGACGGCCACCGCCAGACCCTTCTTTTTCGCCTCCTCGTTAGCCGCAATCATCCGCCGGATGCCCGGCACGTCCACGGCCACGGGTTTTTCCATGAACACATGCTTGTTTGCCTTGACGGCTGCCTCGTATTGAACCGGACGGAAGCCCGGCGGTGTGCACAGCAGCACGAGGTCCACGTCCGCGTCGATGGCTTTCGCGTATGCGTCCATGCCGACGAATCGCCGTTCGGGCGGCACGTCGACGCGGTCCGGGTGTCTTTTGGCAACAACCTGATGGCTTCCCGTCAGTCGGTCTTCGAACGCATCGGCCATGACGACAAGCTTGGCCCGATCACACGCGTTCAGCGCTTGCGCGGCGGCCCCCGTTCCGCGTCCGCCGCAGCCGATTAGCGCCAGCCGGATGGTATCGCTGCCGGCAGCGTGCGCAGCGCGGGCGAGACTCAGCCCACCGGCGAGCGTGGCGCCGGCCGAAGCGGTCTGTTTCAGAAAGTCACGACGGTGAGATTGATGTTGGTGTGGCATACAATTCCTCTCTTCTGGATGTCCGACGTGAATTGCCAATTGGGAGCACCGACCGGATAATCTACTCGACTTTCGTCTCCGGCCAGATACGATGTATGGCATCATAATACCTGTGGCATGCAAAGGGGATAGGCCCGACCCGGCAGTCTTATTCGTCGTCTTCCTAAATTCGTTGGAGCCTCTCGGCGTCGTTGCGAAAGAGATGTGTCCAACGAATTTAGGGAGACGACGAATGTGAAAACGTGAAAGATAGTGACATACTGCTGTCGACGCGGAACATGAAATTGGTCTGAGGAGAACATTATGACACGATTTACACTGCTTCTTGCTGCGAGCGTGCTTGGTTTCCACGTAGCCGATACGGCGAGCGCTGACGGTACAACCACGCAAGGCACATGGAAACGTCTGTCGACCGTAACCGGTGATTTGCCGATACCCAACGAAGGCCAACAGCAAACCTGTTGCATTGTGCTGGATGTCGACAAGGACAGTGTCGACGACTTTGTCGTCGGCGAACGCACCCGTGCCCCGTCCGTGGTCTGGTACAAATTCAACGGAACGGGCTGGGACAAGTTTGTGATCGACGACAAGCCGCTTAAACCGGAAGCCGGTGGTGACTTCTGCGACATCGACGGCGACGGCGACCTGGATATCGTCTTCGGCCAGGATGCCAGCGGCAAGGCCATGTGGTGGTGGGAGAACCCATGCCCGAAGTTCAAGAAAGCCTGGAAACGACGGTACATCAAGAACTCGGGCGTCAGCAAACATCATGACCAGACGTTTGGTGATTTCGACGGTGACGGCGAACCGGAACTACTGTCATGGAACCAAAAGGCCAAGCAGTTACTGTTGTTCGAGATCCCGGCAGATCCACGTTCGTCCGGGCCCTGGTCGCCCGAAGTGATCTACAGTTGGTCTTCAGGGCGCGAGCTGGAGGGATTTCCATCGCAGCCTGTCGACATCGACTTGGACGGCAAGATTGACATTGTGGGTGGCGGGCGTTGGTTCAAACACACGGGCGGCCATCAATTCGATGCTCAAGTGATCGACGAACGGATGCGTTTCACTCAGTGCGCCGCTGGCCAATTGGTCAAAGGCGGCCGACCGGAAGTCGTGTTCTCGCCTGGCGACATGGACGGCGACGCCAAATGGTACGAGTGGGATGGCAACGCATGGCAAGCGCACAAACTACGGCACGTGATCCACGGCCACACGTGCGAGATCCGAGATGTTGATGGTGACGGCAATCCGGACATCTTCATTGGTGAAATGGGCGAACCCGGCGCCGGCGACAATGCCAAGACGTTTGTGTGGTACGGCGACGGCAAAGGGCATTTCACCGAGATGGTCGTTTATGAAGGCCAGGGCATCCATGAAGGCAAACTTGGCGATTTCGATGGCGACGGCGATTTGGATATCCTCGTGAAGCCGTATCATCACAATTCGCCCCGATTGGACATACTGATCAATGGAGCCAAGTAACGGCTGCCGACACCGAGCCGCATGTCCCTGCGAATGCTAGAATCTACGACCGAACCTGTGAGGAGAACAACTCATGTCAAGCACGATCAAGCGTCACAGCGGCGTCTCGCGACGTTCCTTCATGGCCGGCGCGGCCGCAGCCTGTGCCGGAACTTGCCTATCGTCAAATACACGTTCAGCCCGCGCTTCCGAGCTCAAACCTGATATTCCGCCCGAAGACTACCGCATTCAGAACGGTCGGATCAGGCAGTCCGTATACGGTTGGTGCTTTAACCCCATGCCGGCCGAAGAACTGATCGAAGCGTGCCATCGCATGGGAATCCCGTCGATGGACGTCGGCCGCAATCACTACCCGATGCTCAAGCGGTTGGGCATGAAGCTGACGATGGGCGGCGGCCACGGGTTCAAGAAGGGTCCGTTCAGCCGAGACAATCACGAGTATTGCATCGAGAAACTGCGAGCAGGAATCGACGGGGCGGTCGAGTGTGAATGCGCCCAGGTGATCACGTTCACCGGCATGCGCGAAGAGGGGATTGCCGACGAACAAGGCGCGAAGAACTGCGTCGACTGCTGGAAAGCCGTGATTGGGTACGCGGAAGAAAAGGGCGTCAACCTGTGCCTGGAAATCCTCAACACTCGCGACGACACACACCCGATGAAAGGTCATCCGGGGTATTTCGGCGACGACGTCGATTTGTGTATCGACCTGATCAAACGAGTGGACTCGCCAAGGATGAAACTGCTGTTCGACGTCTACCACGTGCAGGTCATGAACGGCGACGTGATCCGCCGCATCCGCCAGTACAAAGACTACATTGGCCATTATCACGTAGCCGGCGTACCGGGTCGCGCCGAGTTGGACGACACGCAGGAGGTCAACTATCCGGCCGTCATGCGAGCGATCCTGGAAACCGGCTACACTGGCCTTGTTTCCCAAGAGTTTATCCCCACGTGGCCCGACAAGCTGGCCGCCCTGCGCCACGCCGTGCGTGTGTGCGACGTGTAGGCGGTGTTGGGATACGTGGGTTAAATGTTGACATTCGTTTCGCCGTAACGTGGGGGAGGCTGACGAGGTAGGCCCCGCTTGCCGAGCGGGACCTGAAAGTGCTGACGAGTCTCAAGGTCAAGGTCCCGCTCGGCAAGCGGGACCTACCTTTCCTCCCGGGCGCGGTCATACAACCTCTGCGAAAACATAGGAGAACCGCTGATGGCAAGTCAAATCAAGGGACCAGGTATCTTCCTGGCACAGTTCTTGCGCGACGAGGAACCGTACAACAACCTGGAGAACATCGGCCGCTGGGCTGCAGGGTTGGGGTACAAGGGCATCCAGGTGCCCTCGTGGGATACGCGAGTGTTTGATCTCGACAAGGCTGTCGATTCACAGGACTACTGCGACGAGGTAAAGGGGCGGCTCAAAGAGATCGGGCTGGAGATATCCGATCTGTCGGCCCATCCGCTGGGCCAGGTCCTGGGGATTCATCCGGCATACGAGGTCGCCTTCCAGCCGTTCTATCCCGAAGGGCTCAACGACCAGGCCCGAGTCGAATGGGCAACGGACGGATTGAAAAAAGCGATTGTCGCCTCCGAGCGCCTCGGACTGACAAGCGTGCCTGTCATGTCCGGCGGCTTCGCATGGCACATGGTGTATCCCTGGCCGCAGCGTCCCGACGGCTTGATTGACGAAGCGTTCCGCGAGCTTCACAAGCGATGGCGGCCGATCTTGGATCTGGCCACGGACAGAGGCCAGTTCATGTCGTACGAACTGCATCCAGGATCGGACGTGTACGATGGAGCGACGTTCGAGTGGTTCCTGGACGTGGCCGACAACCATCCGGCCATCGGCATTTGCTACGATCCCAGCCACTTCGTCCTTCAACAATTGGACTATCTGGCATTCGTCGAATTGTACGGAGATCGCATCAAGTCCATGCACGTGAAGGACGCCGAATTCCGTCCGTCCGGTCGCGTGGGCGTATACGGCGGCTATCAGCCGTGGTCCAAGCGGGCCGGCCGCTTCCGGTCGCTGGGCGATGGCCAGGTCGACTTCAAGCGGCTGTTTACCCTGCTGACCGAAAAGGGTTACGATGGTTGGGCTGTGCTGGAATGGGAGTGCTGTGTAAAGAGCCCGGAACAAGGTGCGGCAGAGGGCGCACCGTTTATCGCGGCTCATCTGATCGAAGCCACCGACATCGCGTTCGACGACTTCTGCGGCGCGGAGACGGACGTGGAACGAAATCGGAAGATTCTCGGGCTGGCATGAACAACAAAGAGTGGATCCAACGCGTACTCGATCGAACGGACGACACGCCCGTTCCGTACAACCTGTCGCTTTCGCCGGTCGCGCAGCGAAGGCTGGAGGAGTTCTACCAGACCAACGACATCGAACGCTTCCTTGATCTGCCGATCCGCATGACCGGGACGCAGTCGATCAAGCCGCTGTACGCATCGCCGGACGAATTCGGTAGTCACGCGACAGACGAGTTCGGCGTCGTGTGGACAACGAACGAGATCGACCGCGGTGCCCCGGTGGGACCTTGTATCACCGAACCGAGTCTGTCCGGCTACCAATTCCCTGACCCCTCGGCGGAGTATCGGTTTGAGCATCTCGACCAGTGGTGTGCACGGAACGCCGAGCACTACAGGATCGTCTGGATCGGCGATCTATGGGAACGGGCGACGTTCATGTGCGACATGCAGCAGTTGTTGCTATACGTGGCCCTGGAGCCCGAGTTTGTGGAAGACCTGCTCGCGGGCATCGCGGACTACATCCTGCGGACAATGGAGATTCTGTTCGACCGATTCGAGTTTGATTGCGTAGCGATTAGCGACGATTACGGAACCCAAGAGTCTCTGCTCATCAGCCCCGAAGCCTGGCGCCGTTTCGTGAAACCCAGGCTGGCCGACATATTCTCGAAGGCCAAATCGGCAGGCAAGACCGTGTTTCTTCATTCCTGCGGGGACGTAGGAGCCGTCGTGCCGGACCTGATCGAACTGGGCCTGGACATCCTCCATCCGATCCAGCCCGAAACGATGGACGTCGTCGAACTGAAAAGCCAATTCGGCGATCAACTGACTTTCTGCGGTGGGTTAGGCACGCAAGACCTGTTGGTCAACGGCAGCCCCGACGACGTGCGCAACGAAGCGCAGCGTCTGAAACAGCAGTTGGGCCACAACGGTGGCTACATCCTGGAAACGGGAATCACAATTCAAGCGGACGTACCGCTGGAAAACATCGCGGCCATGATCGAAGCGGCCCGCACTCGAAGGCATTGACCGCTATAGGAATACCATGAAGCACCGGGATACGCGGGGCACTGTTCGCCGAATCAGGCGACTGCTTGCTCGATCATTGCCAGTGTCTCGTCGATCTGGTTGATGTTGGAAAAGCCGATCGTGAAGGCGTGAACCGTGCCCAGGCCGAGCACGAATTTGAGCGACTTGAACCGCTGTTCGCGGGTCTTGAAATCGCCCTCCGAGAAAACCTTCATGCCGATCACACCACGATTCTGCTGGTGCATCTTGCGGATCTGTGAGGCGACCTTTTCGGGTTTGTCGTCCATGCGGCTGCCGACCGGGTTGATGCGCACCAGGTGGACGTCCAAGTGTTCGCAACTGGCAGCATCGGCCAGTGCGTCGAAGCTATGGCACGAGACGCCGATCGCTCGGACCTGGCCCTTGCGTTTCGCCTCCAACAGCACGTCGATCACCGGCCGCATGTCGACGGGCCATTTGTCTTTGGTCATGCAATGGATCAGCAGCGTGTCCATCGTCTCGATGCCGAGCTCTCGTCGAAAGCGTTCGATATCGGCCTTGGCCTTGTCCGCGTTCTTGGCCGTTGTTTTTGTTTGGATGAACATTTCTTCACGCGGCAACTCCTTCAACGCGGCACCGACGAACGGGTGTATCCGGTACATGTCCGCCGTGTCGATGTAGCGGATACCACGATCGAATGCTTCGCGAGCCAGCCGCACGAATCCGTCTCGGCCCAGATCGCGCTGTTCGCGACCGCTGCGTGTGCCGGTACCGATACCCAGGACGGATGTTTTGATCCCGCTCTTGCCCAGCGTGACCAGATCGGTACCGCTTTTCACCTTCACCGGTGTAACCGCGGGTGCCTGTTCGGCCAGGCTGAATCTTCCGCCCAGCGCAACGGCACCGGCCGTCGCGGTAGAACTTGCCAAGAATTGGCGACGTGTAATCTTCGACATATTGGACTCCTTCTGAATCAGGTCTTGATCACGGTCCAGTTGATAGTAACTCGGCTTGGACGATTCGGCAATCTCTTGGCTCGCGAATGAAACAACGTCGAACGGTGCAAGAGGAGGTTATTTCATTAACGCAGCGATAACCGCGGCTGCCACTTCCGATGTGCTTGCCGTGCCACCCAGATCGGCTGGCATGTATCGGCCGCTCGCAAGCACTTGCTCCGCAGCTTGTTCGATACGACGAGCCGCCTCTCCGGCCGCCTCGTCGCTGTGCCTTTCGGCCAGCCAGTCGAACATCATAGCCGCCGATAGAATCATGGCGATTGGATTTGCCACGTTCTTGCCGGCCAGGTCTGGGGCCGAGCCGTGCGACGGCTGAAACAGCCCGTGTTCATCCCCGATCTCGGCCGACGGGGCAAGGCCCAGGCCGCCGACGATGGCGGCACCCAGATCGGACAGAATGTCGCCGAACTGATTTTCCATGACCAAAACGTCATAGGCCGACGGGCTCTGGACCATGTACAGACTCATCGCGTCCACGTAAGCGGTGTCGATGGCGATGTCCGGATGCTGGGCGGCGACATCGGAAAAAACACGGCGGAAGAAGGCATAGCTGCGGAAGACATTCGCCTTGTCCACACACGTGACGGTCTGCTGCCCATCCAGTGGCCGGCCGGATCGTTTGGCAGCCAACTTGAATGCAACGTCGACGACCTTTCGCGTTCCCTCGCGCGTGATGACTATCGTGTCCGTCGCCACATCGTTGCCGACAATGCACCCGCCGCCGAACGAGCTGAACAGACCTTCAAGGTTTTCACGGACGATGACAAGGTCAATTCCGGCGTCGGCCGTATTGAGCGGCGATTTGACACCGGGATACAGTTTCACGGGCCGGATCGCCGCGTACACATCCATTGCCCGCCGGAGTCCCATCATCATATCGGGCTGTACTTCGGTGCCGTCCGGTTTTCGCACGTCAGGCAGCCCGATGGCCGAAAGCAGTACGGCATCGGCGCTAAGACAATCGTCAAGTACGTCGTCCGGTAACGCCGTCCCCGTTTTCCGATAGAACGCCGCCCCGGCTTCGTGCTCTGTGATCTGCAGGTCCAAGCCGGTGACGCCATCGGTCACCTTTTCCACGACTCGAACCGTGGCCGCCATGACTTCCGGACCAATTCCGTCTCCGGGCAACGCGACAATACGATAAGATCCCATTTCGGTTTTCAACTCCTCTGAACTTAAACCAGCTTTGCCGGTAACCCTTCCTCGTACCGACGGTTGTCCACAGTGTGCCACTGCTTTGAACTGATTCGGCTCTGCATGCCCATGGACGCACCACAGTTCAAAGCAGTGCCGCCGACGTCGTAGCCATACGTACGCGCGTTGGCCTTGCCCAACGGCACTGCTTTCGATTGTGGTGGGCGTCACCAAATGGTCGGCTTCCCCCAATCGGAAGCAGTGGCACACCTACGCCAGTTTCCCAATTCTTCCAGCTCTGCAAATCCCCAAAAGGATGCGCCTAACAGTTCGTTTTCTCGATCGCGATTGCCCGCACGGGGCTGCCATCGCCATCGGTGATCTTCAATGGCAACGCGACAAACTCGACTTCTTCACAACGGATTTCGTCCAGATGGGCCAGGCCTTCGACGATGGTTACGTTTGCGCCCAGCAGCGTCTGATGCACCTCGGTCAATTCCGCTACGTTGTTCACATCGGCCACCGAGGGTGGCTCGACGCCGAGCAGTGCGATTCGTTTCTCGACAAGCCAACGCGCCAATTCGATCGAAACGCGCGGTAATTCATCCCGGTATGCATCCGTTCCCGCTCGCCTGTGCCAGTCGGTGCGCAGAAACAATCGGTCACCGGGGCCGATTGTGTCGGCCCAGGGCGCAAGTCGGTCGACTCCCAAGAGTTCTCGTGGCTCGACCGGCGTCAGATCCAAGACCTTGGCCGGACCGCAGCACGCGTCTAACGACAGTTCGTCGAGCGGTGTTCCGTCGTCGATGAAATGCCGCGGTGCATCCATGTGCGTGCCGCAGTGCGAATAGAGCGTAAGTGTCGTGGCATTCCATCCGTGTTCGGCGCGTGTCTTCTTTGTCGCAACTTCCGCGCCGCGCAGATCGTTATTGATCGGAAGACTAAGGTCGATGATACGGCGCGCCGGTCTGTCGGCCGACACCGACGCGACATCCGCGGGTCGTACGGGACTTCCTTGTTCAGCCGACTGATACACGGCTTCCTGGATCGCCAGCGTTTTCATGTACTCCGGCAGGTTCGTCTCGAATTCTCCGCCGTCGCGAAGGTGTTCGACGAAATGTCGCTGCGTATGGTAGACGCAATCGCCACCGAAGCCATGTCGCCGATGCTCGTACTTGTGCTCCCGTTCGTCCTGCCCCAGTGGCTGAACGGTGATTCGGCCGTCGAGATACAATCGGATACTGCCTCCGTCGCCTTCCACCAGGAACTCGCCGAACG
This sequence comes from Pirellulaceae bacterium, assembly GCA_016784735.1. Lineage (GTDB taxonomy): Bacteria > Planctomycetota > Planctomycetia > Pirellulales > Pirellulaceae > JADHUC01. The sequence goes on along the minus strand of JADHUC010000114.1, from coordinate 10,614 downwards.
TGTAACGAGGATCGGGGTCGTTGCACTCGTTGTATCGGTTTGCATCCCAGACGCCCACCGCGCCGGCAGCAAATCGAAATGTCAGTAGTCCAGCGTCTTCGCCACGGATTACGGGGTTCAGCCGCCGGAGCACGGCATAAACTTCTTCGATCTCCCCGGCCAAGAAACGAAAAGTGTCGATGAAATGCACGCCGGTCTCGTGGACCAGCAGGCGGGGCATCTCGCGAAAATAGGGCTGACGATCCAGATACGCGTCCGCGCTCCACCCGTCTCCTGGCCGCGATCGGAAGTGCAAGTTGTGAAGCTTCCGGCCGATTACGCCGTCGTCCAACAACCGCTTGATCTCGCGGTGCCAAGGCTGAAAGCGAAAGTTCTCGTGCACCATGAACCGCACGCCCGTCCGCGCAACGACATCGCGGATGGCCGTGGCGGTGGCGAAATCCGGCGCCAACGGCTTCTGGCAGATGATCGGCAGACCCCGTTCCGCCACCTGTTCGACGAGCAACAGGTGCGTGTCCGGGGGCGTGATGATGTCGACGAAGTCGAGTGTCAATTCATCTAACGCACTTTGTGTTTCGCTGAACGTCCGAGCGATGCCAAACTGGTCTGATGCTTGCTTCGCCTTCTGCGGGGCCAGGTCGCAGATGCCAACGATTTCGACGTCGGGCATCCGCTGCCACGCGTCCAAGTGGTACTGGGCAAAGTACCCGGCGCCAATGCACAATCCTCGTAGTTTTGTCATGCTAAGCCCTTCAGGCCTCGCCGCGGATCGGCAGCCAGCCAAACGAAGATCGCCATCGCATTCAGCCCGGCAGCGACGAAGAAAAACGGCATGGGAGAATCTGTCCAGTCCGTCAGGTAGGGAAACGCCAAAGCCGTCAGGAATGACCCCAGGTTCCCGGCCATGTTCATCGTGCCGGAAACGGCGCCGGCGTGCTGCTTGCCGATGTCGATACAGAACGACCACGATGGCGACAGTGTCATGTCGGCACCAAAGATGGCGATGCTGAACCAGACGATCGACGACAGCGGAGATTCCGCAAAAGCGCTGGCAACAACTCCGATCGCCGCCAGTGCGAAACCCGCGATTGCCGGCCCGCGGCGAGAGAATACCCAATTGCCGCCGCGATAGATGCGATCGACGAGCCACCCGGAGAACCAGTTTCCCAACGCACCGCAGAGAAGCGGAACCGAGGTATACAGGCCCGCCTCGACGGCCTCCAGTTCGTACGTCTTCTTCAAATGAGGAAACAGCCACGTCAGACAGAAGAAGAACGTGAAATTCGAACAGAAGTACTGAGCCGAAATGAGCCACATGCTGGTGGAACCGGCCAAGCTGGATAGGGGCAACGATTCGTCAGCATCAGCGGAAGGCTTCGTCTGCTGTCGGTTCTCGAGAATGTACTTCAGCTCATTATCGTCGATTGTCGAACGTTCAGTAGGATCGTCGCGAAACCAGAGATACCAAAAAGCCGCCCACACGAAACCGATCAGCATCAAAACCAGAAAGCTCATCCGCCAGCCCATGTAGACGATCATCCCAGGCAGACACCACAAGGCAATGGCACCACCGACGCGCGAGCCAGAGAAATTGACCCCTTGGACAAGCCCTCGTTCCTGCATCGGTATCCACGAGTAGGTCGCTCGCGCGATGCCCGGAAACGCGCCGGCTTCTCCGGCACCAAACAACAAACGCGTAACGAGCAGGGTCACGAAATGGAACGCGACTGCCGTCAATCCCGTGAATGCCGACCAGAACACGACGACGGCCGTGAGAATCCGCCGCGGCCCGAAACGATCGGCCAGAAAGCCGGCCGGCGTCTGACACAGCGCGTAGCCCAGGGCAAACGCGGACAGCACCCAGCCCATTTGCCGTTCTGATAGCGAAAGATCGCTCGCAATCGTTTCCTCTGCCACCGAGATGCAGACGCGATCCACGTACAGCAACACCGACAGGCAGAATGTTCCAAGAACAAGCAGGTATCGGGATGGCACAATCAACCTCGTCCGTCTTCCGAGATCCCCGTCGTGGCGATACGGCGAGTACTTTGGTACAGTCGAACTGACGCAAACGACTAAATCACCCGCTTCCTGACGTCCCGGGGAAACCAAGTTAGCGTGTCCAACACTAGCCCGAAGCGCAAGCGAGGGATCCCGTGTACGTCCCTCGCTTGCGCGTCGGGCTAGTGTCGGCCAGCGAAAACGCGGTTTAGAATCCTCGAATGATAACTGCTCGGGCGGTCCAGGCCAATGCTCTGGAGGACCAGTGCAGACAATGATAAAGGACGAATGAGTAATGACCAAACCAAACGCAACTACTATCTATTCCACAATCGCTACGGGATTCATCGTGATGCTCATCTGTCCGTTGGCCGGCGCCGAAAACTGGTACCAGAAGAGCTTCTGGCTTCTGCACGAAGACCATCATACGTCCGGCCATGCCGAGGTTGGGCGTGACGCCGATCCTGGCGAGACATCGCGTCTGGTGGCGATTTGTCGTCCGGACATGATCCAGATTCATGCCAAGGGGAACCCTGGTTGGACGACTTATCCGTCGAAGATCGGCCACACACCGCCCAAGCTGGCCAAGGATGTTCTGGCAATCTGGCGCAATGTGGCTCGGCAGGATGGCTATCACTTTTCGGCTTATTACAACATTGGCCGCGACGGCGAGATCATGAAGCGTCGTCCGGAGTGGAACCGCGTGATGGCAGACGGCAGGCCCGTGGAGCGAGCCCTCTGCTATCATTCCGGCGTTGCCGAGGACTACCTCTGGCCCATGGTCAAGGAAATCATCGAAGGCTACGAGCCCGACGGATTCTGGTTCGATGGCTCGTGCTTCACGATCCAGGTCTGTTACTGCGACGTTTGCCGCAAGCGATTCAAAGCGCAACACGGGTTGGAGGCACCAACCGCTTCGGACCAACCAGGTTGGCGAGCGTACAAAGAGATGCAGCGGCAAATCTACCGCGAGTTCATCCACGAGACGACCGAGTTCATCCACGAGCTTGACCCGGAATGTCTGGTCGCCGTGAACTGGGCGTACTCGGTTCGTATGCCCGAGAAACCGGATCCGGGCATTGCGTATCTGACGGGGGATATCGGCAATCGTGTGGAAGGATTGCCGATCGAGGCTCATTGGTACGATTCGCTGGGCGTGCCGTTCGATCTGATGACCCAGATCAATACACGTCAGCGGATCGCCAGACCGGATGACGGCCGAGAAGCCATCGCCATGGCGCCCAAGCCTGCCGAACAGATCGAACAGGAAATGGCAATCATCGTCGCCAACGGCGGCCGCTACTTCGCCTGGGACACGCCGACACCGGAAAGCGGCCTCGCGCCGGAACGTTTCGATTTCATGGGCAAGGTCGTCATGCCATTCCTGCGAGCACGGCAGGAATGGTGCCTTGACTCAGAACGACTGCCCGACGTTTCTGTGCTACACGGTGCGGCGGCCCATTACGCAGTGAACGATCGAGCAAGAACATGTTTCACGCGCGGAGACAACCGTCTGGATGGAATCGCGGGTTGGCTGGCCAGATTGCATCTGAACTACGAAATCGTGCCTGACTGGCGCTTGGAAGCACAAGACGTTCGCAGTCCGGTGTTGATCGTCGAACATGCCAAGAAGCTGACGGACAAGACCGTGGAGGCTTTGGTCCGCTACGTAAGCGGCGGCGGCAAACTGCTGATGACGGGAATGGGGCCGCACGCCCACGAGCACCTGCGGAAGTTGTGCGGCGTCGCCGCGTCTGTTGGGTCAACCGGCCCCGAGACGCTTGAGGTAGAAATCGACGGCAAGGATGTACCGCTGGAACACTGGCTATTCCGCGTTGAATTGTCGACCGGCACGGCCTTACTCCGTGCGAAGGACGCGGATGGTCAGACCCATCCCTTGCTGGTGAAGAACCGCCTCGGAAGTGGCGAGGCTTACTACTTCGCCGCGCCGCTGCTGACCGCACATGGCAAAAACGTTATTCCGAATGAACTGATGAATCACGTATTCGACGTTGTAGCGCCACCGGACCAGCGGCGTGTCACAACCGACGCACCGGCGACGGTCGAAGTCGTCTTGCGGAGGCAACCCGACCGATACGTCTTGCACTTGGTCAACATGGCGAAGGGCGAGCGTGACGTTGTGACTGCGGCAAGACGACGCTACACCAAGATCACCAACATACCACCGGTCCCGCCGTGTCGCGTCTCGGTCCGCCTGCCGGCCAAGCCGACGTCAATCCGGTTGGTGCCGCAAGGGACAACGCTGAAGGACTGGAGGTACGAGACCGGCCGGTTGAACGCCGCGCTTCCTGAATGCGCGATTCACCAATTGATGGTAGTCGAGGTGGCTGACTGACGACGTTGTGAGCTTGTCATTTCTCAAGCATCGACATGACTTCTTTGGCCACTTCCTCGACGCTCATGTAGGACACGTCGATCTTGCGCCAGCCATGATCGGCCATGAGGGCGTGTGCGAACTTGATTTCCCGTTCGATTCCCCGCGCGGCGCCGTACTGCTCGAAGGGACCTCGCCCCATCATCCCAATCCTCACGGCGCGCACCTTTTCGAGGCGATTTGGGTTCATCGTCAATCCAATGACTTTCCGCGGGTCGATGGCAAGCAGTTCCTGCGGCGGTTCGCACTCGGGGATCAGGGGAACATTGGCCGCGCGGACGCCTCGATACGCGAGATAGAAGCAAGTGACGCTTTTCGAGACGCGTGAAACACCGACGATGACGACATCGGCCTCGGGCAGGCCTTCGATGCGGCAGCCGTCGTCGTGTGCCAACGTGAAGCTAACCGCGTCGATGCGATCAAAATACTCCCGCCGAAGCTGGTACGACAGCCCTGGCCGGCCGCGCGGCGACTGACCGAGGTGGTCCTCCAAGAGCGTAAGAACGGGGCCCAAAACGTCGATGACCGGGACATTCAGCGTCTTCGATTGCTCCAAAAACGCTTCGCGAACATCCGAATCCACAATGCTGTGAAGGATCACGGCTTTCGTCTCGGCCGCCTCTTTGACAGCTTGGGTGGCTTCCTCCGTCGAACGGACGTTGGTCTTGTGAATAAGGTCGACATCCGGGCTGTCGAACTGAGCCAGTGCTGCTCGAAACACTTCTCCGCACGTCCGGCCGGTCGCGCCGGACAGGAGGACGATCGTGGGCTTGGTCGGCGCGTTGCTCATGTGCACACTCTCTGTTCGGCAAGGCGTTTCGCGGCGTCGACCAATCGGTCGCGGTTTTCGCTCGCGTAATCGGCCGGGCCGCCGATCTGGGCGACGGCTTCAGCCACTCGTTCCGTTGGCACCATCTCGATCGCGTCCCAGGGACAAACCGTCAACTCGTAGGCGTCGTTTCTCCTCCTGGGAATGCGCACGCAAAGACCACATCCTATGCAGCGTTCCAGGTCTATTTCGCACCACGATTCCGTGCCCTTTACGCCCTGGCCGATTCCCCTGAGTTCAATGCAGTCGACGGGACAGATTTCGATACAGGATTCGCACCCGGTACAGTTATCCGCATTGATTACGGCCAGTACCTTCGGAGTCTTCTTGCGGCGTGTCTTTCTTGGGCGTCTATTCATAAGCGCACAATTCCAGCAGATTGCCTTCGGGATCTCGGCAATAGACCAGACGTTTCCGCTGGTCTCCAAAATCCACTTGTTCGACGGCGACGTCCTGGATCTCACTCAGGAATTCTACTCCTTTCTGTTTCGCCGAGGCAACGATCGAGTCAAGGTTCCGGACGCGGAAAGCAACGTGGCGAATGCCTTTCGTGTTCGGCTCGCCCAATTCGCCCGGCCGCGAACCCTCTGGCGTGCGGTATTGCATCAGTTCGATGCCCGCGCCGGCGTCTGCGTCCAGGTAGACGACATCGGCCTCGACATTGGCATAGCCCGTGGCGGCCTCGATCCAAGGACCGCTGATCGTAGCCCGCCTCTTCACGCGCAGCCCCAATACCTGTTTGTAGAACTCGACCATCGCCGACAGGTCATCGACGACCAGATTCACGTGATCGACGCGTTCGATCATTCGACTCTCCCACCATTGGGTACTCCGGGAAACCTTAGTTTCTGCTTGCACAGCACGTTCAGTTGCCAGAACTCGTTTAACCCGAAGCCGGAGGCGATGGCGGGCAGTGGGATGGATCGTCCACACGCGGCACCCGCCATCGCCTCCGGCTTCGGGTTAAACGGCAACGCCTCGAAACGCCGCTTGCGACTACCACAATCCTAAACCAACGGATTTCCGCTGAGAATCCCGGCAGTGCGTTTGCCGAATCATGATTGTATCTCCGGCGCAATTGGCACAAAATGGACGTGTCACCAATCTGTCCTGCAAGAAACCAAGACACCACCTCACTGGGTAATACTGACTGACGCGGATAGATTCCGTATGTTTCGAACCGCTCGTCCTTTTCCAGAATGTTAGCAAGGCGAGAGCAATAATCGGTCAAGCACGTCGAATACGGTCGAAGAACCGACACTATCTAATCTGAGCCCCACAAGCACTCACAGCAGGCGTCGCCGACAGATCCGGACAACCGAATGAGGAGTCGATCGTGGATTTGGCAATTCGCACCGAGCATTTGACGAAGATCTACTCCGGCCAGGTCATCGCGGTCAACGACATGACGTTGGAGGTGCCTGTCGGATCCATCTATGGTTTGCTGGGACCTAACGGCGCGGGCAAGACCACCACATTGCGGCTGCTTCTGGGGCTACAACGCCCGACAGCAGGCCGGGCCGAGATTTTCGGCAAGACGTGCGGCGTCAATTCGACTGCCGTTCGCCATATGATCGGCTACCTGCCGACGCATCCGAAGCTGCCGGGGCATCTGCGGCCCATCGAGTACTTGGATCTTCTCGGCAGGCTCTGCCGTCTTCCCAGCCAAGTTCGCAAGCCGCGTTTGACTTCGCTGCTGCGGGCTGTGGGACTGCTGGGCGCTACGAATCAGAAGATCCATACGTTTTCCACAGGCATGTGTACGCGGTTGGGCATTGCCGCATCGCTGTTGGCCGAACCGCCGCTACTGCTGTGGGACGAGCCGACGGCCGGCCTGGACCCGGCGGCTCGGCGGTTCACCTTGGACCTGATCCGCGAGTTGGGCAAGACGCGCACGGTACTTGTCGCCACGCATATCCTCAGCGACATCGACCAGATCTGCGATTACGTGGGCGTGATGCACGAAGGCAAGATGATCTTCAGCGGTCCGATGCGCGACATGAAACAGCGATTGAAGCGTGACGACATCACTCTGGAATTGGACGGGCCTAGCGAAGGCAAGGCTCAACTAGTCCAGCAAGTCAACGAAATGGCCGGCATTTCCGCCGCCATGCGTGATCCGCATACGCTGGTCGTCGAATTGGCCGACGGCCGAGCCCGCGCCGATGCGCTGACGGACGTGATGAAGTTGATTGACTCGTCCAGTGTAACGCTTCAAACGATCCATTCCGGGCAGAACGAAACCGAATACGCTTACTTGCAGTTGCTACAAGAGGACAAAGCTCATGGATTCCAGCGGTTCGACATTGACGTTCAGCACGAGGATGATGCCGTTCACGGCGATTCTTCGTCATGAGCTGCGCAGCCTTTGGTCAAGCTGGCTGGTTCGGCTGTGGCTGATCGCCACCGGCTTGCTGACATTTCTGATACTGGCAACGAATTGGGCGACTTTTCAGTCTGCGCCGTTCATTGCGGCACTGTTGTTCCCTTACCTGGTTTTTCCATGGTTCCTGGTGGTGATGGTCCTGGGCATCAGCCCGGTGACCGGATCGCGACTGGAAGCGCTGGCCGACGGTATCCTCAGCCGGCCTGTCACTCGTTTCGAGTACTTGCTTGCCGCGTGGGCCGCACGCGTGGTGATGGTGCTGTTCATTTTCCTGGTGGTCATTGTCCCGTTCATGCTGTTGATCGCCTACGCCGATCGCCCGGTGACTGGCGAAGAGGTGACGCTTTACGGAATGTTCGGCGCCTTGCTTCTTGTCGGATTGGTGTTGACGTTTTTGGTATCGCTGGGATTCTTGATGGGGACCCTGCTGCGAAGACCCATGGTGGCGGCCGTGATCCTCATTTTTGCTTGGATTCCCATCAATCTTGTCCTGAGCACGTTTTCGTTGGAGGAGTTCTCGCCGTGGAGCCTGAATCAGGCGCTTCCCACGCTGCTGCGCACGCCGTGGAGCGAAGAGGAAGAGACAGTAGAAGAGACGGTCAGCAAAGAAGACGCCGATGCCGTAGCGCGTCAAGCGGCTCAGGTCATCAGTATCTTATCGGGCAAGTCGGCACCACCACCGGCAAGCAAACCCGATTTCTTCAATCGAACCGAGTACGAAGATTTCTCGTTGACACGGGTGATTTTGGGCTACACCTTGCCCACTCTGGCAGCGATTGGTCTGGCAATGTTGTGCTTCTGCTGGCGTGATTTGTGACAAAGCCTCCTGACATGGTGGCTCTGGTTCCCAAGCTCCAGCTTGGGAACCCCGTCGCGCGAAGCTCCGCTTCGCAAGACGGGAAGCAGAGCTTCCAAGAAGTGCGTTCCCAAGCAGAGCTTGGGAACGAGACTGAGGAGAGTGAATATGACTAACACTGCAACACGAGGAAAAATACCAATGTTGAGAAAAACAACTATTCTCGCGGCGTTCACGCTGTCCGCGTTATTCGCTCAAGCCGCCCGCGCCGCTGATGCGAATGCTCCAGCCAGTGCGTGGATTGCTGACGACGCCATCGTCGTCCTGGAAATGTCTCAGCCCAAAGCCCTGATGGACGGTATCCTCACGGACAAGGTGATCGAGACGGTAACCGCGCACCCGGCCTATAAGCAGCAGGTCGCCAAGCCGGAGTTCCAGCACGTGAGGAATCTGGTCCAGTACTTCGAACAGAAGTTTGACACCGATTGGAAAACGATACTGGGCAAATTGGTCGGAGGCGGAATTACTTTGGCGATCAGCCCCAACGAGGCGACCGTGCTTATCGTCGAGGCCGAGGACGCCAAGATGCTGGAAGAAGTCCACGACTTCATCCTACTGATGGCCAAGACCGATGCGCAGAACAAAGGCCAGCCGGACAAAGTTGCCTCGGTCAAGTACCGCGACGTGACCGCATGGCGTCTTGGCCCTAACGAATCTCACACCATTGTCGGCAATCGGCTGTTGCTCAGTAACAAACCGGAAGCCCTGGTCGCGACACTGGACCTTCGCGCGAATCCAAACGGCGCGAGCTTGGCGAAACTGCCGACGTATCAGGCTGCCAAAGAAGGCATGGGCTCCGGCTCGGCGGCGTCCATCTTCGTCAAGACGGGCGTGCTGAAGCAATTGCCGGATATCCAGCAGGCGCTGTCGCAGAACAACAGCAACCCGATGGTGTCTTTGTTGTTCGCTCCGCTGATTACCGCCGTGCAGGAATCAACGTGGGCGGCTGTGGGGGTTGGCCTGGAAGGCGAAACGCTGACACTTGACATCGTGACCGACGGCACAATCAGCGATCCATCCACTCCGGAGGGCTTCGCATCGCCTGGCGAGGCTGCCGGCGGTGCCCTGCCCAGCGTAGTCGTCCCGCGGAAGATCGCGGGGATGAGTTTCTACCGCGATTTGCACAAGTTCTACGGGGCCAAGGACGAGCTGTTCCCCGAACGAACTTCGGGCTTGATCTTCTTCGAAAACATGATGGGCATCTTCTTCACCGGTCGAGACTTGACGGACGAAGTGTTGGCCGAGACGACGCCGGAGGTTCGGATGGTCGTGGCCGAGCAGAAGTATGACCCCGAGATCGGTACACCCGCGGTCAAGATACCCGCCTTTGCCGCCATCTTCCGTCTGAAGGACCCGACGAAATTCCAGCCCATAGCCGAAGAGGCGTGGCAAAAGGGCCTGGGGCTGATCAATTTCACACGAGGCCAGGCGGCCGAACCCGGTTTGATTATCGACCGGGAGATTCATTCGGGTGTGAAGTACACGATTGCCGCCTTCTCGGCTGCTGCAGAAGAAGACAAAACAGCGTTGGACATGCGCTTCAACTTCCAACCGACGTTGGCCATGCCCGAGGATTACATGGTCATCAGTTCGACAAACGAATTGGCCAAGGACTTGATTGATGCCCTGCAGAAGGAGAAGGCCGACACCATAAAACCGCTGCCCGGCGTGCACAGCCTGGTGGAACTCGACGCTACGCAACTAGCCTCGATTCTGGAATCGAACTGGGACGCACTGGTTCGCAATAACATGGTCGAGGAAGGCAATACGCGCGAGGAGGCCGAGGCCGATATGGGCGGGATCATGATGATCCTGAAATATGTTGGCAACTTCAAACTGATGTCCGGAGTAAGCAAAGGCCAATCCAGAACCAGACTGCAAGTGGATTTGAATTTACCGTAGCGGCGCTCACGAACTAACATCCTCGTTTAACCCGAAGCCGGAGGCGATGGCGGACAGCGGGATGGATCGTCCACGCTTAACGCCCGCCATCGCCTTCGGCTTCGGGTTAAACGAACTGCGACAATACTGGGAGTGGGTTAGGGAGACGAGACGCTAGCAGAAACCGTCAAGGAACCTGTTCATGTTCACCGACATTCAAACTAAAGAGGCGGCAGATCCGGCCTGGGCGTGGGCAAAATACGAAC
>JADHUC010000113.1 GCA_016784735.1 Pirellulaceae bacterium | reverse complement strand
CCAGCAGATGGCGTCGTACAATCGCTACTTTCTGTTCAGGCGTGAAATACTTTCTGTTTGACATCGAGCTTCTCCCTTCATTGGGCTCTGTCAAACTCTAGCACATAGTTAAAGCTCAACGATCAGCTTGCGCAATACAATGTTCCATGCGGTCTTCACGTATTCGAACTGGGAGTACGTTCACCTCTGTCATTCGGAGTCCTTCGAGGCGCTCTCCGCGGGCTTGCAAGATGCCCTGCATCTGGCGGGCGGTGCTCCTCGTCGCGTTCGCAGTGACAGCTTATCCGCCGCGCCGAACAAGCCTCCGCTGGCCCTGCGGTTAAACGACCCGAGTGCCGACGCACCCATTCGAGTTGTGACCACCGCCGGGCGTTGCGAAATGGGCCCAAGTCAGTTAGCCTAACCCCGTTTGGCCGGATGGCGGAATTGGCAGACGCACGGGACTTAAAATCCCGTGAGGGTATCCCTCGTGCGGGTTCGAGTCCCGCTCCGGCTATTTTCCTTTTCGCTTCGTCTCGTACCAGTTCAAGCACCGGCAAACGGCGCACGAAAAAAGCCTCCGCAGCGAACTGCGGAGGCTTTTCTATTCAAAATCCCGGCGAGACCTACTTTCACGCTTTCAGCACTATCATCGGCTCGCAGTGCTTAACTACTGTGTTCGGGATGGGAACAGGTGTGGCCACTGCGATATGGTCACCGGAAAGAGGTGCCGCGAACCGTTAGGCCCGACGGCACCTTGGTTGTTCGGTAGATGACTTCTAGCAGCGTTCAGCTATCAGCACTCAGCCTTCAGTCAGACAATCTTGCTGATCGCTGACGGCTGGTTGCTGACCGCTTGCTTGCTCGTTCAAGAGCTTTCGATATAAGTGGTCAAGCTTTCGTCCGTTAGTACCGGTTAGCTGAGCACGTTACCGTGCTTACACACCCGGCCTATCAACCTGGTAGTCTTCCAGGGGACTTTCGTGCTTTCGCACTTACGAAACCTAATCTCGGGGAGGGCTTCACGCTTAGATGCTTTCAGCGTTTATCCTTTCCGTAGTTAGCTATCCAGCCGTGCCGCTAGCGCGACAACTGGTACACCAGAGCTACGTCCAACTAAATCCTCTCGTACTAAAGTTGAACCCCCTCAAGTTTCGAACGCCCACGGCAGATAGGGACCGACCTGTCTCACGACGGTCTGAACCCAGCTCACGTACCACTTTCATTGGCGAACAGCCAAACCCTTGGGAGCTTCTTCACCCCCAGGATGTGATGAGCCGACATCGAGGTGCCAAACCGCATCGCCGCTATGGACGCTCGGATGCGATAAGCCTGTTATCCCCGGAGTACCTTTTATCTGATGAGCTATGGCCCTTCCATACGGAACCACAGGATCACTAAGACCGACTTTCGTCCCTGCTCGACTTATGGGTCTCGCAGTCAAGCACCCTTCTACCTTTACGCTCTGCGCCTGATTGCCAACCAGGCTGAGGGTACCTTTGCACTCCTCCGTTACTCTTTGGGAGGAGACCGCCCCAGTCAAACTGCCCAACTGACACTGTTCCTTGTCCGGATTCACGGAATCAAGGTTAGAACTAAAATATATCCAGGGTGGTATTTCAAGGATGGCTCCTCCGACACTGGCGTGCCGGTCTCATAGCCTCCCACCTATCCTACACAAAACATACCTCAGCCCAATATCAGCCTGCAGTAAAGGTTCACGGGGTCTTTCCGTCTAACCGCGGGTACGTGGCATCTTCACCACGACTACAATTTCACCGGGTCGGTGGTTGAGACAGTGCTCGAATCGTTACGCCTTTCATGCAGGTCGGAACTTACCCGACAAGGAACTTCGCTACCTTAGGACCGTCATAGTTACGGCCGCCGTTTACTGGGGCTTCAGTCGAGAGCTTCTCCCCGAAGGGATAACCCGCTTCCTTAACCTACCAGCACCGGGCAGGCGTCAGTCTCTATACATCCACTTGCGTGTTAGCAGAGACCTGTGTTTTTGATAAACAGTCGTTCGAGCCGATTTTCTGTGGCCCCCAGCAGCTCCAGATAAACTTTCACCACCAGGGGCGCCCCTTATCGCGAACTTACGGGGCCATTTTGCAGAGTTCCTTAACCACCGTTCTCCCGAGCGCCTTAGTCTTCTCGACTCGCCTACCTGTGTCAGTTTTAGTACGGTCGCGGTGCTTCACAGCTTAGAAGCTTTTCTTGGACGTCCTTCCGACGACTTCGCGGACTGGCCGCTCGGTTACTGACCTTGAATTACGCGGGCGGATTTTCCAATCCCGCCATCTCAGTCAGCCCCACAGACATTTCTATCCGTCTGATCGCCCTCTGGACGCCGTCCCTCCATCGCTCCACACACGCGGGGCAGGAATATTAACCTGCTGTCCATCGTCTACGCCTTTCGGCCTCGACTAAGGTACCGCCTAACCCTGGGCGGATTTGCCTTCCCCAGGAACCCTTAGGCTTTCGGCGAACAGGATTCTCACCTGTTTTATCGTTACTCATTCCGGCATAATCACCTGTACGCCCCAACATCGCTCCTTACGGTACGACTCGTGTCTGACGTACAGCGCTCTCCTACCGCGCGAATCCTCCGAAGAATCATCGCACCCACGGCTTCGGTGTCATACTTACTCCCGTTCATTATCGGCGCAAGAATGCTCGACCAGTAAGCTGTTACGCACTTTTTAAATGGTGGCTGCTTCTAAGCCAACATCCTGGCTGTCTTAGCACTCTAACTTCCTTAGTGACTGAGTATGACTTCGGGACCTTAGCCGGTGGTCTGGGTTGTTTCCCTTTTGACCGCGGAGCTTATCCCCCGCGGACTGACTCCCGTGATAGTCGCGTGCGGTATTCGGAGTTTGGTTCAGTGGGGTACCCTGGAAAGGGCCTCCATCCAAATCAGTATCTCTACCCCCGCTCGCGTAGTGGCACGAGGCTAGCCCTAAAGCTATTTCGAAGAGAACGAGCTATCTCCTGGTTTGATTAGACTTTCACTCCTCCCCACAAGTCATCCCCTCGGTTTTCAACCCAAGTGGGTTCGGTCCTCCACGCGATATAACTCGCGCTTCAACCTGCTCATGGGTAGATCACCAGGTTTCGCGTCTACCACCGCTGACGTAATCGCCCTATTAAGACTCGGTTTCCCTACGGCTCCAGCCCGGAAGGCCTTAACCAAGCCAACGACGGTAACTCGCCGGATCATTATGCAAAAGGCACGCCGTCACACGGGCCCGAAGGCCATCGTGCTCCGACCGCTTGTAAGCGCATGGTTTCAGGTTCAGTCTCCTCCCCTAGCAGGGGTTCTTCCCATCTTTCAGTCACCCTACTTAGTTCACTATCGGTCATCAGAGAGTATTTAGCCTTACGGGATGGGCCCCGTAGATTCAGTCGGGGTTCCACGTGACCCGACCTACTCAGGGACTCTCTGGGAGGCGGCGCTGTTTTCGCGTACGGGACTGTCACCCTCTATGGTCGGTCTTTCCAGGACCGTTCTGCTAACAGGCCGCTTGGTAACTCCCATGTAGAGAGCCCTACAACCACGCAGGGGAAAACCCCCGCGATTTGGGCTATTCCGCTTTCGCTCGCCGCTACTTACGGAATCGATTTTTCTTTCTTTTCCACCGGTTACTAAGATGTTTCAGTTCACCGGGTTAGCCTCCACGCGCCTATGTATTCAGCGCAGGAACAATTCAGGAATCCCGGGATCAACGCTCGTTTGTCAACTCCCCCGGGCTTTTCGCAGACTTCCACGCCCTTCATCGCCTTCTGATACCGAGACATCCCCCATGCGCCCTTAATAGCTTGACCACAAATATCCAAAGCTCTCGGATACCTGCAGTCGACGCTGCAAGAACGTGTTTGGAACAAGCGTCGTTGATCGGGCCAGAGCCCGATCCAATCGGCTTATTCTCTTAAAGATGCCATCTACCTTACGAACAACCAAATTGTCAAAGATCGTCTTGGGCCCGATCAAGGCCCGTCTGCCTGATGGGCAGAAGGCGAGTTCGTTGTCGCGGACCCGCCTTGCGACCATCATACTTGGCAAGGTTCACTTTGCCGTGAGAAACGCAGAATCTAGTGGCCCGCCGCCGGATTGTCAACAGGCACCCAGCCCGTTTACGAAGAAACGCCCCACAAACCGCGCCGACAAGCCAGTTTTATCGGCATACGGCCGTTTTCGCTTTAGCCCTTCGCAACCATCTATTATAGAGGCTCGCGTGCGGCAGGCAACGGTGTCGGGGGTTGATGACAAACTTCCGTGGAGGGTCTACAATCTAGCCCATCTCCCGCAATCGTTGATCCCGCCCCCTCCTTGGCGAGGGATAGTCGCCGAGGGCACAGAACGACAAATTACGCTGCAGCCGGTCCAAAATCCCGTAGTCGCAAGCCGCCAGCTTGCGGATCGACAAGCTGGCAGTTTGCCACTACGAAAGCCCCAAACCGGCGTGGGTATATCGCGATCACGCTGTTTCCGTCCAACCCTGGAGAGATATCCGATGTCTTGGCATGCGATGGGCGCGTCCTTTCTGTTGTCGGTAGTCTGCTTGTACGCTGTCTCGGCTGGGGCCGAATCGCGATTCACGCAGACACACAGCCGAAGTCAGTATGTGCATTGGATCGATCTATATGACGCCAATAATCGCAAGATCGATGTGACCGATCCGGAGGCCGCGCCCTATTCGCCGGTGAAGACTTGCGGCCGGTGCCACGACTACAAGGCGATAACTCATGGGCACCATTTCAATGCCGTGGACAAGCTCGCGGCCCCCGGCCGGCCCGGCGAACCGTGGATCTGGACCGACTCACGCACCGGGACCCAAATTCCGCTGTCCTACCGCGGCTGGAAGGGAACCTACGATCCGAACAAATTGGCGATTTCACATCGGGATTTTGTCCTGAAGTTCGGTCGCCACCTTCCAGGTGGCGGGCCCGGCGAACCTCCGTCGGAGCCTGCCGAGGAGGCAAATACCGAGCAGGCAACCGAGGAACCGCCAGCGGATGCGCCGGCCGAAGGCGAAGAAGCGGCGGATGAGGGTGATGCCAGGGCGTGGGGACTGTCGGGCGAGTTGAGCGTGGATTGCATGATGTGCCACACGGGCGACGGCTCTTACAGCCCGGAGGTCTGGTGGGAACAGATCCAGGAAGAGAATTTCGCCTGGGCGCCGACGGCCGCGCTGGGTCTGGGCCACGTCGAAGGCAAAGTATCACGGTTGCCCGATGACTTCGATCCCGCGACCGTGGACGAGAATTCGAGACACAAATTGCCGACTACGACCTACGCCTCGCTTCAAATCAACGGCGAGAAGGAAGTCTTTTTCGACGTAATCCGCACACCACACGACAACGCCTGTTACTACTGTCACAGCACGCGGCTTGTGGGCGAAGAGGCCGCGCCCGAGTGGACGCACGACGAGGATGTCCACCTTCGAGCCGGTATGTCGTGTTCCGACTGCCATCGCAATGGCATCGAGCATCACACGGTGCGCGGTTTCGAGGGCGAGGGGAACCCCTCCGGCCAGGCGGTGGCCACTCTATCTTGCCGCGGTTGCCACATGGATGGCGAGGCGGACGGTGGGCGTTTGGGAGCCCCAAAACCGCTGCACAAGGGGTTGCCCCCGATTCACTTCGAGAAGCTGTCGTGTACTGCGTGCCATTCGGGGCCACGGCCAGGCGACCAAGCGTTGGAAGTACAGACAGCACTGGCTCACGGTCTGGGATTGCCGTTGCACGAGGAAGGGGATATTCCTCCCGGCATTGTGACGCCCGTGTTCTTGCGAGACGGCGATGGCGGGACCATGTATCCTCATCGCATGACGTGGCCTGCTTTTTGGGGGACGATCAAGGACAGCAAGGTCACACCGCTGAATCCCGAGGCAGCCTACGAGGCAACTCGAAAGACGCTGCGCGTTCGCCGCGGATCCTTTGCCGAGGGAGTGATGGATGCGGAGCCTAGCAGCTCAGACAAGAAGGAAATCCTGGGGGAAAACCGCTACAAGGTTGAGGAAGACGAGCTGACTGAAGCCGAGAAGACCAAACTGGCGGATGTGATGGCCAAGCGAGGTCGCGAGAACTGGCAGGAGAAACTGGTCGGCGCTTTGAACGACCTGAAGGGGATCATCGAGGATGGTGCCGACCCGGTGTATGTTTCCGGCGGTAAAGCCTATCGTCTGGCAGAGGACGGCTCGGTGCAGGAGTTCGACAGCGATGCGGCCAGACCGTATGCCTGGAAACTGGCCCACGATGTGCGTCCAGCCCGATGGTCCGCCGGCGTGAACGGCTGTTTCGACTGCCATTCGGCCGGGGCACCGATTTTCGAGGGCAAGGTCGCGGCCATCGGGCAGGCACCCGATGACGAACCGGTCACACACGCGATGTACGAACTCGCCGGATTCGAAGACAAGACAAGGCTCGATGCCTGGAACCAATCGTTCCAGGGGCGCACGGCATTCAAATGGTTGGGGTTTGTTTCAACCGGAGCCGTGGGCTTGATTCTGCTGACGTATCTGTGCCTCGGCCTTAACGGACTGGCTGGCATGATACGCCGCAGGTAAGAGAATGCCCAATGACCAAGCTCCAATGACCAATGACGTCCCGTAACCTGTAATCCGAGACACAGACATGTTCGCCGACATGAGCACACTGATCGAAGGCATCGCCACGCATCCGGGCGAGTCCTTTCGCGAGATCCTGCCGTACGCATTGGTGGGTGCGATGGTGCTAGTAGCGATGCACTTGATTTTGGCGCTGTGTACGCGGCGCGAGGTGGTCCGCAAGTCGCGGTGGAATCTGTGGGAGAAGCTCGTGTACTTGGCGTCGATCGGCAGCGTCGCCATGTTGGGTGCGACCGCGTTTTTCGGCCTGTTGCGGCACGGCATCCTGGAGGGTTGGCTGCTGTTTGCCCACATGTTCGGTGCCGGAGCGTTTGTGGTCGTCTTGCCCGTGTTGGCTATCACGTGGTGCGAGGCAAGTCGCTTTGGCGGGCGACGCGGCGGCGAGGAAGACGAGGACGCCGCGCCCCGCTTTTCCTGGATCCCGAAAGTGATGTTCTGGATCATCCTTGTCAGTGGGCTAACCGTCACGTTGACGATGCTTCTGAGCATGCTTCCACTGTACGGCACCGATTGCCTGCACGACTTGCTGGACGTCCATCGTTACGCTGGCTTGGTAGCGGTCGTCGCGACGGTTTTTCACTTCTACACGGTCGTGCTGCAGCGTTTTGGGCTTAGATAACCGGTTGCGCGTGCGGGTGCTGGAGTTCACGCTTCAGCGTGTTTCTTCAGCTTCTACAGTAGACCAAACACGCTGAAGCGTGAACTCCAACGGGGCGGCTATCGCGCGAATAGATTTGGCGGTGCGGTGTGTCCGCAATAGATGCAGCGAGGCCGCTTTTTCAATAGCGGTTTGCCACATTTTGAACATTTGACGGCGGCTGTGCGGGCCACTCTTCCGTCGAGCCTTCCATCGCGCATGTCGATCTCGGCCACGCGACGCTGCAGCTCGGCATCATCATAGCCGTGGCGTTCTTTGAGAATCGTCCACAGGGCTTCGGTGATCATCAACAACCGCTCGACGTCAAACTGAATCTGCTCAGCTTTGGCGCTCGCGCGGCGTGCTGCGCTCGAAGCTTCGTTAGCGGACTGCGAGGCCATGGGATCAGATACTGCGACCACCGGATAGAACATGGATCACACTCCCCCGTTTAGACGGAACAGGCAAACTGACGGACCGTTACAGTATTCGCACGAGTTCGAGTGATATTTCGTGCATGAGGCGTGCGCAACGTCGATTCCCGCTCTGTTGGCCGCGCAAGAACCTGGGCCGCACGTTTCGGTCTCGCTGCTTGCCCGTGCGGCCCAGTGCTCGAGCCTCCCACTGCCTGAGTCATGGGGAGGTTGAACATTTGAATTCTAGGGCCGCGGGCGAGAAGAGAAAAGCAACAAAATCACCAACGTTTTATGTCGGCCAGTCCGCCCACCAACAAAAACAGCCACGCTAGCCCCGGGCGCCGGCGTGGCATTTGTGACTGGGTTGCAGTCATGAGCGTGAAGTGCTCTTTGCTGTACATCGAACAATTGGGGGCCACCAATTGATTCAGAAGCTCAGTGATCAGGTAACGCCGGATCTTGGGATGAATCGGATCAACGTCGAGCCGTCTGACAATGCGGTGTATTCACGGTGGATGGGCTGTGTCGACAAAAAAGGCCACGCGGCTGCCAAACCAACGTGGCCAATCGAGAGAACGCCGTAGCGGGCATTACTGATACCCAATCGAAACCTATGCCAATAAGTCCATATAGGCAAGTGAAAAAGTGGCATTTCGAGAAAACACCCCTGCGATCGGCCGTGCCCTAGTTCAGGGCCGCCAATTGTCGGCGGAACTTCCTGCGCGCTCGGTGCAGGCGGCTTCGGACGGTTCCCAGATTCAATTCCAGCATCTGGGAGATCGTCTCGTAGCCAAAGCCGTCAATCCCGCGCAGCACCAGGATGGTGCGGTGCTGGTCCGGAAGGGAATCCAAAGCCTGTTGAATCTGGGATAGACTCTCCTCCCATTCGCATCTCTCGCCTGGATCGCCGCGGTTGTCTTGAGGCTCGCTGTCGGAAATGTCGCGCCATCCATCCATCGAAACGCTCGGTTGCTGTTGTCGATGGCGGCTGATTACCAGATTCATCGCGATGCGATACAGCCAAGTGTAGAAGGCGCTCTCGTGTCGGAAGTAACCAAGTTGGGTGTAGGCATGGACAAAAGCATCCTGCACGATGTCCTCGGCATCCTCTCGGCAGCGCGCGTTATGGATAATACTGTTGAACAGTCGGCCTTGGTGTTTGCGTACCAGTTCCCCGAAGGCTTCGGAGTCTCCTTTCAACGTCTGATCAATCAAAGAGGCGTCGGTCGTGTACGGTCGCGATGCTTGTTCTCCAGACATGACCCGTCCTGTAGGATGTACTGCGGTATCGATTTGGCCTACTCTCTTGCGGCAGGCACGGAACGTTTCGTGGTCTATTGTGTGAATTGACATTTCACGCGAGATCTGGACAGATTCTGCGAGAAAACATAAGAATCCTCTTATGGACGAGGGTGGGGCCACGTAATGATGGCGGTGGTATACACGCCAAACGGAGAGGAAAGACCATGAAGGCAGCACTTGCCACACTCGTCTGGCTGGGACTCTTCAGCCTTGGCCACACTCAGACCGACAACGATGCGTCGGTCTGGACAAAACAGTCCGTATCTCAGTACGGTGTGACCTGGACTTTCTCCCAGTCCGTCCAAGTCGGGCGATTCATCACCGGCGACTGGTGGGTTGTGGGGCCCGTGACCGTCGCGAGCGTTAGCCCAGCGCCGACGGCCGAAAGGCACGGATCAGCGGTGAATCCTCCGGCCGGAGACAAGCAGGGCTACGATAGCCGTATCGCGCATTTCGACGCGTCCTTGCGGGCGACATTTCCCCGCACTCTGAAGCCGGGCGAGTCGTTGGTCAGCGTTGCCAGCGTTGACAAGGTCGGCGACAGGACGCCGGATACGGTGGATGGCCAGTATTGTCGCGGTCCACTGCGCACCGCGGCGGTGCTGACATGTTTGAGTGAGCCTCCGGCGAAAGATGCTTTTCGGCCGGCATACGTGGGAACGTGGAGGGAGATGTTCACTGCTTCGCAGCTAAGGCGTGATCTTCTGTCGGCACTCGATGCACCTGACGCTGTACCCGACGTGAGACAATACGAACGATATCTCGAACGCATCTGGTTGGACCATCAGCGACAATGGGTGAACCGCATGATGCACCCATTGGAGAACATGCCGGATTACGGCAGGGAGATCACCAATATCGTCTCCAACGTTGCCCTGATGCTTCTCCTAGACGACCCAAATGGTAGGATGGAAACGTTGCTTCTGCGCTATGTGCAGAAAGGGATCGACTACTACGGCGTGGTCCAGTCAGACGACAATCTCTGGATCGCGAATGGCGGTCACAATTCCGGCCGCAAGTGGCCGATCCTGTTTGCCGGCCTGATGTTGGGCCACGAGGGCATGAAAAACGTAGACGCGACGTTCCAGGAGGATCAGCAAACCTATCACGGCAAGGGCTTTCGCGGCCAGAATGCGCTTTGGACGATCGCTCCGAACAATGCCAACGCCAGGCACGAGG
This sequence comes from Pirellulaceae bacterium, assembly GCA_016784735.1. Taxonomy (GTDB): domain Bacteria; phylum Planctomycetota; class Planctomycetia; order Pirellulales; family Pirellulaceae; genus JADHUC01. Next base: position 21,566 of record JADHUC010000113.1, on the reverse strand, counting down.
AGGCGGATCCGTCAGCTTGGGAGACATTTGGCGACAACAAGGGCAACAACGGCATCAAGGCCGAGGGCTACAGAAAGTTGAACGGCCCCACCTGGGTTGGTCAGGCTCTAGCTGCACGTCTGACCGGCATGGTCGGCTACTGGAGTCACCCGGCCTACTTTGATTATGTCGACCGCTGGTGGCAGGAGGAACAAAAAGCAAACGACTTTGTGACGTCCATGTGGAAGGCATACGGGGAGAAAGCCGATTAGACTGGGACGGAGATTTCACGTCGTTTCCTTCCCAAGAGCCGTTGAGAGTTCAAGTTTACGACGGTTCTTGGGACGGATTCGCGTGTTCACCACTACTCTTTCTGGGGATTGGAAATGAAGAAGACTCTAGCTTTGATGGCAGCCTTCGGGCTGGCCGCCACTTGGTTTGGTTGCCGTGCGGCGACCGACTCGACGACACCCATCTCGCACGCCACAACTCCAACTACCGAAACGGTTTCGAGCGAATCGACATCGTCGGATCTTACCCTGGTCAGCCTCAAGGTTCCCAACATGACGTGAGGGGGCTGCGCCGCCTCGGTTCGAGGCGATTTGGTGAAGATTGATGGTGTCACCGATATCCAAACGGACACGCAGAATCGAGTTTGCTCGTTCAAAGTGGCGGACCCCGACGGCGACTACCAGGCGAAACTGGCAGAGTTCGCCAAAACGAACAGCCACTTGGCCGAATACGAAATTCAGTAGGCTTCCCAGAAACAACGAAATGCCCGTGAACTAATCGTATCTTGTCGCCCCCACATACGTTATCTTGAGTGAGCTCAGGCGAACGGGTCGCGAGAGGCCCGCACTCAAGAGTTACCGGACCGGAGTTCTGCTCCGAAGGGGGATGACATGAGAGAGTTAGTGATTCACCTGGCGCACCGTCCTGGGGAAATGGCACGCGTAAGCAATGCTCTTTCGCTTGTGGGCGTGAACATCAAGTCGCTTGCTTCGATGGCGATTGGGGATCAGGCGATGCTTCGGCTTATCCCCGATGATGTCACGGCGGCCCGAAACGCGCTGCGTGACGACAACATCCGTTTCGAAGAAAACGAGATGGTCAGCGTGCTGTTGGAGAACCGAGCGGGTGAACTGACCGGCGTGGTATCCAAGTTGGCCAGTGCCGGCGTGAACCTGCAAGCGGCGTACGTGACCGGCGTGGCAGATGACCTGATCGAGCTGGCGATTGGCGTCGACGACGTGAAGAAGGCCAAGCAGATTTTCGAATAACGCCGCGTCGATCGCAACCGCCGCAACGATTCTCCATGGCATTACGCCAGCCGTCCGACTGGTGCCCTTCTGGAGTCCAGTGATGCAAGTCGCATTGATCTCCCTCGCGTCCCTGTTCTTCTCCACTGCAGGTTCGACCGAGCAGAGTGACGCAGTATACAAGATTGATTTCGGACCCCCGGAGCGCGTCGCAGAAGGATACACTTCACTTCCCGTCGTGGGCGGCGACACTCGCTTTCTCTGGATGGGAACGGAGTTAGGAGTCAGGGATCGTGGAGGCGACGACAAGCTGAATGGCGACTTCGTCTTCGGGCGAGAGGGCGAGTTTCTATTGGGGCTGGACAACGGCGACTATGAAGTCGAGATCACGTGCGGCGATCTTGGCTATGCCCAAGGCCCTTTCAATGTGTTGACCCAGGGACAACCTGTCGTTGAGGGTCTCAGAACGCCGAAGGGGCAGTTTGTCACAAGGCAGTTCGCTGTTGCGGTTCGAGACGAGTGCATCTCGTTGAAGTTCATCGCGGCCGAAGATGCCCCCTTCTTCGCGGTCACCTCGATGATCGTACGCGGCAAGAAGCAACAACGAGACCATCGCGTCTGGCCCGATGCTCCGGCGGAATCGATCCCGACCTTGGCCGAGCTTGAAGCAGTGGGCGACTGCGATCCCCGACGGACGCTTCAGCTCTACTGCGATTGGCTTGTGGAGAACCGGCGGAAAGATGGCTTCTTCTGCCGCAACTCGGCGGAGTGGTATCGATCCAGCTATCCGATTCGAACGCTGCTGGCTGGCTACGACATCTTTGGCCGAAAGGCGTACCTCGATGCGGCCACCGTATGTCTGGACAAGTTAGTCACCGAGCAACTTCCGAATGCCGCCTGGTCGAGTGGCTTTCGCAACAAGCCGGTGGCCGAACGCACCGAGGCCGAGATCCACAAGGCCGTGACCGGCACCACCAACACTGCCGATGTTGGCTGTATTTCGACATGCCTGGCTGTGGCTTATCCCTACGTTGATGACGCCCGAAAGAAGACCTACCGTAATGCTCTGAAACGATATGCCGAGGAGTATGCCGCCCAGTGGCAGTTGCCTTCGGGTGGTTTCACCAATGGGCGATGGGCTGGCCGTGACATGACGACGCCCTACAGCGTGGCAACTGGCACGCAAGGGATGAGCTTCTGTTCCCTCTACGCGATTACCGGTGATCGGAAGTATCTTGAGATAGCAGAGCGGGCCACCAATTTTCTGCTGGACAACTGGCAAGAAGACGGACGTCCCATCCACCACCATCACTCCGAGGACACCACCCAAGTGCTGGACTTGACGGAGGCGGAAGACCAGGGAAATCTGTTCTACTACCACGAAGCGATTCTCTGGGTCTGGCATTGGACCAAGGACGAAGCGTTGAAGGAGAAGATCCGCACCGTCTACACTCGGCATATCAAAGGAACGGAGGGTCTACTCCGGAATCGGGAGAATGGCGTCTGGTGGTCGCTGGGACGTGCATGGGGAAATGCCAAGACGGGAGCCATGCCGCTGGTTCTGATCGAGTACGATCGCAGCATGTGTGATGCCCCGGACGTTCGCGAAGCGGTCCGGCGTTGTACTGTCTTTCTGACTCACCCCGACTTCGCCAAGAGAATCGGCGTGATGTGCGAACCTTCGATGCCCTGGGGCCTCCACAGCATGCAAGCAACGGGGTTTGCGGGTCTTTTGCTGGCGGAATTGGTCAAACCCGGCGTGACTTTTCTAACGCAGTATCGGGCGGCGATAAGGTAGGGTGATACTATGAAAGAGGAGGCCGGGCCGACGTTTGCCTGACCTTGAATTGCGTGTTAGATCCGGTGGCAGTATTTAACCCTGGATTTCCACACAAGGAGCAAGCAATGAAGTACGTCGGTGCCGACCTCCACGAGCATAGTATCACGATTTGTGTGATGGTGAAAGTTCGTGGGAAACGGAAGGTGGAAGCTCGCAGGAGCTTGATGTGCCAAGACACGGAAGCGATTCGGGAGTTTTGGAACACGGGTTCCGCGAAGAAAGCGATCATCGCAGAGTGACGGGCTTGGTGCAACGTGTCACAGGCGATCCTTGTTCCCCGACCAGTCAGCCGCGACAGCCAACCGGAGAAGTTACCGAAGACGTCTTGTATGCAGAACGACCCCGACCTAGGCCCTGCGACTTTTTGGCGGCCTCGTAGCCGACCCGCGTTAGGGTGAATGGTGCTGGGTATCCGCAGGAAGCAGAATCCTGAATAGATGGTTGAGCCAAACGTCCAACACGATGTAAATCGTTGAGAGTTGCAAGCGAGAAGACGCAGCGCCGGCCCACCGGATTGCGCTCTCCATTGGCAAGATGCTCGCATCTTTTGGCTCGTCTCTTGGCCGAAGGCCAGATGCACGCGGACGTCCAAACTTGCAACTTCAAAATTTACGCTTCGGATTACGATGGGCGCCGAAGTGGCGCTGTCCAACAGGTGTGGCGAGTCATCAAATGGCGTGTACAATTGGCGAAGGCTCTGGTGTTCGCGACCGGAGGATGCCGTTTGGATAAGACAACAAAAACTGTATGGCAGGTTTCGACAATGACTATCAATTGCGCTCGGCAAATGCTCGTCTTCTGTTTCGCTCTCGCGATCGCTCCGGCGATGGCAGCAGAACGACCGAATATCCTCTTCATCTTCACGGATGATCACGCGCCGCACGCGATTGGTGCTTACAACGGTTGGTTGAAGTCGGTCAATCCGACTCCGAATATCGACCAGTTGGCGACTCAAGGCATGGTGTTCGAGAACAGCTTCTGCACCAACTCGATCTGCGGGCCAAGCCGAGCTGTGATTCTGACCGGAAAGCACAGCCACAGAAACGGCTTCATGAACAATGGCAATAACTTCAACGGCGACCAGCAAACGTTTCCGAAATTGCTACGCAGAGCGGGATATCAGACGGCCTTTTATGGCAAATGGCACCTCAAGAGCACTCCGCAAGGCTTCGACGAGTGGAAAGTGTTGCCAGGACAGGGGCTCTATTACAATCCCGATTTCCTGACGCCCAATGGACGGATTCGTGTCGATGGCTATTGCACCGATATCGTCACCGAAATGGCGGTCGAGTGGCTGAAACAGAAGCGTGACCCCAATCGTCCCTTCATGCTGATGTGTCAGCACAAGGCGCCGCACCGGAATTGGATGCCGGCTTTGCGTCATCTGAATCTGTATGATGACATCGATATTCCGGAACCGGCGACTCTGTTCGATCGGTGGGAAGACAACGCTCCACCCGCTCGGTATCAGGAGCTGGAAATCGATCGACATATGGATCTGAACTACGATCTGTTCGTCGATCTGACGCCGGACTTCACAGGAGAACCCACACAGGAGCGACAAGACCGGTCCGCTTGGCGGAACATGAAGCGAATGTCACCCGAGCAATTGAAGGTCTGGCGCGCCGCGTATGATCCCAAAGACAAGGCGTTTCACACGGCGAATCTGAAAGGCAAAGATCTGGTTCGTTGGAAGTTCCAACGCTATGCCAAGAACTACTTGCGCTGCGTGCGGGGCGTTGACGAAGGTGTCGGGCGCTTGATGGATGTCCTGGAGGAAACGGGACTGGCCGACAATACGGTCGTCATCTACTGCTCGGACCAGGGATTCTATATCGGCGACCATGGTTGGTATGACAAACGTTGGATGTACGAAGAGTCGTTGAAGATGCCCTTCATCGTCAAATGGCCGGGCGTTACAAGACCCGGCTCACGCAGCCAACTGATGATTCAGAACTTGGATTATGCGGCCACTTTCCTGGAAATGGCCGGAACGGCGATTCCCAGCGACATCCAGGGCGCCTCGTTGGTACCCTTGCTGAAAGGCGAAACGCCGGCCGATTGGCGGAAGAGCATCTACTATCACTACTACGAATACCCCAGCGTCCACATGGTGCCACGGCATTACGGCATTCGCACCGAACGTTATAAGCTGATGCACTTCTATGAATTCGACGAATGGGAATTCTACGACCTGAAGAGCGATCCCGAGGAACTCACGAATCTGTACAGCGATCCCGAATACGCGGCTCGAATCCAACGGACGAAGCGCGCCCTTCGGGAACTTCGCACTCACTACGAAGACGACAGCGACGTGTCTCTGAAACCAGCCGAATGGCGTGCCAAGTACCGTCAACCTCTGCAATAAGTGGGCATTTCAAAACCGTGATCTTCGTGCCTTTCGTAACCCGAAGCGTCAGCGAGGCATGATAGGCAAGGAGATTTCCTCGCTCACGCTTCGGGTTACAATGGTCTTCAAACGCCCTCTAATCACGTTCGCATTGTGTCGCGAGCAACGCCGAAATCGAAAGGCTGTAAGCGATGAATCAACTTGGCAGATGCATTGGTAGTGTACTTCTCCTGGCAGCGGTGCAGCCGCTTTCTGCCGAGGAGTCCGTTCGTCCGAATATCATTCTGGTGATGGCAGACGATCAGGGGTGGGGACAGACCGGGTACTGCAACCATCCCGTTTTGGAGACGCCGAATTTGGACGCCATGGCCGCCAAAGGCCTGCGGTTCGATCGCTTCTATGCAGGAGCTCCCGTCTGTTCGCCCACACGTGCCAGTGTGTTGACCGGACGATCGAATAATCGCACCGGCGTCGAGACTCACGGCTATGCCCTGCGTCTGCAGGAGACGACGATTGCGGCCGCTCTGCGTGCGGCCGGCTATGCGACCGGACACTTCGGCAAGTGGCACTTGAATGGGCTGCGCGGGCCTGGAGTCCCAATTCTTGCTGGCGACACACACAATCCGGGTGCCTTCGGATTCGACGAATGGCTGTCCGTGACCAATTTCTTCGATCGCGATCCAATCCTGAGTCGCCAAGGCGAGTTCATCGAGTACCAGGGTGATTCGTCGGAAATCGTGGTCGACGAGGCTCTGAAGTTCATCGGGCGGCAGGCTGCTGCGGCCAAGCCTTCCTTCACGGTGATTTGGTATGGAACGCCTCACAGCCCGTTTCGCGCGTCCGAAAAAGACAGGGCTCGGTTCACGAAGTTGGACGCCAATTCGCAAGACCACTACGGCGAACTCGTGGCGATGGATCGCAGCATTGGCACGTTGCGACAGGGATTACGCGATCTAGATATTGCTGACGACACGCTGGTCTGGTTCTGCAGCGACAATGGCGGCCTGCCGAAGATCACTCCTGAAACCGTGGGGGGTTTACGAGGATTCAAGGGGACTCTATACGAAGGTGGGTTGCGTGTGCCGGCAATCATCGAATGGCCGGCTGGTATCAAGAGAGCACGCATCACACAGTATCCCGCCGTCACGATGGACATCTTCCCGACGCTGGCGGATATTGTTGGACTTCCGAAATCCGTGATGCTGCAACCTCAAGATGGCATCAGTCTAAGAACTCTGTTCACGGAAGAGCGAACTCGGCGCGATAAGCCGATCCCGTTCAGTTGTTTTGGGAATACGGCCTTGATCGACAACAACTACAAACTGCTGCATACCGGCCGGAGGCAGAAACAATACGAACTGTACGATCTGAGTGTCGATCCCAAAGAAGAAAAGAACCTGTTCAACGAACGCACCGCGGTCGCTAAACGCCTGAAGACCGCCATGGATCGCTGGAACGAGTCCCTGGCCGCGAGTGTGGCTGGCAAAGACTATCCCGAAGGCACGGTCAATCCAGGCGAGCCTGAACCGCGTTTCTGGATGGACGTCGAAGCCTATCGACCGTACTTCGACCAGTGGAAGAAACGTCCCGAATACGAATCGCGGTTCAATCCGAGAAAGCGAAAGCCTTGAGTCGGACGTGAGTTGACTCATAGCCCGCATTTCTCCCCAGACCGGAAAACCGCGACAGTGTGTTGACACAAGCCCGACGCGCCAGCGAGGGCAAGCCGCCGGCCATCCCTCGCTTGCGCGTCGGGCTTGTGTGACTGGTGAGAAATCCGGGATAGTCCTTACTATTCCATCCAGAAACCGCTAGGCTTTCACTCTATCTGAACCAACTCGATCAGAACGCCGTCCGGGTCAACGGCGCAGACGACCCCCGCGGCGTCCGGCGCTGCGATCGGGTCGCCCAGGAACTTCACGCCGTCTGCCTTCAATCGCTTGAAGGTCTTGGGCACATCTTCGACAAACAAGGTGAGCCAGCGCACTCCGGCTGCAAATTTGTCGGACCGTCGGGGCGGAGGCGAGGGTATGTCCATCAACTTGATGAGTGTGTTGCCCGCACGCAAGCGGACGTGTCGGAACCCGCGCGGTGCCAGCTCCGCACCCACGGCCACTTCCTCGGGAATCTGAATGTCCTGGACAATCTCCAGCCCCAACTGCTCATGATAAAAACGCAGCGACTCCTTGAAGTGGCTGCACACAATGGCGATGTCCACACGCGGATGAGTCAGTTTCAACTTGGCCGCCGCCTTCGCCGGTCGTCGAGGGGCTCCTTTTCTTGCGGTGCGCTGAGGCTCTTTCGATGCCCCTTGACCGGCCACGAGCGACATTGCTGCCGCGCATCCGATAAACTCGCGTCGTCTCATGGTCCTGCCTCCGAAGCTGCCAAAGCTAGGAAATCGGTTTTCCTCTGTCGGACCCATTCTACCGGGACGAACTGGCGATTCAATTCAAAGGGAAGAGAACCGATGGACTGGTCAGCGAGGTGGATAGCCAGTTACTCTTGGCGTTGAACCTAGTGATGTTACCGACCAGGACTGCTATGACCACGTCATCTACTCGTTGCGTATCGAAGACAGCCGGAGGTGCCGATATGCCCGAACGGACGACGTTGCACATCCGACAGGAAGCTGCCGGTGAGGGAGAACACCATATCCGCCTCACCTTGAAGCGGCCGCGCCAGCCCGATCTGGAGGGCGAGGCCACCATCGAATTCGCCCTCACCGCTGAGGAGCAGGCCGATCTTCGCTGGTACATGGAGGATTACCTGCAGCACGCCGAATTGGCAATGTTGAACTACTACAAAGCCAACTACCCCCGCGAACCGTACGAGCAAACAGCCAACACGCCCAAAGTCAAATGCTCGGTGCTCATGATCCATGGACTCAAGGACGCTACGCTTTTGCCCGACGGACTCAACGACCAAACACCAGCAACCCGTGATAACCATCTGGACTAATTCGGATGCCTGTGGTAGTACGCATAGGCATGTAGGGCGACGGTCGTGAAAAGGTAATGCGTTTCCGCAGCGGAGATCTCTTGCAGGTCCACGGTCGTCAGCATCTTCCAGATCGTCGGCAGGTCGCGGCGGATCAGTTCGGCGCGTTCGCTCATCAGTACCAAGTGATAGCCGCCGAGCGGGAAGCGAACGTGAGCGAGCGCGGTCAATCCGCCTTTGTCATCGAGCATTTCCGGGCGGAACCGGCTCCATGCCGCCTCCGCGCCCGGCAACTCCGAACCGTCCCAGTTGTATTTGTCGGCCAATGCCGTCCAATCCTCCTCGCTGTGAAACTTGCGGTAGAACGAGCCGGGAAAGTCACGATCAAGCTGCATCTTCGCACTCTGGGCCAGCAGGTCACTGATTACGGCGCGCTTCTCAGTATCCTCAAGGAAGTGTAGGTAGGCGTTCAATCGGAAACCACTCTGATTGGCGTAGATCGGATGCCCATTCAGCTCGACGTGATCGCCGGTGTGAAGCAACTGCCACCGCAAGCGATCGCGCTCGGCGAGAAAATGATCGTGCAGCTTCAGCCAATGCTCGTCGCCCGTGCCCTTGTAGAGCGCGTATACAGTGGGGATGAGGATCGAAACGTGATTGTTGCGAAAACCTCTCCACGAAAACCCAACGTGCGACTGGGTCACTCCGTCAGCCGCCCTGATCGAAAAGTCATACTTCTCCAGCCGTCGCCCGATCGCATCCAGCTTTTGCGCGATCCACTGCTTGTCCTTGGTGGTGGCCAGATCGCTGTTAGTATAGCGGGCCAGCGCGATGATATACGTCGTGTGCTGGTCCATCGACGAGTCGTCGTAGTACGCCGAATGATCATCCGGGTGAGGCCCGCGCGGCACGAGCCCTTCGACCGGACAGACCCCGCCGATGAATTTCAGGGCGGAGTACAGCTCCTCGGTCTTGCGCCGCAGGTACGGATCAGGCGCCGCGTCGTGTGCGTCAAGCAGTGCGACCAGCGTGTGCCCACAATGCAACGCAGTGTCTGCGATCCGCGACCCGTAACCCCACGGTTCCGGCTTGCGCGACTTGATCTCCTCCGGCGTCGTCCAATTCTCTTTTGTAGACAGCTTCGCGCCATACAACACAAAGGTCTTCGGGTGCTGGAACTGCTCGAAGTATTTCTTGGCCAACTCGAACGTGTGTGTTCTGAGTTCGCTACGTGTAAAGGGCGCGCTTGCCGCATGCGAGGCGCTCGCTGCCAACACGATCACGCCAAACCATACCGCACGAATAACACACATATCTCAGCTCCCGGGGCATATCCGATTTGTACAACAAGCACCAGGTGCGCGAGCAACCTGGCATGGCGCCTATTCTAAACGGATCCAGCGGTCGATGTGACCCACACGCCGGCGGCCAGTTTTCACCGGTCCGTTTCGAGACCGACGATTTTGAACTCGCTGTTCCGAGCCAATTCGAAGGCCAGACGCCCCGTATTACAATCGAGTACAAAGCAATAGATCGGGCCTTCGTTAGTGCTCACCAGCAGCCGGCCGTCGGAGACAGCCAGCCCGACGGCGTCGCCGGTCACGGTGCCCTGCCAGACCTCTTTCCCCGTTTTCCCATCCACGCCAACAACGACACCCGTGCCGCCCGCGAAAAAGGTACCTCCCGCCTTGATCAGCGACACCAACCCGTCGCCAGCGTACTGCCACCGCAGGCACGAGTTTCGCAAGGTGGCTTCTTTTGCCTGTAAGACGGCAAGCCGGTTGGTCAGCTCTTCGATCTGTGATTGGATCTCCCTGTCCGGTCCGATGGAATATATGTCCATCTGAGAAAAAGTTCGGGGCCAATGGTCTCGGAACCGGCCCCGCTGCGGGCGATGTCTGATCGGTACGTTACCCAGTCCTCGGTCTTGCCCGTTGTACAGACCAACAACAAGCAGGTCCCAACGATAAGACTCTGCGTCTGAAATGCCTGGAGCACACGGCGAGTCTCGGTGTCTTGTTGTTTCATAATTGACTTCAATGATTGGGCAAAGTTGCTTTTTCAAGTTCAGCGAACCCAAGCCGTATGCCAGCGATTTCTGTCATGAGACCACTTTCTGCTGCAGCGCACGCCCGACTCGAGCAATTCATGCGTTTCCTGATCCTGTGCGTGTCCACGGTCGCCCTTGCCGTTTCCGCAGCGGATGCTGTGGCGCAAAACCCCACGGTGAGGCATCGGGACGTGCTCTTCATCGCGGTGAATGAACTGCATCCGAAACTTCGTGAGACAACTCAAAGCCGGGTGGCAAAGCCGACTGTGCTGCCTTGCCCGCTGGCCGTCACCTCGATGCCGTTTTCGTTTCTTTGTCACCGAGACACAGCAAACGCCCGTCTTCCGTCGTCAGGTAAAGCTTGCCCTGAGCGAGAGCCAGTCCATCCCATGAGGGAGCGGGTACGCTGGCTTCGGAAAGAACTTTCCCGTCTTTGGTGCTGACGATTTTCAGGCTGCCGTCCTGGTGCACGACGTACAGCCGGTCCTTGGCATCCATCACCATGCCATAGAGTTTGTTTTCCAACTGCTTACTGCCTTCGACCGTCGTCTGCTGATCCTGGTCTCCCTCCGCATCGGAAGTTGCCCAGAGATTCACTTTCCATATCGCCTTTTCCGCGATCCGATCGCTGCGATAGGGACGAAGACCTTGACGGGCCTCCGTTGCCGCCTGCCAGCCGGTGATCCATTTACTATTGAAATTCTCTCCTTCCTCGAAGTCGCGCCGGTAGAGCGTCGTCGTACTGTTGAGCGCTCCAATGATGGTGTTGTCGCGATACACGCAGAGCGGGCGACGAAAGGCCTCGTTGGCAAAGCGGTGAATCTGGCGCGGACCATAGGTCCAACTGCCGCGTGGGGTGTACACTGCACCTTTGCCCGTGTTCAGCTTTGCAAAACCATTCCATTTGTCGTCGGCCACGATTTCTCCATCGCGTGAAAAAATCCAGCGCGACATCGCGATCCCGTCGCCTTCACGATGCAGGATATCGATAGGGTCAAATTCAAGACCGGAATTCTCGTAGAAACCCTTCTGCGGGATACTGTCCAGTTTCTTCACCCAGTGGCGTTCGCCGTTGATGGGATTCACGGCAAAGAAGAAGATGCCGCCATCGGAAAGCGACTGGCGACCGGCCATGAAGTAAGCAATGTCATCAAGAATGAGAATCGATCCGGGCACGGGCCAGGGAGATTCGACCTGGCCGTAGGCTACCATGCGCTCATTCATGGGAGCGGCCGTCAGACGCCAGACAAGCTCACCGGTATCCCCCTCCAATGCATACACGTAACCACTGTGATCACCGAACAGACAGAGGCCGCGATAGATCGTCGGCGGTGTGTCCACTCGCCCATTGGCGGTAAATCGCCATTCCACTTTTCCGGATCCCGCGTTGAGGGCAACCACTTCATGCACATCCGGACGCGCCACGTAGGCCCGCCCTCCGGCGATAACAGGCGCCGTCACCAACCCTTTGACGAAAGGGTTGTCTTTCCAGTCGAACGCGATCGGACTCGATGCAGGAAGACCATTCTTCGGAGCCGACACGTTCGTTGACCAGAGCGTGTCAAGTTGATCGGGTCCGGCAGCCAGACTGCTGCTGCTCCGCCAGGCATCATTCCGATACATCGGCCAATCAGCGACATCCGCAGCCGGAGCCTTCGAGTCGGCTGTTCCGCTTCCCTTCTCGAACACAAACTGGATCTGTTCCACCGGGAGGTCCGGCGGGTAACTGGCAGCGTCGTTACCAGGATACTGCGGTGCAAGCCCGACATAACCGCGCAACATCGGCCAGCAGGAACAGTGCTTCGGCGTGGCGTAAACGAGCCCATTGGCCGGGATCCAACTGTTTTCCCGCGAACAGTAGGCTTTGGTAATCGAGTTGACGACCACGTCGCCCGAACGAAGGTCGGTCATTTCCACGACCCCGGAGAGCATGAAGTTTGTCGTCGCTACCGGAGGGGCGCAGTGACTCAGTCCACCGTCCAATGTCCGGCGCGTGTCCCCCGTCTTGGGATCCAACGCGGAGACTTTAATCGGCAACCGCTTCATCGTCGTCTCGAGACTTTCCCGGTTAGGATAGTCCGCTTTGCCTCCATGCTGAATCCAGAGGTCATCCCCGATGAACATGGCACGTGCCTGCCTCGCGTGATTCATTCCCGGCGGATAAGTCTTTTCCCAGGCGAACACGCCGGACTTTGCTGACAGGATATAAATACCGCAGTCCTTGTCAAAATCATTAAACGAGGAAACTTCGAAGGCAAGCTGATCGTTGAACAACACGGTGCGACTCACCTTGTCCAACCAGGGATAACCAGAACACGTCCAGAGCACCTTCCCCGAATACAGGTCAACCGACACGGCCTCCGACTTTTCGCCACGCTGGGGTCGGCCTTGAATGAAATTCACCTGATCCTGTCCGGCAACCACGGTGCGCGGAGATTTCGAGTCCATCTTCCAGAGCTGCTTACTGCTCGCCGCATCGAACGCGTAGATTGCTTCGTCCGTTGTCGCGACCACGGTCCCATTGTGCTGTACCAGTTCTCTCGGCTTGGCAATCTCAGGGAAGCTGCAAACGATCTCACCGGTAACCGTGTCAAGGGCAACCAGGTTCTGCGTTGGAAAAGCGACCGCGAAAAGATACTTCTCCGTTGCAACCGGACGCGCCTGATCTCGTGGCAGAGATTTCATCACGAATTGTGCCGGATCTGCTTGATGCTCCGACACACTCAAATCCCTGTGCCACAATCGAAGCCCATTGAAACTATCTCGCGTAAGCGTTCGTCCGTAGAAATTCCGGCCACCATCCGAAACGAGCCCCTCGACTTCGTGACCGGAATGTGCCGCGATCCAGCGAATGCGCTCCGGAGGGCCGGAAGCGGTATCAAAAGAAACCGCGTTACCGTTGGAATCGTGCCGGGAATGTGACCAGCGACCAAAATTCTCCGGCCACGGTTTGCGGGCGACGAGCCAACTCTGCTTGGCATCGCCAGGTGATTCGGTCTCTTTGACGGCCTGGAAACCAGCCGCTTCCAACTGCGCCTTTGTCAGAGACGACGTCTCCGTCGCCACAACAACGCCACTGGGAACAAGCACGCGAAAAACCTCCTTCGGCGAAACCTTCTCACCAGACGCAATGACGAGATTGACGAGGTTCTCCGTGTAAGGTAGTTCCGCATTGACGTCGAACTGCTCAGCGGAAGCGATACCGTAAACATTCTGTTGATGGAGCTCAACTCGCATCTGTTCGACGATTCCCTTATCGGTACCAAGAAGATGAACGATGTACCTTCCCGTCCGGGCCAGAGACACGGCGGTCGCGGCATCCGAAGCGCCGACCTGTACTACCAGGCCTCCATGCACCTGGGCGAGTTCTGCTTCAGCCACTTCTTCAGCCGCGAAAGATAGCGGGAGTGAAACTACCGCCTGGAGGGCTGCACACATAAACACAGCTGGGAACAATTTCATGGCACTATGGTTTCGTTAGAGAATATCCCGGCAAGTCACACATTCGATGGTTCTTGTCACAGGAAACGGATAGAAAACGTGATTTCCACTTACCGAACAGATTCTACCGGGCGGAACGGGCGATTCAAAGGGCTCCTTATCCGCGCATGGAAGCCACGGTCAACAGTGCGATGGTTGTTGCCTACTGGTTGATCGGCCGGGAGATTGTCGAGGAAGAGCAGCAGGGAGCCGAGAGGGCGGAATACGGAAAAGCACTACTTCGACAGGGAAGTCTGCACCCCTGAAGACAATCCGACGATCGGGTTGATTCTGTGTACCGACAAGAACGACGTCGTGGTGGAAGACGTGTTGGATAAGGGCACGAAGACGATCTTCGCGAGCCGCTACGAACTTGAATTCGTGTTGCCATTGCGGTCATTTGCCCGGCACGTCGTCCTTGTGCAACCAGGATCTGCCGATTTCTTCCAGGGTTTTGTCCTTTGTCTCCGGGACTGCCAGCCAGACGAATGCCGAGCACGACAGACAGATTCCCAAAAAGATCAGGAAGGTACCGCCCGGATGTCCGAATCGGCCTTTGAACCAGTCCAGCACCATGGGGAAGACATTCACCGTGGCGTAGGAGGAAGCGAACATCGCGCACGTGGCCAACGACATGGCTTTGCCGCGGACGCGGTTGGGGAAGATCTCCGAGAGGACCACCCAGCTCAGCGGCGCCAGCGTTAACGTGAAAGCTCCCGTGGGCACGAGCATCGCCCCCAGGGTGATTGCGGTGGGGAGTTGGTAGGTGAAATTCAGGAACATCAACAGATGCCCCACAGCCATGCCGATCGTGCCGCAGACGAGGATGGGCCGTCGGCCGAAGGTCCGTGTTAGCCAAAAGGCGATGACCGTGCACAGCGTGATCCAGGTGTCGATGTAGACGCTGTTCAGAATGGCGTCCGGAGCGTCGGTGATTCCAGCTTCGAGGAATAGCGTCGGCGTATACAACAGGATCATGTTGACGCCGTTGATTTGCGAGAAGACCATCAGAGTGATCCCGATGATCACGGCCAAGCGGACGCCAGGGAGGAGCAGTTCGCCGAAACCGCCGCTCTCCTCGCCAAGCTCGTCACGGATGTCTTCGAGTTCCCTTTCCGCCTGAGTTCGCCCGTTGATCTTGGCCAGCACGCGGAGGGCTTCCTCGTACCGGTCCACGGCCGCCAGCCAGCGGGGACTTCTGGGCACGAACACCAGACCGATCATCAAGAACAGGATGGGCAGGGCCTCGGTGGCAAACATCCACCGCCAATGCCCGCCGAAAGAGAGGAAATAGGTGACCAGCACCGACAGCGTTAGTCCGATGACGATCGCCAACTGATTTAACACAACCAACCGTCCCCGCAAACGCGCCGGGGCAATTTCCGCGATGTACATCGGCGAAACGGTCGAAGCCAAACCGACCCCCATCCCCCCAACGAACCGCCAAGCGATCAATTGCATCATGCTCGGAGCCAGCGCACTGCCGACGGCCGACACCATGAACAAGAAGGCCGATACGACCAGCGTCTGCTTTCTGCCAATCGTGTCGGCCAGCCAGACCCCGACAAGTGGACCGAAGGGGCAACCCAAGATCGCGCTGCCGGCGACGGCACCGTACCAGAACGGCGTCAGTGCAAACTCCGTCTCCAGGAAGATGATGGCACCCGACATCAGAGAAAGGTCATAGCCAAATAGGAATCCGCCCACGGCCGCAACCAGGGCGACCGTGTAGAGATACACGACCGCGGGTCTGTCCCTCGCTGCTATCTGATTGTGCCCGTCTTCCAGGGTTGTCATCTTACTATCGCAATACTTGGTATAACTGTTGTCGCTGTGGGTCGGGGCGATGCGGTGACTTCAGACGCACCCATTGTCGGGCGACGCTTCGAACGTCCGTTCCT
Organism: Pirellulaceae bacterium; assembly: GCA_016784735.1. Taxonomy (GTDB): domain Bacteria; phylum Planctomycetota; class Planctomycetia; order Pirellulales; family Pirellulaceae; genus JADHUC01. Next base: position 5,767 of record JADHUC010000113.1, on the reverse strand, counting down.
CCAATCGCCGCCTCGGCCAAGATGGCAGCGCCCAGGCTGGTGGGTTCAGGGCACTCGGTTGCGGTCATGGCGACGCCCAGTATGTCGGCTTTGATCTGCAACCACACGTCGCTTCGAGCGGCGCCACCGGTGGAGCGGATCTCCGCGGGCAGCGCGCCACGGGAAAGGACCGTTACCTGATCGCCGAGCGCCCAGGCCACCGCTTCCATGATGCAGCGAACCGCATGGCCCGGCGTGTGCTGGGGCGTCATGCCTTCGAAAACCGAAACCGATTTTGCATCGCTCAAGACAACGTCCGTTTTCAGTATCAGCCCTCCGGCGCCCGGTTCGATCTGTCCGGCCGAAGCGGTCAGTTGGTCAAAGTCGGGACGATCCGGTAATTGGTCCCGATGCCAGTGTAGGTAATTCGCCGAGACGTCGCCAAAGGCCATCCGCCAGTAAAGTCCATCTCGAAAGGCGGGCCCTTGAAACACGGCCGAACCGAGATCCGTGGCCAATCGGTCGGCGCACTGGACGGTTGCCAGGACGGTGCCCGTGGTTTCGGAAGTCGTGCCTGGCTCGACGTTGCCCGCACCGATCGCGCCCGCGTACTGATCGAGGCAGCCGACGACAAAGCGGCACGTATTTGGCAGGCCGAACCGTTGGGCGGCCGAGGAATCGATCGGGCCAAGGTCGGTTGCTGCTCGGACAACTTCGGGCAGCCACTGTTCGCCGATTTCGAACCGGGCCAGAATCTCCGGCCACCACCGGCAGCGATGGATGTCCAACAATCCCGTCAGCCCCGCCGCGCCCGCCTCCGTCACGTGTCGGCCTGTCGAGAGCAACGTCAGATAATCGCTGATCAGGCACAACTTGCCAGTCTGTTTCCAGATGTCAGGGCAATGCTGCCGAAGCCACAGCAGCTTGGCCAGCACAAACTCGCAATTCACCTGCGGGATGCCGGTCGTCGCGGCAAACTCCGGAAACTCGCACCGCTGATGGACTTCCGGTTCCAACTCGGCCGCGCGGCGGTCAGGCCAAAGAATGATCGGCGTCAGCGGGCGATCGCCGGCATCCAGCAGCACGAAGCTGTTGGTCTGAGTGGCAAACGTAATCGCTTCCACATCGGCCAATCCGCCGCGGGTGCAATCCCCAAGTTCGCCGATCCCCTTGGCAAGCACGTCCTCAAAAGCGTCGACGTCCAGTTCTACGGTGCCGCTCGGCTCGCCACGCACCGGCGGCGCCAGGCGGCAGGTGTCGCACAGCCGGCCGTCCCGATCGAACAGCGTGATTTTGAAATAGGTCGTTCCCAGGTCAACTACCAGGATCTTAGGCACGTGGTGCTCCTGCTGTTTCGTCGAGCAGTTCGAGTGTTTTCTCCACGAGCAATCTGCCGGATTCCGGACCGGAAAACAGGGCGTTCAACGCCTCGTATCTACCCTCGCGCATCGCCTTTTCGGTGACCACATATCCCTGCAACTCGCCGTTTGCCAGGCTGATCACATAGCAGTCCGGCTGTCGAGCCTTGACCTCCAACGCGTACTCGACAGAAATCTCACCCGGCCAGCCCACGAAGGACCAGGGACCGACGCGCATCACCATGATCTCGGCGGGCATCACCGAGGCGATCAAGGCCTCCAAGCGGCCGGTCGCAGCGGCACGGGCCAGAGTCAGTGTCTCCTCGGCGCCAAACCAGTCGCACTCCGCCGTACGCACCTCTGCGGAAAAAGGGGACAGGTCCGATTTGTGCGAAGCACCCTCCGGGCCGTTCCGGCAAATTGGACCTGACCCCTTTTTCCGCTCCAGCCGTTTTGCCGAATGCTCCAGTTGTTCTTGGGCCTCGGTCACTGACGGGAGAATGCGAGGGGGCAGATCAACCAATCCCCGGACGCAGCCGAGCCTGGGGTCGTCGGCATAAACGATCGAGCCGACGGCGCCGGCGATGGATCGGCCGAGCGCCTGGCCGAGCCGCGTGGCCTCGTCGAACGTGTTGGCCTTGGTCACGTGCCGAGGGCTCTGGTTTGCACACGGTCCGGTGTGGTAGACCACGGGGCAATCATTGCCCAAGACGTGTTGTTGCAGGTACTGCCGTGCCATGGCCGGGAAGTCACCGCTTACGAGCGTAGAATCCTCGTGCAAGACGGTGGGGTGCATCGAGCACACGACCATCGCCGCGACGAATGCCTGATCATCGACGGCCCGGATAACCAAGACGGGGACATCCGGATCAAACGGCCCCGCGGGATCGTGCCGATTGGTGCCCGCGCACGAACCATCGGCAACCGCCAAACCGATCCTCGCCGGCTTGGCGTTTTCGTACGCCTTCAACGCCGCTTCGACCATGCCGTCTTCCAACTGCCGGACATACTCAGGATCGGTTTTCGGGACGGCCTGGTCCGCCTCGCTACTGAGCATGTCCACGGTCATCGGCCCGGAGTGCGTGTGGGTGGCCGTGATCATCATGTTGGCGGCTGGAACCCTGATCCGTTGGGCGATTCGTTCTCGGGCGCGTGCGGCCGTTTGGCGACTGACGAAAATGACGTCGTTGGCAATCAGCAGAAGGGGCGTCTCTCCGTCGGAAAGATACAACGCGGAACTAAGCAACGGGTCGTGCACCCCCGTGCTGTACCGCCGGACGTGCGGATAGCCGAACAGGAATTGCGAATCGCGTGGCGTGATATCAGCCACCGCTGCGCCGGCAATGAAGGATTGGGCCATGGGTCTTTGAGCCTTTCCGTGCCGAACACACTATTGACCGTCTTGCTCGCCCATTCTGTTGCCGACAGACCCTCGCGTCAACATCCCGCCGTTTGTGCCCGCGCCCGAGTCTGTCCGTTTCTTGGATGGGACCGTTTGCGGACATCGAGAGGGAGTCGAGGTGGTCTTTGATCGCGACGCTGAATCGCTGCAGCATGCAATGCACTCGGCGGTAACGGCAATCGAAAACGCCGGCTATAAAGTGAAACGAGTGGAACTCGAGCGCGAGAGCATCACTGCGGAAACATGACAACGATCAGGACCTGCCTATCTGGTCGGCCGTCACCGACGATAGGCCGACCGTAGTCCTTCCCCTTGTGGATTGTTCCCCGTCTCATTCCGGTTTCTTTAGTGCCAAGGGCACGTTCCTATGTCAGCCCAGGGTGGAGCGATGTGAGTCTGCGAACGTCGCGGAACCCTGGGAGGTGAACTCCCTCGCGGAGACCTTCCCCGACAGCCCAGCCGCCGCCGCGATGCTCACCCGCGAATACTGCAACCCTTTCGTCGTACCGACCGAGGAGGAGATTTGAGGCACCTTGGCCCAAGTGCGCTTCGTAGCTTGATAACCGGTTGCGAACCCCTCCCGGAGCACATAAACGGGACTGGCCTCTACTGTTCGGCGAAAAAACTAGAATGTCCCCTTGTTGTGTCCGGGTCTGCCGTTAGTGCCTGTTCTTATCGTTTACTGCACGACCGTGTATCGGTGATTCGCGACAAATGTCTAGACAAAAATAGGCTGGCAAGTAACAACCATGTTATCGCCAAGCTGCATCGCCATGGTTCGTCCGAGCGTTTCGGGTGAGGAACCAACGAAGCCCTCCAACGCGTCCAGCCGAGGGAGTGTCACCGCTGAGTCCTGCGGGATGTTCTCTAATGCTTGGTGAAGCGATAAGTCGAGTAAGGGAGGATGACCGATTCCGTTCTCATCGATTTGCCGGGCGCATTCGATCACAACATTGGGGCCTAGCCAATGCGGTACGAACTCCGCAGCGGACTCTTGCGTGAAGGTCGCCCACCCATGTCCACGCCCCAACCACGTGTAGAACCATTCCCAAGATTCTATGAGCCGGCACCCTAGGTCGAGAGTGTTCAAGAAAGAATCAACCTCGCCAACAGAGAGCAGATGTGGCTTGCGAAATTCACCACCGCGCGCGTCGCTTCTTTGGCTCTCCTCCCAGAGTGCGTCGGTTGCGTAGATGGCATAGTTTCTGCCGACGTCAATGAGATAGACGAGGTAGACCTTGCTGTCAGTGTTAGTGGAATCCGCCATGTGCATACGCCTTTCCTATTGCCGCAAAATCCGGTTGGATTCTCTCTAACGTATGTGTGATCAGGCAGTTATGGCAGCGGTTTTCGTGGTGCTCAAGTATATGATCCGCTGATCCTCCCCTTCAGGCAGGCGATCACAGTACTTTTCTTTGTCTTTTCGGCTTTTCAGGCTTGCTTTGCCTCGCCAGATGATCAAGTATATGTTATGATTATGGATATATCATATACTTGATCACAACAGGGAGGGGGCGCGATGAAACGGAGTCCAAACGCGGTTTCCGGAAAAGCACTGAGAGCATTTCGCAGGCGCAAGGTCATGACGCTGGAGGAGGTGGCCGAGTTGATACACAGCAGCATCCACACTGCCCGGAGGCGGCTGAAAGAATGGCGGACACATACCAGCTACAACCAGAATGGTCGGTACTACGTTCTGCCGGACGTACCCGAGTTTGATGCTCACGGACTATGGCATTGGCGCGGTGTGTTCTTCTCGCGATACGGCAACCTGAAGCAAACGGTCGTTGAACTGATTCGCCGTTCGTCGGCGGGCCTTGACGCCGGCGAGATGGGTTCACTGCTCGGGCTCGACCCGCGCTCGTTTCTTTCTTCATTTGCCGATCATCCGCAGATCAAGCGAGAGAAGTCGCAAGGACGATTCGTCTACTACTGTGCCGATCGGTCCGTTTACTCCGGACAACAGCAGCGCCGTAGCGCGCTGAGCGCACACCGACGGCAGCCAACAGCGTTTGAAGCGATTGCGATTCTGGTCGAAAAGATCAAGCACCCGGCCCTGAGCAACGAGGCCCTGAGCCAGCGACTGAGAAAGCAGAAGTTGTCCGTTGAGCCCGAAACGATCGAGAACCTGTTTGTTCGCCACGGCCTGGCGGTAAAAAAAACGCCTCGTTCGGTCTGATCCGCTGCCTTTCGGACTATCTTGCCACGTTGCTCAACGGGGTGGCGGTATCCAGTCTGTTCGCCAAACCGCCGGTGGTGGTGTTCCGGCCCTCGATCACGCAGTGCTCCGACTGCGGAACGCGTTCGACACTGAATGTACAGAAAACACGGACTCGGTCGATCAGTACGCTGCATGTTGGCCAGTTCCGGGCGAGGGAAGTGTTCCTGACCTGCAAGTCGTGCGGCCACACTGAGCGATCCGAGGAACTGTGTGCTCTGGTGCCGCCCGGCGCCAACTTCGGCTACGACGTGATGGTCTATGCGGGCAAAGCCCTTTTCCTCCGGCATCGTAACGAAGAGGAGGTGGTTGCAGAACTGGCACAGCAAAATGTTCAGATCAGTCCGCGGGAAGTCTCGTTGCTGGGCATGAGATTCGTCGTACACCTTGCTCTTGCCCATCAGCGGCGCGCCCCACACATCACCAAGGACATGCAGACCCGCGGCGGATACATCTGTCACCTGGACGCCACTTGCGAAGGGGGCGATCCGTTGCTGATGAGTTCGATCGACTCGCTTTCAGAGATCGTTCTGGGCAACGTCAAGTTGCCCTCTGAAGATGAGCAACACATCGTGCCGTTCCTTCGACGCATCAAACAAGCCTACGGCATTCCGCTGGCGCTGGTTCACGACATGGGCAAAGGCATCCTCAAGGCGGTCGCCACCGTCTTTCCCGAGGTGCCGGACTTCATCTGCCACTTCCATTTCCTGCGCGACATCGGAAAGGATTTCCTAGGCACCGAATACGACACCATCCGCAAGCGGCTCAGCAAGCATGGCATCAGCGCCAAGCTGCGCTACCGGGCCAAAC
>JADHUC010000112.1 GCA_016784735.1 Pirellulaceae bacterium | reverse complement strand
TGGAGAGCTGGAAGCCTAGAGATGTTAGGGTTCACGCTAACAGGATATCAAAGAACGACTGGTTGAATATCTACCATCTCTATTCAAGCGAACTGATCTGGCCGCGAGGTTTGCCTCTTGAGAGAATCCATGAGCCTCCTCCAGGGTCCGCGCGGGAACAATCGATCGTGGAGGTGGAAGCGCCTATTCAACAGGGTCTAATTAATGGCTCTCCAGATGTTGATGCAATATGGCGGCATATCTTTGATCATCCCGTCACATTTAGTGACGGGCCCAGCCAGTTTTTGGCCTCGGGGACTTGGTGCCCCTTCAATAGCCAGAGTACGTGGTGGTGGCCAATGGCGTATCCTCTGATGTATCTGCCAAGCTATTGTTCTTTTCGCATGACGGATATTTGGCGTAGTTTTGTGGCGCAGCGATGCTTATGGGAATTGGATTTGGGAATAGCGTTTCACTCCCCTGAAGCAGTGCAAGAGCGGAATCAGCATAACCTAAAACAAGACTTCCTGGACGAAGTGCCTGGATACGAAAACAACTCATTTATGTCTGACTGGCTCGAGGGAACGCAGCTAGAGGGGAGTGTGGGCTCGACAGGGCGAAATCTCCTTAAGTGCTATGCCAGCCTGGTGGATAAAGGAGTGTTTCCAGGCCAGGAGTTGCCGCTGGTGGAGGCGTGGTTGCAGGACCTCAATCAAGACGGGCACACTCTGGCCTGAGTTCGAAACCATGGCTGAAAGACCTTGTACTTCGATTCCGCTGATTTCTGTATGTATTCCGGTACGTAACAGAAAGGAAATGCTTAGAAGCTGCCTGCGTTCTGTGGTTCGGCAAACTTTCGCCGATATCGAGATTATCGTGTCAGACAATTGCTCCGAAGACAATTTGCGGGAGGTCATCGACGAGTTCGATGACCCACGAATTGTCTACTGCAGGAACCAAACGAACATCGGCGCTGTAAGGAACCATATCAAGGCAGCCTCATTAGCTCGTGGGAAATACATAAAGTTCCTGTGCAGTGACGACCTTCTTTTGCCAAATTGCTTGGAGGAGTCGCTCAGAGAGTTGCAACGTCACCCCGGGGTAGATGCGATCATTTCCAGGGTAGTGATAGTCAGCGAACACGCTCCCTTGAATCCACGTGTCTATTCGCTGCCATTCGCCGGGGTTGTGAAGAATATGGAATATCAGGAGGGTTCTGAGATCTTTGCATTCGCAAACGTTGGGCCGACAGCGTGGCTGATGAAGAGAGATGCCTTCTGGGAACTCGGGGGGTTTGATCGGTCTTTGGGAGCCATGATCGATTGGGAGCTGTATTACCAGCTGCTGCGAAACAGCGGCGGCGTGGCGTTTTTCGACCGTGTGCTCGCAGTTTCAGTAGCGCACCAGTCAAATGACGCGCTAGTGTGTTGCGCCAACCTCACTTTCTTCAGGGATGTCCTGCAATTGAGACGGCGTGGCGTGGTCCAGAACTCCGCAAAATACGCAGACCTCATTTGGCGTCAGTTAAGCCAAGCGATTCGTTGCGGTCACGGCGTTCTGCCGGTGCTCAAACTTGCCTATGCCTACGGCTACTTGGGGCACTTTGTCCTGTCGCTTCCAGCTCTGGTAGCCAAGCATGCATGGGCGCGGCTGAAAGTGTTGCGACAAACGCCAGATGACGCCCCCGTTCCGGAGGAAGTCTGTCGTGCCTTACATGACACTTGGTCAGCGTGCAAAGTATCCAAAAGCACAAAGGCGGCGTAACGCCGGTAGGTAAGATGGACCCCGTCAAGGTCTCAATCATTCCGAATTCGCCAGCGTTTCTGAAGAATCGACTCTTTTCGTTGAACGCTCTCAGTGGTTCACACGCGGCTAACAAGCACTGGATGTATCCGTTTCAACTGCTCCGTGACGAGGCCGCAAGAGAGAACATTGTACTTGAGACCTGCGATCTACTGCGTCCCAACGCAGCGGACATCGTAGTGTTCATGGATTTACCGAAGGGCGTCTACGAGTTGGCTGAACTGAAACGCAGTGCGCCACACGTCAAGACCATCCTATTCCCGATCGAATCCCCCTTGGGGCGGCGGTACGTGTTCAGCAGGAGTAATCACCGGCTGTTTGACGCCGTATTGTCGTACAACCATCTGCTGGAAGATGGGGTGCGGTATTTTCACTTCGATTTGCCTGCGGCTGAAGCGTGTCTCTGGAGGGAGGGAAAACCCTACTCGCGCAGGAAGCTCGCGAGTTTGATTTGCGGCAAAGGCTACGTCTCGTGGAAATCGGGCGCTAACGTGATCAGGTCGGGCTGGAGGTTCTCGGTTAGAGATTGGCTAGACTATGCGTTCTCGTTGGGGGAGCTTCTTTCCACCAGAAGAAGCCTGGTTGCGGCATTTGAAGTTCATGCCCCAGGCGACATCGACGTGTATGGCGACGGATGGAACGAGAAGCCTTCCCGACGTGGGCTGCTAAGGACCATAGTCCCCTCGTCGGCGAAGGGCCGATTGGAGACAAATAAGCTGAATACGATCGGCAATTACAGATTCAACTTCTGTATCGAAAACTGTCGTAACGACTGCGGCTATATTTCCGAGAAGATTTTCGATGCCTTGCTGGGTGGCGCGGTACCTGTCTATCTTGGCAATCGATCCGTTGGCCAGCATATCCCCCCTGACTGCTTTGTAGATGCTGAAGACTTTAAGAGCCCGAAGCAGCTTATCCAATTCCTGCGCGACTGCTCCGAAGGTGAATGGCAAGCGTTCGCTGAAGCGGGAAAACGTTACTTGGGAAGCCTGGCGTTTCGAAGGTTTGGCACAAGGGCTTTTGTCGAAAGCGTTCTCGCACCGATTCGCGCTTTGTCTGCGAGTGGCGGCGCCTCCCACGAGCCGAATGTTGTGGCCTTGACCAGCTAAAGCGGAGTAGCCGGAAGGCAGCGCGTGAAGTCTGTCATAAAGGATGTGATTCCAGGTATGGGACCCTTTGTCAGGAAGGTGAGGATGGGGCTTTCGAGGCTTCGTAGCACCGAGTCCGTGTTTACGAGAATCTATCTCGAAAACGCGTGGCAGGACAACGAATCGAGATCCGGCCCTGGTTCTAACGTGGTTCAGTCAAGGGCAGTACGGCAAGGGTTGCCCGCTCTCTTGGACGAGTTGTCGATTGAAACGGTGCTCGATGTTCCGTGCGGCGATTTCAACTGGATGAAGGAAGTTGCGCTTGAACTGAAGAGGTATATTGGCGCTGATATTGTCCAACAGTTGGTGGCCGATAACGTTAGACGATACGGCAGCGAGAGAGTGAAGTTCCTGGCTCTCGATATTCTGAGAAATGATTTGCCCGAAGTAGATTTGGTGTTATGCAGGGATCTGTTGGTGCATTTTTCGAAGCGGGACATCTTCAAGGCGACCAAGCAACTGAAACGGAGCAAGTCAACCTACCTGCTGGCAACGACGTTTGCAAATCTGAACGAAAATGTGGAAATCATGACCGGCGAATGGCGGCCCATAAATCTGTGCCTTCCGCCTTTCAACTTCCCCAAACCGTTGAAGACGATAGATGAGCAGTTTGAGATTGAAAATGGTGCTCGCAAGACGCTGGGATTGTGGAGGATAGCCGAAATCTAGTCTCGAGTAGGAACCGCGGAAGGCGATAGCATCTCGCCAGCTCGCCGCCGCTTCAGAGATTCCACCTGCACCCTCTCATCCAGTCCGCCCCTGCCGATGATCCGTGTAATCCACATTGTGGAGCGTCTTCATCAGAACGCCATCGAGAACTGGCTGGTTCGTGCATTCTTTGAAAGTAGTCGACGCAGTGAGGACGTTCATTGGGGATTCTATTGCGATTCAGGTCAGGCCGGCAGGTGGGACCAGCGGCTTCGAGAGGCTGGTGCAGACGTATTTTATTCCCCATTCAGGCCAACCAAGGCCAAGTATATGCAGGCCCTGCGCAGGACGATCAAGGCCGGTTCCTTTAACGTGATGCATTGCCACGGCGATATTATGAGTGCATTTCCACTTCTGGCCAGCGTTGGGCTTGCTTTGGATCGCAGGGTCCTGCACGTGCACAACGCGTCCCAAAGGTTACCCACTCCCAAACGCTGGAAGCAACGCCTGCTTCGTGAACCCATGCGGCGGACCTGCCTACAGCTTGCCGATCGCATCGTGGGCATCTCGCACCATACTCTGGCAACGTTCCTGAAAAACAAGCCTCCACGCGTAGGGCATGATGTGATTCTGCCTTGTGGCACTGACACCCGGCCGTTTACTGCGGAGCCAGATCCCGCCGAGTTTCGCCACTCTCTCGACTTCCCTGCTTCCGCGAGAATTCTGCTTTTCGTGGGGCGTATGATCCCGTACAAGAATCCCTTGTTTGTTTTGGACATGCTTGCAGACCTGGCGAAACTCGATTCCTCAGTCGTCGCCTGCTTCATCGGAACGGGCTTGCTGGAAAGCGAGTTGGAAAACGCCGCCAAGCAGAAATCTCTGCTCGACCGAATTCGGCTCCTCGGTTGGCGAGACGATATCGCACGGATTATGAAGGTCAGCGACTTGCTCGTCTTTCCCAACATCGAAGAGACAAAAGAAGGTCTCGGATTGGCGGTAGTCGAAGCGCAGGCAGCCGGCCTGCCGATGGTTCTCTCTTTGGGAGCTACCGAAGAGGCCGTCGTCGTCCCCGAGCTCTCGCACGTCGTGCCTTTGAGTCGGGGCCCGAAGGGCTGGGCTCGGAGGGCGGCGGAGATCCTGTCCAGCCCTTCCCCGGACCGTCAAGCATGCCTGAGGAAGGTCGAACGCTCGCACTTATCGCTCACAAGCAGCGTATCCGGATTGATGGCGCTTTACCAAAACTGATAACTCCTGAAGACCCCAGTTTCAACAAGGTGAACCGAATGACACGCGAACTTCTTCGGCAATTGGGGATTGGGCGGATGCTGCTCCGCATCAATCGACTGTTTGCCATAGGCGTTGTCCGTTCGGCGAGGGTCGCAATGGCGCGCCAAGAACTTCCGAGACAGATCCGGGAGCTTGAACCGATCGAATGCGCAGAAACCGGACCGCGAATTCATATGCTTGTCAATCGCCGAAGGTTCCATGAGGGCCTTATCGGGCTTTACTCCGCAGCACGGCTCTTTCCGGTCCCACCTTCGATTTGTCTTCACGACGATGGAACACTAGACCTCAGTCTGAACAAAACACTTCAAAGAGCACTTCCGAACGCAATCATCGTTTCCCGTAGCGACGCGGATCAGAGGATGAGAAGAGAGTTTCGACGAAGGGGGTTGAAACTATGCCAGCGATTGAGAGATTCCTTTCCGATGTCCATCAAACTTTTCGATCCATCGGTGTTTTCCGAAGGACGCCCATTCCTGCTAATGGATTCGGATGTGCTATTCCTGCGAGAGCCGGTTAAAGTGGTCAAGGCACTTCAAGGCAGGCCAGACGCACCCCCGCTCCATTCCGTCGATACTTCAGGACCAAACTACTGCGCCGACGTTGGCTTGCTTAGAGATCTCACGGGCAAGAAGTGTCTCGAAACTCTTTGTGCGGGAATTCTGGTGCATAGTAATGAGCACATCAAGTTCTCACGTATCGAAGAGCATCTTGGACATCCTTGCTTCCTAAGTCAAATCGAGAATAACAAATACTCGTGGTTTGTTGAGCAGACCCTACACGCGATTGAGCACACGTTAAGCGACTCAAGACCTCTCTCTGATGGCTATGATATCTGCCCGGATCCGTCGTCATCTGAAGTCGTTGCCGGACACTATTGTGGTGGCAATCGAAGTAGCTGCCTCTATTACACACATGCCGTTCCACACTTTTTGAATGCGATTCGCTCAAGATAATCGGAATCAATTAATGCTGCCTTTCTTACGAACGATAGCGAGAGCCATTCGTGTAAGGTTTGAAGGGATCACCGGGCTGATTACAGTTCGAGATCATTCCGCGTGGATTCGCCCGATCGGTCCTGATTCCGTCGTTGTCGATTTGGGTGCACATAAATGCGAGTTCGCGCACTTTTTCAAACGGGAATTCGGATGCCCGGTTTTTTGCGCGGAGCCGAACGAAAGGGTGCCGTCGTGTTTGCCGGCCGATCAGGTTGACCGAATCGCAATCGCGGGGACTACGGGTTCACGAAGGTTCTCGCTGTCGCCGAACCCGGAAGCCAGCAGCATCTTCCCTGAAATCTCCGAAGAGTACGGCCAGTCAGAGGAATCGACCGTTGAGTGTTTCACGCTCAACGACTATCTCGAACAAAAGGGCGTGGAATACGTCGATTTGTTGAAACTCGATGTCGAAGGTGCTGAAATCGAAATCCTGATGGGTCTCTCTGATGACGACCTGAATCGTGTGGGGCAGATGTCCGTAGAATTTCACGACTTTCTTGATCCCGGGTTGGAAGGTGATGTTCGCCGTGTGATTTCGAAACTTCGACAGTCGGGCTACACGGTCATTAATTGCAATTGGCCACATCACGACAACATGCTCTTCGTTAGCAGACGCGTCGTCAAAGAGACATCCAGGTTCCTTGGCGTCATGCTTGGGGTGGCCATGTTTGCGTACGCAGTGCGAGGTTTCTTCTACAGCAACGATCGCATTCGCAGAGCTTCATGAACTTAGAGATTCCAGAGACGATCATGAGCGGAAATGCACCAACGTTCTCTCAGCCATTAGGTTCGGCGGTGACGCCGCGCCCTAGAGAGTGGTCGGGGCCGCGACAAGCGTGCCGCGTTTTGCAGGTCTTTCAGGGTCTCGGAGTGGGCGGTGCTGAGACTTGGCTCATGGCGTTGTTGCAATATATCCACGCGTCTTCGCGCGATCTCGCGGTCGATTTGGAGTTCGACATCTGCCTGACCGGCGGGGAGCCTGGCGTCTTCGATGCGGAAGCGCAGGCACTGGGAGCACAATTGTACCACCTCCCGTTTAGCCGGAGGAATCTGCGGGGCTTCACTTCTGCCTTTCGGCAGCTATTGAAGCGGGGTCGTTACGCGGCCGTTCATGACCATCAGGACTATGCTGCCGGATTTCATTTCGGTCTCGCGGCGGGCTGTCTTCCGCCGGTCCGGCTCGTTCACGTGCACAATCCCATTCTGCACATGAAAAACTACATCACCGGACCGTTGAGGAGAGCCTCGGTTTCGGTCGGTCGTCGTTTGGTCGCTCGTTATGCTACTGGAATTGTGGGGACGTCGAACCAGTTGCTTCACGAATACGGGTACGACCGCCCTCCGTTCGCACGAATCAATCGAGGAGCGACGCATTGTGGATTCGATGTTTCCCGTTTCCACGCAGACCGCCAATCCCACCACGCGGAGATCTGCCGAGAATTCGGCTGGGACCCGAGCGTCAAGATTGTCTTGTTTGCCGGACGTCTTGATTCAAATGCTGACCAGAAACTGAATCAGAAGAACCCGGCGTTCGCTCTTGAGATCGCGCGTTGCTGCCTCGAATCCGATGAGCGTTTCCGTTTCCTGTTCGCCGGAGGAGGAGACGCAGCCAGATCCGACTTCGAGGATAAAGTCCGACAGTGGGGACGGTCGGCAGAGATTCGTTTCATCGGCCTGCGCACAGACATCCCGAAGCTGATGGTTGGTGCGGACTTGTTTCTCTTTCCGTCGGTGGGGGAGGGCTTGGGGATGGTTGCGGTAGAGGCGCAGGCTGCCGGACTTCCGGTTCTCGCGGCCGACACAGTTCCCGAGGAGGCAGTCGTCTTGCCCGAACTGGTACAGTTCCTCTCCCTTTCCCGGAGCGTTTCAGAGTGGGCAGGAGCGGCCATTCGTCTTGCATGTAAGCCGCGTCTCGACGCTTCATACTGCAATCGGGCAGTCGGAGCTTCCGCCTTTTCCATACAGAATTCCGCTGCCGGGCTAACGCGGCTGTACATGGGTGCAGCTTGAATCGGCGTTGAGAGGTTACCGGCGGCGGACTAATTAGGGCTTCACTGGTCTGATTCGTTCCGTCGTTTTGCTTACTGCTGCGTCTCTTTGAGCGAAGTACATGACAGAGGCAACAATCTTCGTCCCGTTTCTCACCGCCTTCGGCGGTGTGGAGCGGCTTGTTCTATCACTCTCTAAGTTCCTGCATGAGAATCGCTCACCACATAGGGTGTGTTGCTTCTGCGATGCAATTGACTTGGCGAGTTATGCCGACTGGCCCCTGAAGGTCGAGGCCATACGAGCACCGAGAAATCCGCTTCGCGAGGCCTGGGCACTGAACAGACTGCTCCGCGAGAATCGCTCGTCGAGTGGACCTCCAGTTCTGATCTTCGACCTTAACGGTGCTTTTTACGCGGGGCTTTTCGCACCTGCAGGTTATTGTCTCCATTTGACGGATCCTCCCAGTCTGCTTCCAACGGATCTAAGTAAATGGGCCTGGAGCAGTCGAAAAGCGGATGTGTTTCCTCTTGAACGGGCTGATGTCAGTGTCGGGCGAAAACTGTGGGCCGAGGCCGTTCATCGAATCAATCGTCGGGGGGTGAGAAAAGCCGCAACCGTGATTGCGATGACGCATGCGATCAAGGTCGAACTGGAATGTCTTTATGGCGTCGAAGCGAACGTAATTCGCCCAGGAGTTCGTACTGACTCCTGGCAACCTGCGCGGCAGGTTGCAGCGAATGAACCGATGCGACTTCTGTCGGTCAGCCGTCTGGAATCCAACAAGAGGCTGGATTGGATTCTTGACGCTCTGTCGGCTTCGGAATCGGCATCCGCTCCGTTTGGTGGGACGGTTTCGTGGGAGTTGGATATTGTCGGGTCAGGTACTCAAGAAGAACCCTTGAAGAGGCTTGCTCATGAGTTGGGAGTTTCGGCACGCACTCACTTCCATGGCCGGGTGTCAGACGCGGACCTGGACGCTATCTACCGCCGCGCGTCAATATTCCTGATGCCCGCCCGGCAAGGATACGGACTCCCTGCTTTGGAAAGCCTAGGCCGCGGGCTTCCTGTAATACTGAACAAGGACTCAGGGGTATCGGAGATTCTAGAGGGAACGCCGTGGGCAGAGATTTGCGATGGTGGATCGGCCAGCCTTCAACGAGCAATTCTCAGCATGAACGCGCGGATTCTGGGCAGCGAGATTACACCCCAGACTCTGCCCAAGGTTCCCACGGAGGCCGAGTGGGCACAATCGATCGTTGCCGCTTGTCGCTGGGGATGAAAACGGCCCAAAGAGCACATGAGAATCGGGGTTATAGATCATATGATTCGTAAAGCGCAACGTTACCTCTACAATCTGCGCGGGATGCAACGTATTCAGTTTGCCTTGTCGCGAGGCGCGGCGGCGAGCAGCTCGCGTAAGTTAGATATAACAGGCCCATCCACTTGGGAGTTTTCCGGTTTTAGCCAAAACGGTGAAGACGGGATCATCGATGTTCTTGTGCAGAAGCTCGGGCGTGCCAATCGATATTTCGTGGAAATCGGCGCCTCGGACGGACTCGAAAACAACACCGCTTGGTTGTCCATTGCCAGACGTTACAGTGGGCTTTGGATCGACGGCGATCCGGTTGCCTCGCAGCGCTGCCGCGATCTCTTTGCGTCTCTGAACTATGGCGTGTCGATCGCTTGCGAATTTGTCAATCAGGAAAGTGCCGCCGCTCTGCAGAGTCGTGTATTGCATACAAACCCCGATGTCCTCTCGGTCGATATCGACGGTAATGACTTCTATGTAGTTCGAGCGATTCTCTTGTCGGGGATGCGGCCGGCAATCTGCGTTGTTGAATACAACTCGGCTCTTGGCCCTGACCAGGCCATTACAATCCCATACCGAGAGGATTTCTGCGTCGTCAACCGTCATGGCGAAAGCCTCTATTACGGCTGCTCGTTGACGGGATGGAGAACGTTGTTCGAAGAGTTTGGTTATCGCTACGTGACTGTCGAGGCCAATGGGGTGAACGCTTTCTTTGTGGACCCCGAGGCATTTCCTTCTGATTTCCTTGACCGCGTGAAGCATGTCAGCTTCAACGAGAACTTCTCGCACGCTCGTGAATACGGAGGTAGTTGGCAGAATCAGTTTGAGCACCTGAGCTCTCGCAGTTTCTGCACAATCGACCGGAAACTATGTCGTCCGAGCATCTCCTAGAAAGTGTGCTCACATACGATCGCCTAACGAAGCACCGATAGCATACGCGACCCGAAATTAAGAATGACAATCAATTGGACAGCGCCACTTCGATATCTACACCAGCGCCAAACCCCGGCGAGAGAAGATGTTACGACGAATCCCTCGCTTGCGTTTCGGGCTGGTGTATTCACGCACCTCGCGGGAAAGTGGCGCTGCCAATCTAAAGACCCGGCCCGCAATCTTATCCTGTTCTTGGGCGCGGATTGGTGGGGTTCCGACGCTCGCGCTTTGGCTATGGCTCTGCGGCGATCTGGAAACGCGTTGATAGAGGTGACGGGGGAGGACTTTTTCCCTCTTCAATGGTCCACGCTGCCTTTGCGTGCATTACGACGCTTAGCGCGTCCCTTGTTTGCGCAGAATTTCAATCAAGCCATTTTGAGTCACGTCGACAACGCTGCGATTGATTTCGTGCTTGTGTTCAAGGGGACGCTGCTCCGGTCGTCCACGCTTAATCAACTCCGGGAGAAGGGGATCCCGATATATTGCTTTTATCCAGATGTAAGTTTCCTTGACCATGGTCCAGAGATCCGTAGGTGCCTACCGTTTTACGACTGCCTGTTTACGACCAAGTCCTACCACCTGGCGGATTCGTGCCTGCATCGTCGAGTGAAGCAGATGAAGTTGGTATCCCACGGATTCGATCCTGAGGTGCACCGCATCATTTCTCCCACGGATCGCATGAAGACCCAGTACGGCTGCGATGTTTCCTTCGTGGGTTGCTGGTCACCGAAGAAGGAATCTCTGATTGCCGCAATTCTCCGAGGCTGTCGTGATATCGACCTTCGCATTTGGGGACCAGGTTGGAGACGAGCAGAGCGAGAAGTAAAAGAATGCTGGCAGGCGCGAGGCGCCTATGGAGACGAATTATGCGTCATCTATCGCGCTTCGAAGATCAATCTTGGACTGCTCAGCGAGGCCGGGGGTGGAACTGAGGTTGGCGATCTCGTCACCGTACGTACGTGGCAGATTCCGGCGGCCGGCGGATTCATGCTTCATGAGGATTCTGCCGAGTTGCACAGCCACTTCTCGGTAGAGCACGAGGTTGCGACCTTCAATGCTGCCGGTGATTTGCCCGAGCAAGTCGAACGCTACCTTCGCAGCCCCGAAGATCGCCTCAGGATTGCCGAGGCAGGACATCTACGGTGCGCTGCCAACGGATCTACTTACGAAGCCGCTGCACAAGCGATTTGCGATCACCATGACACACGATAGTTGTTTCATGCTATTAACGAGCCGTCAGTGGTGTCTGGCGTTTGTTGTCGGCCTGGCCACAGCCATTGTCTTTGCGCCCTGGTATACGGCAATATCAGCTTGGATCGGAGTGACGCTGTTTGTCATGGCGGTCACTGTCGTGCACATGCGCTACGCCTCGGTGTTTGTTGTTCCATTTCCCCACTTCGCGGTATTGATAGCGGCGCTGCAATATGTTCTTGCGGCATGGGTATCGCGCGCGTACCCACCCCGCAATCCTGAGCATGACATTGGCGCATGCCTGCCGCAGTATCTTGCATACGCCGCGCCGGTGATAGTCGCGACGGCCGTTGGCTGGGGGATGGGGATGGCAAAACTCCGGCCACAGAGACAAGGCCGGATTCAGCGGTCCCCGCAGTTGTTGCAGTTCTTTGATCTATTGATTGTCATCGGCTTCCTTGGTCTGGGTATCATTCGCATTCTAGTGATTCCGTATTTCGGTTTCGTGTTGGTGCTGATTAGCAATCTGCGCTACATTGGGGTGTACGGCCACATACTCTGCAAGAGTCCAGGATGGCATTGGCGTCTTGCGTTGATGCTGGGAGCGGAGGTTGTGCTCGCCACCAGGATTGCGTTCTTCCACTCTCTTATTCTCTTCGTTGCTTGGAGCTTCGCTATTTGGGTCTACTCACGCACTCCCTCGTGGCGCACTATTATTGCGGCTGGAATTCTGGCTGCACTGCTTCTGCCCGTATTGCAGCAGTCAAAGCTGGAGCTTCGGCGCTATGTTTGGGTGGACAGTGGGCGACAGCAAATGACAGCCTCAGGCAAAGTGTCTTTGTGGGTTTCGTCTGTATCTGAGAACTTGAGAAGAACGGCGACTGGCGGCTTGGATACAGCATCTCTCGGAGTCTTGGCGGTGCGCTACAACCAAGGCTGGATTGTCAACCGGGTCATGCAACATGTTCCCCGGTACGAGCCCTTTGCGCAAGGAGGAACGTTGAAAGAGGCAATGATGGGGGCTTTGTTACCTCGCTTCCTGGCACCAAACAAAATTGTGGTAGGAGGCCAGATGAAGATGGACCGCTACGCCGGATATCGATTGAATGACTCTACGAGCATGAATCTTGGTTACGCGGGCGAGATGTATGCCAATTTCGGGTCTATGGGCGGGATCATTGGGTGTGGGTTCTACGCATTGGTGCTCGCTCTGTTCTTTCGGGTGTTCTGCAATCTGGCTTTCAAGTCGCCGTTGTGGTGGTGTGTACTGCCCTATGTCTGTTTTCCCTTAATGAAAGCAGAAGAAGGCCTCGAGGTGCTCGGCTGGCCCGTTAAGGCATGCCTAGTGATAATGGGCGTCTGGATCGCATTTCCGGTCTTTCGTCGTGCGCTGCTGCCGCCGTCTCCCACCGGGTCATCGAACCGGTATCGTACGCCCAGAGAATACCGTCCATGTCGAAATCAGTAATCGTAGCCTGTCACGCCATCCATCACGAGTATATGGGCGGTGCCTTCAAGCTCGCTGGGGAATTCGCCGAGTACCTCGCGCAAAGCGGGATTCGAGTCCATTTTGTTTGCGGGTCCTCCCAGGAAATCGCCGCTAACCCCGTCCAACGACGTGGGATTTCGATCTGGCGTTACCCATTCCCAACGGTAAAAGGCCCGGGGATTCGAAACCTTCTTGCGCACCTTCGGGGCAGTGCAAAACAAGTCAGGATGATCTGCAAGCGAGAAAGGGTAGTCTGTTTAAACGGGCATTCCCCATTGCAGTTTTTGGGGGCGGCAAACGGCCTGGGTGCCACGAGAGCCAATACGCGCATGGTCTATAGCGTCCATTCTCCGTTTGCGGAGGAGTACAGGACGGCCATTGCCGCTAACAAAACACTCAAGAAAAAGCTGGCTGTGGGCATGGCCGGAATTCTGGAGAAACGAATCTACCGAATCAGCCATGCCATCCAGTGCGACTCCGCGTACTCCGCCGAATTCATCAGCGAAGCGTATCGTTCCCAAGTCGGGACCAAAGCGACCGTTGTTCCTGGTTGGGTCGACCTGGACCGCTTTGGAAGCAGTCTTGATCGCGATATCGCGCGAGCCCGATTGGGAGGCGTGTGGGATTCTTCTATCCCCATTTTCCTGAGCGTGCGTCGGCTGGAGAGGCGGATGGGATTGGGCAATCTAGTTGAAGCGTGCCGGAGTCTGAGGCAGCAGGGCTTCGAGTTCCGGCTTATACTAGGGGGGACTGGTCCGCTAAGAGAAGAATTACAGGCTCTTTGTACTCAATACGGCCTTGCGGACCATGTCTCTTTTCTTGGTCGAATCCCTGACGAAGATCTCCCCGACGCCTACGCAGCCGCGGACTGCTTCGTGCTCCCAACGCAGGCATTGGAGTGCTTCGGATTAATCGTGCTAGAGGCACACGCATCGGGTACGCCAGTGATTGCCACTCCCGTCGGCGCAATCCCGGAAGTGATGGGGCGATTCAGGCAGGACTGGCTGACTGACGACGCGTCGGCCGAGTCACTTACCGTCAAGATGCGTCTTTTCTTGGAAAATCGGCTTCCTTTCGGCCGCAATGAGTTGCGAACGAACGCCGAGGCATATCGGGATACCACGGTTCAAGAGCGGCTCGCGCAGGTCGTACTTGGCAAGCGTTGTGAATCACCTTCTGGAGTAACAGCGATTTCCTCATAATGTCGTTGTTCATCCCACATCTTATCCCTTACCTGGGAAAATTCACTGGCGGCCCCGCTGTTTGTGTAGCGAGAATTGCAGCGGGGCTATCGCTGAGGGGGCACGACCAAGCGATCTTCCACCCACAATTGTCTTCGGACGGACCAGCCGTCGCAGTGGAACCAACGGTCAAGACGTACTCGAGTCGGACATCTCGTTTCTTCGGCTTTCGCTCCGCACGGGGGCTATACAAGCAACTGTACCTAAACGCCCCCAGGTTCAGCCTTGTCCACTCTCACAGTCTTTGGTCAGACGTAAATCGCGTGGCCTACCGGATCGCACAGAATCGCCAGATTCCTCATGTCATTACGGTCCACGGGACCTTAACTTCAAAAGCTTTTCGCCGTCGTCAATGGAAGAAACGCCTTGTGGCATGGTGGTTCCAAAATGAGGCTCTGCAGCGAGCTGCCTGCATTCACGCGACGTCCGAAGAAGAGTACGGCGATATTCGTGCCTTTGGCGTGAAGGCCCCGGTTGCGGTGATTCCCATGCCCGCGTCGCCGCCGGTTTCCCTTACTAGTTCGGAGCGGGAGGCTCTCTTATCGACACTCCGAATTCCCGCTCAGAAACAGTGCCTTCTCTATCTTGGCCGTCTCCATCCGGTCAAAGGGCTCGAACGGCTGATCCGTGCCTGGTCCAGGCTGTCGAACGAACATAACCAGTGGCATTTGGTGTTGGCAGGCCCCGATGAGCAACAGTATCGCAATCGTCTTGAAAGGCTCGTAAGCCAAAGTCAATGTGCTGCAACCGTCAGCTTCACCGGACCGTTGGATGAGCGAGAGAAATCGGCCGTATTCCAGGCATCTAATCTCTTTGTCATGCCGAGCGATTTCGAGAATTTCGGTGTCGCGATTGTCGAAGCCATGATGGCTTCACTGCCCATCGTTACGACCACGGGTACACCATGGAGTGCATTGCCATCGGCACGGGCCGGTTGGTGGATTCCTCCCACCGTCGACGATTTGGAACAGACGCTTTCAGCAGCAATGGCGATGCCAACGTCCGGTCGTGCGGCGATGGGGCACAGAGGACAGGAACTTGCACGACCATTCACACGTGAGTCGGTAGCTGCGAGTCTGGAGGCAGTCTATCTCTGGCTCGTTGGGCAACGCGAAATGCCTACCTGCGTCCGAGGAATCCGAGGACCGGGGCAATGGCGTGCTGCTGCGTGATATCGGGTGATTGAGTAACGGCAAATCACGCGTCGCTTCGTGACGCAACGCAATGCATGCGCAGAAGAACCAAATCCAGCCAAGTCGCGACACCGAAACAGGAGGAGGTCATGTCAACGATTCTCGGCATCAATGCTTACCACGGTGACGCATCCGCGGCGATCGTGTGTGACGGAGAACTCGTGGCCGCCATCGAAGAGGAGCGGTTTAATCGGATCAAACACTGGGCAGGCTTTCCGGCCGAGTCCACTCGTTGGTGTCTCGAAACAGCAGGTCTGGCCGCCCAAGACCTGGATCACGTCGCGGTCTCGTTTGATCCTAGGGCTAATCTCCTCAAACGCATTGGGTTCGTCCTTCGCAACCGACCGTCACTGGATTCACTCCTGGACCGGTTCCGGCGACAGGGGAAGACCGTTGGCTTGGAAGAGCAGTTCGCCAATGCCGTGGGCGTTGCCAGGTCCGAATTGAAGGCCAAGTTTCACCGCATCGAGCATCATCAGGCACACGTGGCTGCCGGATTCCTCATTTCGCCATTTGACGAGGCCGCTATCCTCTCCATTGATGGAATGGGAGATTTTACAAGCACGCTGACTGCTCACGGAAAAGGAACCGATTGGACCGAGCACGACCGGGTGCACTACCCGCACTCGCTTGGCTTTCTCTATACGGCGATCACCATGTACCTTGGGTTTCCCTTCTATGGCGACGAGTACAAGGTTATGGGCCTTGCGCCCTACGGCGAACCCGAATTTGCCGATCTGTTCCGAAAGATGGTGCGGCCTGTCGGTGATACGTTCGAGTTGAACCTCGACTATTTCACGCATCACAAGCAAGGCGTTCGCATGACGTGGAATGACGGTGCTCCGATTGTGCAGCCGTTCCATAGCCTGCTCCTGGAAAAGCAGCTTGGCCCAATGCGGAAGAAGGGTGAAGAGTGCACGCAGCGACACGAGAACATTTCCAAATCGTTGCAGGTTGTCACCGAAGAGATCATCATGCACTTGCTCAATCGCCTTCACGCAAAGACGTGGTGCCCGAACGTCTGTCTGACGGGCGGCGTCGCAATGAACTCGGTCGCTAACGGCAAAGTTACGGCGGAAACGCCGTTTCAAGAGACTTACATCCCAGCCGGTGCCGCGGACAACGGGACTTCCTTCGGCGCGGCCTTCTATGTTTGGAACCGGATCCTGGGTAACACGCGATCATTTGTGCAGAACCACGCTTACTGGGGCTGCGAAGCGGACGGTGATACGTGCGCCGCTGCGATCCGAGGAATCGGGCTGCCCTTTGAAGCCTGCGGAGGGGAAGAGCTATTGGACCGAACGGTCGATCTCTTGCTCGAGGGAAAGGTCGTCGGATGGTTCCAAGGCAAGATGGAATTTGGCGCTCGCGCACTGGGCAACCGCACCTTGTTGGCCGATCCGCGCAGAACCGATATGCGCGACATCATCAATCTGCGGATCAAGTTTCGCGAACGATTCCGCCCATTTGCTCCGAGCATCCTGGAGGAGCACGTCGACGACTGGTTCGAAGTCGACGAAGCGGCACCCTATATGGAGAAAGTGTTTCCGATTCGACCCGATCAACGTGCGCAGATTCCCGCCGTGACTCACGTTGACGGTAGTGGGCGACTTCAGACGGTGTCGAAGGATTCGAATCCACTTTATCACGCGTTGATTTCGCGGTTCCACGAGAGAACGGGTGTGCCGCTCGTTCTAAATACATCGCTGAACGAGAATGAACCGATTGTGCGCACGCCCGCCGAAGCGATTAGCTGCTTCTTGCGTACCGACATGGATGCAGTCGTGCTGGGGCCGTACATTGTTGACCGGCATCGTCCGGACTTCCCCGAACGATATCGCAAGCGAATAGCAGCCTGACGACGAGCCGACGCTGGGGTTCGAGTTCCCCGCTTCGGATCGGAAAGCGAACGGATCTGCGTCGCGGACGGCAGCGTGACTGTCCAAATCCCGAAAATCAACCTCTGCAGCAGTAATGATTTGGGTGAGGCCTGTAATGATTTCCCACACAAAACGCGATCTGGGATTTCCGCCCGGCGGGCGGAGTTCTTTGTCTAGATTTTCTTGGTGCGCAATGTTCCTCACCCTTACGGGATGCCACCATGGCGTGTATCGGGCAAGCAGCCTCCCGCCGGAGTTGGCCGCGCCGCAGGGTGTCGCCCTGGACTCGTTCCCATTGACACGATTGGGCCCTTGTGTTGCCGGCGATGATATGATCCATCCGGGAGACAAGTTGCAGGTGACGCTCAGCGCAGGCGACGAGAGCGACAGCTCAACAAACGAGGAGATCGAGGTCGCCGAAGACGGTTCACTCGCCGTTCCCTTTGTCGGGCCGCTCCACGTGGCAGGGCTGACTCCCTTGGCGGCCGCCTACGCGATTCGCGAAGCAAGTATGCGCCGCGGGGTGTATGTGAATCCTGCCGCTTCCTTGGCGTTCGCGGAACGAAAGATGAACCAAGTGACCGTCATGGGCGCCGTCCAGAAGCCGGGAACCCATCAACTGCCGGCCGGTTCTAGCTCGTTGACCGCCGCGTTAGTGGCGGCCGGAGGCATCAGCGAGGGCGCCAGCCCGATTGTCGAAATCCAGAATCCCGCGCCACACGGCATGCCCGCAGGCAGCGGTCCATTGGGTGCGAATTCAGGGCCCGTGTGGCTGAACCTGCTAGATGTCCTCGCGACTCCAGGCTCGGCCGCGTCGTCCATCGATCAACATCTTAACCACGGTGCCATTGTCACGGTTTTGGAAGAGCCGAAGCGATACATCACTGTCATGGGATTGACCGGCAACCAGATCATGCCATTGCCTCCCGGTCGCCCAATACGCTTGCTCGATGCGTTGGCCAAGGCCGGGGGCCCAAAATACTCCATTTGGATCGCCGATAGAATGAAAGTGATCCGACGACTGCCCGGCAGCGACGAAACGGTCACGATTGGTGCTTCGATTCGCAAAGCCAAGAAGGACCACTCCGAGAACATCCTCTTGGCGGCGAACGACATTATCAGTGTCGAGGAGAACCCGATCACATTCACCATCGACACAGTAAACGCCCTTCTCGGCGTGGGGCTCGCTGCGGCCAGAGTGGGAACGGGCGGGTATTAGGTGTCCTCAAGAATCTGAGATAGCATGCACGAAAACTCGTCCGACTTACAACCAAGCGGTGGCGGTGACAGTACGGCGCAGATGCTGAGAGGTGCGCTGCGTTTCATTTCGGTGGCGCGACGTCACAAGTACGTCGTCATGGTCAGCATTCTTGTTGCCGCCGGCTTGGGCGTGTTGAAACTCATGTCGGACCAGAACTCGCCCACGGTCTATCAGTCTACCATTTCCTTGCTGCTCCGGCAGAACAGCCCCGACACCGGAAAGCATTCTTATTCCGACGCCAAAGTTCCGCTATCGACGTATAGCCGGGTCCTGGTCAGCGACTCAATTCTGGAAGCGGCTGTTGAGACATTGAAGCCTTTCCCTCCCGAAATCAACCGTCAGTCACCAAGAGAGGAATGGTCGAGGCAGTTGCGGGGTATGCTTGTCGTAAGTCAAGAACTGTCATCCAATATCATCGAAATCAGTTGCGAGTCCACAAAACCTCACGTTCCAGGTGTCGTGCTGAATGCCATCGTTCGATCCGCTCAGAAATTCCTGGACAATAACCAACAGAGTATGGAACTGGATCTTGTCAACCGGCTCGATAAGGAGCGTGTCGAATTGGAAACCCGTCTTTTCCGCAAGGAACGAGAGGTGTTGGAAGCTCAAAGAAGCGCCGGCGAATTCAGCGTAGGTGAAGACGGGGGACCGGTTCATCCGCTTGTTCAGCGAGCTCTGGACCTGAACCAATCCTGCAGCGAAGTCCAGCGGCGACGCCTGCAATTAGAGGCCGCGCTGGGAACTGCGCGAAAGACCATCGAAAACGGTGGGAACCTGACACCTCATCTCAAGTCACTGCAGTCCATTCTCGATGGCCGCTACATCGATGTACTGATGGAGCTGGAGAACGAAGAAGCGTTGGCCGCGGTGCAGGAAAACGTACAGGAAAATCAGCGATCCCTGGCAGCGCTCCGTCGCTACTACGGCCCCGCTCACCCCAATGTGGTCAAGCTGGAAGAGAGCATCCGGGGCGATGCCCAATACCTTGCTATGGCTCGAGCCAAACTGCTTGACGGCATGAACCAGCGAGACTTGCGCGAAAGGCTGTTGAAACTGCTCGCCGAGAGCCTGGCTGTCGAATCGGAACGAGAAACGACAATGCGCACCGCCTATGAAAATGCTAAAGAAGAAGCCATGGAGACGAACGATCGCCTGTCGGAAATCTCTATCGCCAAACGCGAAGCCTCGTTGCTGCGCGAGTTGCACAGCACGCTCCTCTCCCGACTTGCGCGGGTCGATATCTCTACGAATCAAGCGCAGGTAAGTCTGGCCGTGCTGAACGAACCGGCGACCGTCGGGTGGCCTCTCCCAAAAACGTCGCCGATACGAACTTTGACTATCGCGGCCCTTCTCGGTTTGCTCGCCGGATTGGCCGTCGTTTATGGCATGGATGTGCTTGATGATCGCTTCCGCTCGCCCGAAGAGCTGACGGAACAATTGGGTGTGCCGGCGTTAGCGATGATTGGCGAACTGACAGCACGTGTTGCCACAGGGATCGAAGCGCTGGCGGTGCATGCTGCACCGCAGTCCACCGAGAGTGAACCGTTCCGTACCTTGAGGACCACATTGGCATTCTCGGGCGAGGCCAAAGAGATCTTCGCGGTTACCAGCACGCAGCCGGAAGACGGCAAGACGACGGTCGTGTCGAATTTGGGCGCTTCCTATGCCCAGGCCGGCAAGAAGACGCTGCTGGTGGATGCGGACCTGCGACGTCCCGGTCTCACCAAGCTGCTCGCGCTTCGTGGCCACGGTGGACTGGCCGATGTGTTGCGGTCCGAGGAGGACACGGCGACCGCGTGTGACGAACGTGTTACGCCATCCGGTATCGATGGCTTGGACATATTGCCCAGCGGCCCCAGACCGTCGAATCCGGCCGAGTTGCTCAGCAGTCCCAGGCTGTCCGAGGTCTTGGCATGGGCCGAGGCGAAGTACGATCAGGTGATCGTCGACTGCCCGCCACTGGCCGTGGCCAGCGAGCCCGCGATCGTGGGAAGACTTACCGACGGTCTGGTCATCGTCATTCAACCCAGGAAAAACCACCGACGAATGGTACTCCGGACGGTCGGCGATTTGAAGGCCATCGGCGTTGGCATCATCGGCATCGTGGCGAACCGGGTCGGTTCGGAAAAGGGCGATGGCTATGGATACGGTGGGTACGGATATGGCTATGGGTACGGTTATGGCTACGGCTACGGATACGGATACGGGCATGGGCATGGGCATGGTTACGGCTACGGCGATGGCGAAGATGACGAAGCCGATAACGAGTCGCCGTCCCCGGCCGACGGTGCCGAACAGCCCTCCGGCTCGAAGATCGTCCCCAGGCGGGCGGCGTAGTACCGCGTGCAATTGAGTTTGTCAGTAGGATGGCTTTCCAAAGCCGTCCAATCCCCGTCGGCCTTGGAAGGCCAACGTACAAAAGCGAATGCACCGAGGTACCGGTGCAACGGCCAAGGAATTAATAATGAGCCAACGCACGGATGCTTCCCAGGGACGCTCGCGGCAAAGTCGCAAGCGGCACCGGTCGAGTTCTCATTCTGGTCGGCGCCGACGTGAACGTGCGGCTCCTTCGGCCGCGACTGCTCGTCCCGAAAACAGGTCCGACGCGAAGAGCCTCGGCAAACCGTTGGCCCATCCGGCCGACGGCGTGGCGCTGCAGCTTGTCGATACCGGTCTGCTCGCCGTCCTTTTCGTTGCACCGCTATTCATGGGCGGGCGTCATCCGCTGGGCAGATTGGTGCTCGTGTCTATCGTCTGTGCGACGGCCTTGACCTGGCTGATTGGCCAGTGCAAGGCCAAATCTGGACGGTGGATACCAAGCGGATCCGTAGTGTTGATTGCCCTCGGGATGCTGGTTGTCCTTCTTCAGCTTGTCCCGCTGCCATACTCGATCTTGACGAGATTGTCCCCATCGCTCACGGAGATCCTGCCTGTCTGGTCGCCCGAGGGGGCCATGGGTGCCAGGCTCGGAGCATGGTCACATGTATCGCTGATCCCTCAGGCGACTCGCGAGGGCCTGACCATGTATCTCTGCTACGCCATGCTGTTTCTACTGGTGGTTCAGCGTATCCGGCGTCTGGAGGATATCGAACGATGGATGCGGTGGATTGCGCTGGCGGCGTTGCTTCTGGCTGTGATCGGACTCGTACAATACTTCGCCGGGAACGGGCGGTACCTGTGGATCTACGAGCATCCCTTCCGCGATTCACGCGGGGCCGTCAAAGGCCCGTTCGTCAACCAGAATCACTGCGCACATTTCTTGGCCCTTGGAATCGGCCCGCTGTGTTGGTGGACGTATGGCGTCTGGTCCGAACACGGCAGCAAAAGGCATACTGGTATCGGCCGCAACTTGGTCCAACGCGAGTGGCGGCAGCTACGCAAGCCGGCGACTGTGGTCATCGTTGCTCTCGTGGCACTAGCAGGTCTACTGACGTTGTCCCGCGGTGGTGTCGCCGCAGTGGCTCTGGCAGCCGCAGTTTGTGTGGGAATATACGCCTCACGCATGCTTTTCGGTCGCAAGTCGGTGTTGGCGCTCGCGATTTCTGCAAGTGTCGTCGTCGCCGGTGTGTATCTGTATGGGCGCGAAGCACTGACGCAGGAGCTAAGCACAATCACCGACTCCGAATCCCTGGAAGAACTTTCGCATGGACGGAAGAAGCTGTGGGAAGCCGACCTCCGCGCCCTCCCAGACTTTCTTGTTCTGGGCACGGGCATTGGCAGCCACCGCATGGTTTACCCCATGTACCTGGAAGAGAAACACCACGTCACATACACACATGCGGAAAACGGGTACCTGCAAGTCATGCTGGAAGCGGGCGGTGCGGGTCTGGCATTATTGCTGGTGGGCATCGTACTCTGCGGATGGTGGTGCGTGCAGACTTTCCGGCAATCACGCTCGCCGCGAGTGGTCGCCTGCCTGGGCGCCATCGGCGGAGGACTGACCGTCAGTGTGATGCATTCGTTCGTGGATTTTGTGTGGTACATCCCCGCCTGCATGTCGTTGACGGTCATTCTGGCGGCATGTGCCTGGCGGCTTTCTCAGGTCACCCGAAGCAACAACGACAAGCCGGCCGACGGCGCACCGCTGCACCGTTTGGTGTGGATTGCGTCCGCTGCCGCGGTCGCTGGCGTGAGTTTTCCGATGATCGGTTCCTTGGCCAGCCCGGCTCGAGCGGCGCCCCACGCAGATCATTATCGGGCAATCGCTCGGAACGGGGCCAGTATCTTTGATGGCGACCCGGAGCTGATCGACGAATGCGTGATACATCTGGAACGTGTGTTAGAGCGGAATCCGAACGACGCGCAAGCCCACCTGAACATGGCTCACCTGTGCCTGCGCAAATTCCACCTGGAACAACAATCCAGCGACATGAACATGCCGTTGGTCCAGATTCGAGATGCCGCGTTGGCTTCGCATTTTCCGTCCCGCGAAGCACTCGATCGCTGGTTAGCCGCAGCGATAGGCGACCGTTATCAGTATTTGCGCAAAGCACTGGTACACTCGCGACAAGCGGTTCGGTTGTGCCCGCTGCAGGGCGAGGCGTATGTCTACTTGGTCGAGATGACGTTCCTGGAAAGTCCCGGGGAGCACGCCAAACATGCCTACATCGAACAGGCGTTGAAGGTCAGGCCCCATTCGGCCGCTGTGAATTTCGCCGTGGGCCGGGAAGCCGCACTGGCCGGTGATTCCTTCGGCGCACTGGAGCATTTCAAAGCATCGTTCGGGCTGGACCCCTACTTCCGATCCAGGATCATCGAGATGTTCGTCGGGCAGGACGCGGATTTCTTTTTTCGCCACTTCGAACCCGACTTGAACGCGATGCGATTGCTTGGTTCGCACTACGCCGGACTTGGCAGGGACGCCGATGCGCGCAAAGTCAATCTTCGCTGCGCAGCGATGCTGGGGCAGGCGGCCGGCTCGGCGACCGGCCGAGACGCCGCGAATCTGTGGCTGGAGACACAGCGCGTTTATGATGAACTGGGCGAGCGTGAACGAGCAATTCAGTCGGCCAAGAGGGCAGTCGACGCGGCCCCGAATCACTATCAGTCTCGTCGCAATCTGGCCACGGTGCTGATGGAAGGAAAACGATACGACGAAGCCCTGCCGCACCTCGAATGGTGTCTTCTTCGATACCCGGAAAACGAAAAGCTAAAGGAGGACCTGGAATTGGCCGCACGCCGCGCCGCACCCCACCACGGCAGTGGGAAACCCGTTGAAAATGCGACTTTTTCGCGGTAGTATTTTTCAGCAATCGGGTTATAAAATCTCCTCAACAGCAGAGAAGAGTCGGACGTGTGGCGTATTATGCATGGGTTACAATGAGGGAGACTGCACAGCGTTCAGGATGAGAATCCTAATTCGCCATGTGTAGCTTCCGCGTGTTGGCGATTCACGGACGAGGCAGCGATGACGAAGTTCACGTTGACGCTTTATATCGTCGGGAAGGGAACCGATTGGGCGTCGGTGGTGGAACGACTCGAAGCCATCTGTAAGACCGATCTGGCTGGTCACTACGGCATCGAATCTGTCGATGTCGCGAACGGACAGGACCTGTCCGGGGACATGCGCATTCTCGCTCCCGATGCCGTGATGCTTTGGCTGCCCGCACCGCTTCAGGCGCCCATGAACGACTTGGTAAACGCAAAACCGGGATTGGTCGGTCTGGATCTAAGGAGGATCGATCGCAAAGAAGATGCGAGAGTTCGTATTGACCGACCCCGAGGTTGGCCCGACGAATCGGCCAGCCTTCGACGCAGATTGGGCCAGCTCGAAGCAGAGTTGGCGGAGCGTGCAGCCGAACTGGCCACGACGCGAGAGGCTCTACGGCAAACCGAGCAGGCGATGAGCGATAACCAACGGTTGGCAATGATCGGCGTTATGGCGGCGGGAATCGCTCACGACATCAACAACCCGCTCGGAGCAGCCCTGACCTCGGCCGAAACGGCGCTCGTGGTCAAGGACCAGCCGGACAACGCCGAAGTGTTCGAACGATGCATGCAGAACATCGTTGGATCCATCAGGCGATGCGGCCAAATCGGAAAGAGCCTGTTGGAGTTCGCCAGGCAGGGGCAGTCGGAGCGATCGCGTCAGGACGTGAACGACGTTGTGCGCGGCGCGTGCGACGCGGTCCGCAGTTACCTCAAACGTCATCGAGCGACGATCCACTTGTCGCTTGATGAACACCTGCCCAAGATTATGCTCAGCCGGCTGGAAATCGAACAGGTCTTGGTCAATCTGATCCAGAACGCAGTCCAGGCGACCGAGGGCCCGGCCGTACTGACAATTCGAACCGGGAAGACCGCCGATTCCGTGTGGATCACTGTGCGGGACAACGGAACCGGGATCAGCGAAGAGCAGAAACAGCGTCTCTTTGATCCGCTCTTCACGACGCGGCAGGAACAGGGAGGAACCGGCCTGGGGCTTAGTGTCTCCAACAGCATCGTGCGCAGTTACGGAGGCTCGATCGACGTCGACAGCGTTGTCGGCGAAGGTACGACGGTTGCCGTTACCCTGCCTCTGGACAAGGCAGCGTCGATTGCCCCACCGGCGATGCTTCGGGCCTCGAGGCGTATGTCGCAGACAACGGACAAGAAGTGAAGGAATTTGATATGACAACCGTAGTGCGGCCCTGTAGCGTTCGGCCGCTTCCGACTCGTCTAACCCGAAGCCGGAGGAGACTGCTGAATAAGTCGTGGGGTAAGCTTCCAGCTTGCCAAATACGTAGGCAAGGAAAACGTGGGTATCAACAATGCACAAGGTCGGCAAGCTGGAAGCTTACCCCACTTTGGTTTCCGCTAGTATTTCAGCAGTCTCCTCCGGCTACGGGTTAAACGAAATCGACGCATCGAATTACGAAAAAACACCCATGATCTGCGAGGTAGTTAGCCCACGTCTACTGTGGGGCACGAAAAATTCGCCGCGCCTGACGGGGCGAGTGAGAAAAACCGAAGGTAGAGTTGAGGGACTCTCCGTGGGACGACCCTTCTTGCTCCTCACAGACGCGTGTTGAAGCTACTGACAGCG
Source organism: Pirellulaceae bacterium (assembly GCA_016784735.1). Taxonomy (GTDB): domain Bacteria; phylum Planctomycetota; class Planctomycetia; order Pirellulales; family Pirellulaceae; genus JADHUC01. The sequence continues at coordinate 6,409 of JADHUC010000112.1, read as the reverse complement.
AGGGGGCAACACATGCTCAAGATCCTTGTAGTCGAAGATGAACCGATTCAACGCACGAATCTGCGTTTCGCTTTACGGCGGGCAGGGTACTGCGTCCAAACAGCCAGCGGCCCTGACCGAGCAATCGATATAGCCGGCTGGTTCCACCCGCAAATCCTCATCACGGATTGGATGCTGGACAGCGAATGTGATGGGAGGATGCTGATGCGACTATTGCAGGAAAGCAATCCGACCCTGAAGACAATTGTCATCACCGCGTACCCAAGGTGCGAGTTTGAAGACGATTGCGAGGGCTGGGGCCAAGATCCGGTCATTGAGAAACCCTTTTCAATTGACGAGCTATTGGAGTCGGTTAACCAGCTTTCGCGTGAGCGGAAAGAGCCGTCTGAACCGATAACGACGCAGCCGTCGGATGGAACGTTGACTTGTGCTTTAGCTTGAGGGAGCACGCAAAACGGAGGGCAGAAGGGATGACGTCCACGAATCCAACTGTATACGTAGTTGACGACGACCCGGGCGTGCGCGAATCGATTGAGATGCTTGGGCGTTCGGTCCAACTGAACGTGAAGACCTACGGAAGCGCGCAGGAGTTCCTGGATAACTTTACCTATCCTGACGAAGAAGCTCCGTGCTGCCTGGTAGTCGATGTGCGGCTGCCAGGCATCAGCGGCCTGGAACTGCAGAGGCGGCTGAACGAGTGGCAGATGACCATTCCCACGATTGTCGTCACCGGCTACGCCGAAGTGCCCATGGCCGTTCGTGCATTGCAGTCCGGGGCCGTCGATTTCCTTGAAAAACCGTTCGGTGGCCAGGACCTGTTGGACCGCATTCAAGGAGTGCTTGAAAAACAGAGACAAAACCAGTGGAAACGTCAGCGGGCTCCGGACGTGTCTTCGCGCCTGGCCGGACTGTCGCCGCGGGAAAAGGAAGTGATGGACCACCTGGTCCATGGTAAGAACACCAAACAGGTTGGCTCGACGCTGGGAATCAGTCCCAAGACAGTCGCCAAGCACCGCGCGAATCTGTTGGAGAAAGCGGGGGTCGATAGCGTGGTCGATCTGCTGCGACTGATCGGCACGGATGAGCCGATCGCGGTACCGGCGTGCTGATGCCAGGCTTCCTCTTGACGTGGCGTTCGGCTGCGTAATTGGACAGCGCCATTTAGGCGCGAAGTCCGCGAATTCACTAGCCCGACGCGCCAGCGAGGGATTTGCCGCAACGTGTTCCCTCGCTGGCGCTTCGGGCTAGTGTGGGGCAGCAATATGGCGCTGTCAAAGTAAACGTGTCGCACATCTAATCTGGTGCTTTGTTCGTTCTTTCGTTCAAGTTCAAGAAGGGAAACGAGAAATGACTTCGTTCAAGCACTTTGACGCCAAACGACGCCGTGACGTGATCGAGATTCGCCTGGCGAACCCAGCGCTCTATGACGTCGCCTCCTACGCCGAGCTATCGGAGGAGCTAATCGACTTTGTCGAGCAGGAACGACCACGCACGCTGCTTGTGGACTTTTCTCGCGTAGAGTATTGCTCGACCGCAGTTATGAACGCTTTGCTGATCGCCCAGAAACGTCTGCAGCCTGAAGGCGGTCTCATGAAGCTTTACGGGATGAACGACAGCGTTCGCGAAGCTTTTCGGCAGCTCGATCTGGATAGCACTGCGTTCGACATTTGCGATATAGAAGCCGCCGCCATGGCTGCGCAATAGGTGTTGGTACGGCATGCGACCCAGACAGCAGCCAAGCTAACTCCTACAACACCCAGCCCAGGGCTTGGAAGGTCTTGCACAGTTGGGTAACGTGTTCGACCTTGGCGTTGATTGAAATATCTGCCGTGGCAACCGTTGGATTCCCGTTTTCGTCAATGTCCAAGGACACAGTAACGCCGGTCTCGCCAAGCACAAACCGTCCCTCACCTTCGAGGACTACGTCGCTGTGTGGTATTCCCAATCCCTCGGCCAATCCTTGGCGCAATTCGGCTTCAGAAACCACGGCGTCGCCGACACAGCAGAAGATTAGTTCGCTAGGCATCTTTGCAGTCTCACCTTCACGAGAAACATCGTCCATTCAGTGCTCGTCGTCGGGCTTCGTTTGCCGAGTCCCGCATGCTGCGCAAACGTAGGTCACGAACACCGCCCATTGAGACGATGCGAGAGATTTTCTACCTCGCTGGTCTTTGCTCTCCATCGCGCTGCCTGATGTGCGACCTCCGAAAAGTGTTGATCGCATCCCTGATATGGACGGGCGGGATGCCGGTTCCTACAATCGGTAGCACTGGATCGCAGCAATCGCCTGAAGCGGGGACCGCCGATGACGCCCCAAGAGTTTATCGCCAAATGGAAGAAAGCCAGCCTCTCGGAAAAGAGCGCCTACCAGCAGCACTTCTTGGATCTGTGCGACATGCTCGGTCAGCCAAAGCCGGCTGAGGCCGATCCGGAAGGGGCCTGGTACACGTTCGAGCGGGGCGTGACGAAAACCACCGGCGGCAAGGGCTGGGCCGACGTTTGGATGCGCGGACACTTCGGCTGGGAATACAAGGGCAAGCACAAAGACCTTGCCGCCGCGTACCAGCAGTTGCTGCTATATCGCGAAGCACTGGATAACCCGCCGCTACTGGTCGTGTGCGATCTGGAGCGGTTCGAAATCCACACGAATTTCACGGGCACGGCAAAGCTGGTCCATTGCTTCGATCTGACCGGACTTCCCCAGCCGGCAAACCTGGACGTCCTGCGCAAGCTGTTCACCGAACCGGATGCGCTGCGCCCGGGACAGACCAGCGAAAGCATCACCAAGCAGGCGGCCGAACAGTTCGGCCAGTTGGCCGACGGCATGCGTCAACGCGGGGTCGAGTCGCACGATGCGGCGCATTTTCTGATGAAGCTGATGTTCTGCATGTTTGCCGAGGACATCCGGTTGCTGCCCGAGAAGTTGTTCAGCCGGATACTGAACGGCTCGAAGAACGATCCCGCGCGTCTGGCCGCGCGTCTCGGCTCGCTCTTCGAAGCCATGTGTTCGGGCGGCGATTTCGGAGCCGACGAAATCCTGCACTTCAACGGCGGCTTGTTCGCAGACGCAGACGTGATCGAGTTGCGCCCGGAAGAAATCGAAGACGTGATTCGCGTGAACGACTACGAATGGGGCGACGTGGAACCGTCGATCTTCGGCACGTTGTTCGAGCGCACGTTGGACCCGGAGAAACGTTCCCAGATCGGCGCGCACTACACCAGCCGCGAAGACATCCTGACGCTGCTGGAACCCGTCGTAATGACGCCGTTGCGGCGCAGGTGGGAAGATGTCCGAACGGAGTGTGACGGACTGTGGAGCAAGTTGACGACCAGCAAAGGAGTTCGCTCCACGCAGACGAAACGCCGCAAACAGTTGGACCGCAAACTACGAGACTTTGTGGAAGAGTTGGCACACGTCCGGATTCTGGACCCGGCTTGCGGCAGCGGGAATTTTCTTTACGTGGCCGTGAATCTTCTTTTGGACCTGGAAAAGCAGGTTATCACCCACGGGGCCACTCGCGGCGTAAGTCTCTTGCCGCAGGTCCGTCCGACGCAGTTGGCCGGCATCGAAGTCAATCCGTACGCGCAGGAGTTAGCCCAGGTGGTCATCTGGATAGGCTACCTGCAATGGATGCACCACAACGGCTTCAATCCGCCCCGCAACCCCGTGTTGGAGCCCATCGAGAGCATCCGTTTGATGGACGCCATCATCGATCTGTCCGATCCTGAGAATCCCAAGGAGCCCGAGTGGCCGGAATCGGATTTCATCGTTGGTAATCCGCCGTTCTTGGGTGACAAACTCATGCGCGGTGGTTTAGGCGACGATTACGTTGACAGACTTCGAGATCTTTATGACGGCCGCGTTCCAGGCGGTGCCGATCTGTGCGCCTACTGGTTCGAGAAGGCCGGCGACGGAGTGAATCGCGGCAAGTTCAAACGCGCTGGATTACTTGCCACACAGGGCATTCGCGGTGGGGCAAACCGCGAAGTGCTGAATCGAATAAAGAAGACAGGAGACATTTTCTTCGCGGAAAGTGACCGTGAGTGGATTCTCGCCGGCGCAAACGTGCATGTCAGCATGATCGGTTTCGACAATGGCATCGAATCAAAACGGGTTTTGGATGGACGCGAGGTAAGTGTCATCACGAGCGCCCTCACGGCGGGCATCGACCTCGCAGCGGCGGGCACTTTGGCGGAGAACACTGGAGTTTCATTCATTGGTACGACGAAAGGAGGACCTTTTGACATCACTGAAGCGGAGGCGTTGAAACTATTGCCGCCTGCTGGGAATCCAAACGGGCGTCCGAACAGCGACGTGTTGAGGCCGATCCTTAATGGCCTCGACATTCTCAGGCGTCTACCGCAACGGTGGCTTGTTGACAACGAGGACCGCCCGCTTGATGAAGCAACACTGTACGAGGGTCCACACGGAATCGTTGTTGAACGAGTGAAGCTCAAACGCGATACAAACCGAAACAAATGGCTAAGGGAGAACTGGTGGAAGCTTCAACGGATGCGGCCTGAGATGCGAGGTGCATTGCTAGGTCTCAAACGCTTTATCGCGACACCAAGAGTAGCCAAGCATCGTGTATTCGCTTGGTTTCAGTGGCCAATGGTAACTGACGATCAGACTGTGGTGTATGCGCGAGCCGACGATTACTTCTTCGGTGTGCTCCATTCCCGACTTCATGAGGTTTGGGCCCTAAAACTGGGCACAAGACTGGAGACGCGGCCTCGCTACACTCCCACAACTTGTTTTGAGACGTTCCCCTTCGCCGAGACAACTGACGAGCAACGGGCGGAGATTGCGGGAACCGCCAACGAGCTTGACCGGCTGAGGAACAACTGGCTGAACCCTCCGGAATGGACGCGCGAGGAGGTGTTGGAGTTTCCCGGCTCGGTGGATGGGCCGTGGGCTCGGTATGTCCATGAGGCGGACGATCGCGGCATCGGCACGGTCCGCTATCCGCGGCTATTGCCGAAGGACGACGAGTGTGCCAAGCACCTGAAGAAGCGCACGCTCACCAACCTGTACAACCAGCGTCCCACGTGGCTCGACCTGGCCCACCGCCGGCTGGACGAAGCCGTCTTCGCCGCCTACGGCTGGGACCCCGCCATGTCCGACGAGGACATCCTGGCCAAACTCCTGGAGTTGAACCTCCAACGGGCAAGCCAGTGAACCTGGGCGATACGTTGGTGCTCCTTGGACAGCGCCAGTTCGTCAGTTCCCCACCGGCCCCGTGCCGAATGGTACGAGATTACGCCCTGGCGAAGTGAGCGGCACGGCGCTAGCCGCCGGTTTCGCACGGGAAAACAGTGCGTCACAATACCGGTGGCTAGCGCCATTCCGCTCACAATCTCCTTAACCTCGCACCATTCGGCCCCGCGCCGGTGGAAGAAGGGTTTGAACACTAAGGGGCAGTCGCACCCAGCACCGATTCCCCACCGGCCCCGTGCCGAATGGTGCGAGATTAAGCATCTGCGAGGAGACAACGTTCAGAAAAGAGGAAGAGATATGAGTGTACGAGTACGTGTAGAAGTAGGTGGGGACCGTGTTTTCGCCTGAATTCGTGCCGTACTCGTACACCTACTCGTACACGCCAATCTCGCCAGCCGCCCAAGAACCCGCACCGAAAGGCTTAATCTCGCAACATTCGGCCCCGTGCCGGTGGAAAAGGGTTTGAACACTAGCCGGCCATGTCTGCGTCATGGTTGGTCCGCGCTTCCAGGTGGCGCCAGCCGAATGAAGGTTTGCACTGGCCGACGCACGTCTGACTTATCTCCTCTCCTACAACACCCAGCCCATCTCTCGGAAGGTCTTGCACAGTCGGGTAACGTGTTCGACCTTGGAGTTGATTGAAATATCTGCCGTCGCAACCATTGGATTGTGGTTTTCATCGACAACCAACGACACCGCAATACCGGTCTCGCCCAGCACAAACCGTCGCTCACCTTCGAGATGTATGTCGCTGTGGGGTATTCCCAATCCGTCAGCCAGTTTTTGACACAATTCGGCTTCAGAAATCATGGTGTCACCGACACAGCAGAAGATCATTTCGGCAGGCATCGTTGTAGTCTCAACTTCACGAGAAGAACCGTCGATTCACAACTCGACGGTGTGCCTTCGTTTGCAGAGTCCCTTGGCTGCGCAAACGTAGGTCACAAACCTCGCCCATTGAGACGATGCGAGAGAATTTCCACCTGCGACTATTTCGCCCTGGCGACGACTTGGATTCGGTTAACGACCTGCAAAACGCCATCGACCGATCGGACTGCCTCTTGTGCTAGTTGCTTTTGGTAGAAGGTGTTGCACCAGCCACAGAGGTACAAGACGGAATTGCGGTAGTCGCACGACACATCGTTGACCCCAGTACCGAGCCTGCTCCTCAAGCTGTCCATTGCACTCTGA
>JADHUC010000111.1 GCA_016784735.1 Pirellulaceae bacterium | reverse complement strand
CACCCCGTTGTCTGCGGCGAACGACTATACATCCGCCACGGCGATTTCCTCTACGCCTACGACGTGCAATCGCAATAGGCCCGAACACACGCTGAAGCGTGAACTCCAACAGGTCCCGTCCGGCAGCCGGGACCTACTATTGCCCCGACTTGCCAACATTGACCCAGACGGGCGACGACCACGCCATGATCGGCGAGCCGTTGGGCAGCTTGTTCTCCTGGGCAACGCGCAGATAGTAATACGACGTGCCTTCGGTCGCCGCTGCGTCGCGGTAGGTGAACTCGAATTCCCGCTCGCCTGGTTCCGTCGTGTAGATGAAACGGTTGTTCTTGACTACTTGGACCGCAGCCAGGTTCGCGGTCCCGATGACCTTCGCCCGCAAGTCTAACGGACCTGTTGCTTGGAGCTCTGTACCCATCGGGTGACCGTTGACGGAAAACTCGACAATGATCTTGTCCATGGCTGCATAGGTTCGCCGCTGCTGGATGGCGCGGAAGATCGACTCGCGCGTCAACTCGTCGGCGTAAACGCAGGCGTACGATAGGTGCGTGGACCAGTGATCGGAACTGGCGATTAGACCGAGCCGATAGCCACGATCCAGTGCTGCCCAGATGGACCTCTTGTAGGTTCCCGACGTCTTGTCGTCCGGCTGTTGGGGCATTTCGTACGATGTCCGATACGCCTGGAAAATCTCGGCGACCGGTTCGTATTCCGGATCGTTGTATGTCCACGTGCCGTCGCTGGCAGCCTGGTTCCAGCCCGGTGTGTGGGCTCCCATGGCGCAGCGGACGTGCCCCTCGCGCAGTTCCTTATACAGACCGGCTGGACTGGGCGAACCTTTGTCGACGATGTTGCTGTAGTAGACGCGATTGCCTCGTTCCGGGAACCACATGTTTCGGTGCCCGCCCCCGCCCTTGCCCATGTTGTTCGAGCGTTCGTAGGAATAGAACCCGGTGAAACGATCTTGCACGGTGAACAGATCGGCCATCTTTTGAGTACACCACCAGGGATACGGCGGAACGTCGCGTGTGTGGTCCGTCACGCCCAGAAAGTCCAACTTGGCCGCGTCCAACGCGTACCGGTAGGCGTCAAACAGTGTGCCGTCGATGGTCGGCGTACAGAGCGACAGATCGGTATGACGATGCAGGTCGCCCCAATAGACTTGATAGGCCTTCTCGCCGATTTCCCAGCGATGAGTGACCGGGACCTCCGGATCGCGGCCTGACGGCGCCGGGATGACCACGGGCGATCCCGGTTTCAGCGGTTCGGCTCGTTGCGGCGACGGCAGACGTCCAACGTAAATGTCGCAGTCTTCCTGCTGAAAGTGGCTCCCGGTCGGCCAGGCGAACCAGAGGGCTCCCTGTTCGTCGAACGCCGTGCCCACGCGTTGATCGTTGCGACCGTGGCTGTTGGGAATGAAGACGGGATCGGACCATTTGCGGCCGTCGAACCAAACGGTCTCGATCTCCCACACACCGCCACCCGGTGGATGCCCCAGGTAGCCTTGCCGATTCAGCCGGTACGTCAGCCACAGATTGCCACTGGCATCGGTGGTCAGGTGTGGCAAGTCGTATGACCGGCGATGTCCCACGGTGCCGTACACCACGGTTGGCACTGCCTGCCACGAATCGGGCACCGACTGTGGGATCGGCACGGGCGTGGCCGTAACGCCGTCTGGCGTTACGCAGCGCAGTTCCAGACGGCGGTACGCATGGAGCGTTGCCGTGAAATTCCCGTCGTACAAGGTCTCGTCGCGAGTATAGTCCTTGCCCCAGTTCGGTTGGGCACTGTCGTAAGCGACCCACACCCGGCCTTCGCGATCGCACACGATGCTGGCGTGGGCTTCGAAGTCGGGGGAAGCCGCGACGGCGATTGGCTCGGCCGGTTCGGGTGCCATACGCCGGAGATAGATGTCGTAGTTCCCGCTGCGGTACGTGTCCCACGCCACGAAAACGTTTCCCCGACGATCGCAGGCCAGCGTTGGCTCCCAATCGTTGGCCGCATTGTCCGTCACGCGAAGCTCCCGGCCGGGAGTATCTGAGAGATTCTTCAGATAGATGTCCGAGTTTCCGTCGCGGAACGACTGCCAAGCGACCCAAACGTCGCCGTCGGCGTCAGTGGCCACATCGTGCTTGAAGTCCGAACCGGACGCCGTGGTGAGTCGAGAAACCGTTCCCCAACCCGCTCCGTTCTGGACGCGGGCGTACAGATCCCAATTGCCATCTACCTGGGCGGCCCATACCAACCATAAGCGTTCGTTTCCATCCCGAGCCAGTTTGACTTGGTAGAAGTCGCCTGGTCCTGCCACAGCCGAAGGCTTGCTCCATGCTTCGCCGTCGAAGGAGCGTACCAGGATGACATCAGCCTCCTGCTCCCATGATACGTAGGCGACCCATACGCGGCCGTCCGAGTCGATGGCGATCGCCGGGTAGTCCTCTTCCCCCTCGCTGACCGCCGCCGCCCGCGGAGTCATCGCCAATTCGACACTGGCCGCGCCGTCCAGGACGGAAGTTGTTTCCCCCGGTTGCAGGTCGTTCAGATTGCACGTGAACTTCCCCTGTTTGGTATCCACTGAAAGCTGCGCCGAGAGCGGCCCTTGGACACCCACCACGACGCCACGCTGCGGCTCGGCATAACGCGTCTTCCCGCGTGCTACGTTCACGGCAGAGTCGCATACCCAAGATCGCTGTTCGGCGTTCAACGTGTGCCGCGTCTCGAATCCCCACGGCTGAATGTCGACAATCGTGCCGTGATCGACGCTGACGCTGCCCGACCAGTCGCGCCCCGCTTCGTCACCGATGCCGAGCGTGATCTTCACAAAGGTCGGCGTTTGCGGGGCGGCCGAGACTGAAGTCGCGACGAGGGAAGCGAGCACGAGAGCCCCACCAGGCACGAACGCAAGCCAACCCGCGTGCCGGAGGCTCGGCCGACAAGCCATTCTTCGCACTCCCAATGCCTGAACGCTGTTTCTTCGCTTCATCGATTTTCCTCCTCGCCCAAGTAGCGCAGAATATGTTCGCGTATCCTACCCCTGCCGACGTTTCAACACAAATCGTGTTAGGATTCGACAATCCGATTCAGACAAAGTCCACTTCGCCGTTCGAGATTCCTTGTTCGATATTCTGCGGTTCGTTTCCCTTTGGCCGCCCTGTAGTCGTGAACGGACACGTTTTCCTTCGCCGTTGCGGCCATTTTGCTTGCGAGTGTGGCTCGCGCTCGTTACGATTGCTTTGAGCCAACGAAATAGGATGCACTTGCGACCATGAGCGAGCAGAAAAAAGACGCGCCAACCGACGAGTTCGATCCCATGGCCATCGCGCGTCCGGATCGATCTTTGATGAAGTACTACCTGCTGATCTCGTTGCTCAGCGGGCCGTTATTTCCGATCGCTATTCTGCCCTTATTCTTCAAGTACGAGACACTGAAGTACAAGTTCGACGAAAGTGGCGTGTCGATGAGTTGGGGTATTCTGTTTCGCCGCGAGATCTATTTGACGTATCGGCGTATTCAAGACATCCACCTGACACGCAACATCGTTCAACGGTGGATGGGACTTGCGACGGTAGGTATCCAGACCGCATCCGGAAGCGCCGGCCCTGAAATGAGTATCGAAGGCATCCTGCAAGCGGACAAACTGCGGGACTATCTTTACATGCAGATGCGAGGTGCTCGGGGCGAGGTCGACGAAGAAACGGATTCGACACAGTCGCCAGGTGAATCTGACGAGGCGCTCTCGCTACTTCGCGAAATTCGGGACCTGCTGAAGCGGGCCGCGGAACGAGGGGAGACGAGACAGTGAACGGTCGCGTCGAAGGAGTCTCGAAGTGGTTCTACCGCGGGTTGTGGGGCATTCTGACTCGCCGTTTTCGCGTGCCCGACCGCCCGCCCGCTTTGCCGACTCGTGCCGGGGAAATGGCCGAGTCGTTCCAACCGGCAGAGGGCTTCCTGCGCTATTTGAAATTCCATTTCTGGATCTACGCCATCGCGTTCGACTTGCTGGTGTTTATCGGTTGGGCCGCTGTAATGGTCTTCGAGGTGTGGATCGGCTTGGCGCTTGCTCTGCCCGCGCTGGTGCTTGCCATCGTCCCTGACATCATCGGCTATATCGCCATTCACTTGCGATACGACACGACTTGGTACGTAATGACCGATCGGAGCCTGCGCATCCGACGGGGCATTTGGATCATCCACGAAACGACGATCACCTTCGAGAACGTTCAGAACGTTAATGTCAGCCAGGGGCCATTGCAGCGCTGGTTCGGCATTGCCGACGTGCTGGTCGAAACAGCCGGTGGCGGCGGCGCTGAAGCCCAGCAGGGGAAGCAAGGGGCAGGATGGCAAGCGTCGCATCGCGGCTTGATCGAAGGTGTCGCCGATGCGACAAGGATTCGAGACCTCTTACTCGCGCGGCTACGCACGAGCCGCACGACTGGATTGGGCGACGAAACGATGACGACGACAGCGGGGAAGCAATGGACCGCCGACCACATCGCCGTCTTGAAGGACATCCGTGATGCCGTCCGCGGGTTGACATCACAGACGACAGACGGTGAATTAGCAGGTTAGACGAATGGACTGATGGGGCGAGCCGCGAAGACTTGCCCCATCCTACGGAGATGCGTGCACTGTGTGCGCATCCCTAGAACAAAGACATCAAAGGAGCCACAAGATGCGCACTCTCAGTTGGACCATGACAACGCTATTTCTTGTCACCTACGCCGCAGCGGCCGAACAGGAATGCTCCGGAATCTGCCCCAAAGAAAAGGCCGAGGGCTTCGTTTCGCTGTTTGACGGAAAGACATTGGACGGTTGGACAGGTTCGGTGAACGGTTACACGGCCGAGAACGGCGTCCTGGCGATCAAGCCAAAGGGCGGCGGTAACCTGTTCACCGAAAAGGAGTTTTCCGACTTCATCTTCCGGTTCGAGTTCAAGCTGCCGTCGGGCGGAAACAACGGCGTCGGCATCCGTTCGCCACTAAAGGGCAATCCCGCCTATGCCGCGATGGAGATTCAAGTGATCGACAATTCCGCCGAGCGGTATGCCAAACTGAAAGAGTGGCAGTACCACGGTTCGATCTATGGTGTTGTGGCAGCAAAGCGGGGCTTCCAGAAACCGGTTGGCGAGTGGAATTCGCAGGAAATCAAGGCCGTCGGCAGCCGCATCACGATTACACTGAACGGAACGGTGATCGTTGACGCCGATCTGGACAAGATCGAGCCGATTGACGGTCACGCGCACCCGGGGCTGCATAACGAAAAGGGACACATCGGCTTTCTGGGCCACGGTGCCGGTGTCGAGTTCCGGAACCTTCGCATCAAACCGCTGGTCGAATAGTGGATAACGTGGCACGACCGCGAGAAGCTATCGCGAGGCAATGCGAAAGACAATCACGCAACCGGCGCAGAGTCTGTTTTCTCAGCGCAAGGATCGTGTACGATGTGCCCGCGAGTGCGTCTATTGCCGTGGGCTCGTGAGTGTGTTGACAGCTACGCGAAGTCGCCGTACGAATCCCAAATCCTAAGAACATTCTCGTAGCACCACCCTTTCTTGTGCCCACGTGAGAATGCGAAAACGCGGCTGGGGCGGTGGAATTGAACATTGATCGGAACATTGCTATGCGAACTATGCAGTACGTGGTGACCGCGACAGCGATATTCGGTGCGCTGCTGATCGCGAATCCGGCATTCGCCCAGACTAGCCAGGAACGTCTCGCCGAGGCCAAGGCCGACCTGGATCGCGCGCGGCGAGATTTGCGAAATCTGGCCAATCAGCGGCAGGCGTTGATCGATGACCTGAGCGTCGACGAGAAGGAATGGGTGGGCGGAGCAATTTTGGATATGTACCGAACGGCCAAGAAGTTCAACCACCTGCGCGAACAACGGGATCGAGGTGACATCACCGAAGAAGAGGCGATTGAGGAGTTCGAGAAGTTCACGCGTATTCGTACCGGCGAGTCGTCTTTGGAAGGATCCATTTACACAGCCATGCCGAAGGTGAAGAAAGGTCGCTTGGGGAAGTTCGACGAACTGGACCAGAAGCAAGAGAATGTGATGCAGCGATTTCGTGATGCTCAACAGCGCGTGCGAAAACTGGAACGCCGCCGTTGGCCCGACGAGATCGCTAAGGCGGCGCGACGGTCTGGCGGATCGTTGGCGATCATGGCCACTCCCACCTCGGCTCAATTGAAGGTGGGCGAGGCGGCGACCGTCACGCTGGTCGTTTCCGGCAGCAAGCCGCCGTTCCGACTGCGCATCGCCTCGTTGTCCGGCGACGATCAGCGGTCGATAGCGCTGGATGATCAACAGCCACAGGAGATCCCGTTTTCTTTCTCCACTCCAGGTACGCGAACCGTGTACATCACAGTCGAAGACGAGAGTCAGCCTCAACACGCAAGCGTGAACCTGACATTCCATGTGCTCGACGATGAACCGGAAGAAGAGAAAGTAGATACAGTCGATGCGGACGACGAAGAGGAGCATTCGCCCGAGAAGAAGCCCACAGAACCGAAAGAGCCGCAGATTCAAAAAGAACCCAAAAAACGCACGACCCCTGGGCACACGGCCAAGAAATTGGCGGCAGGAACGTATCGGGCTAACCTCTGGCCCGGTGTCTCTATGTACACGCGATTTCAGAAGGACCTGGCGAAGAAGTCTCCACCGATGCCGGTGACGATCACGTTCGACGGCGGTGGAGGTGTCACTGGCACCGGCGAGTGGAAGTTGACCCGAGCCGATACCGATCCGGACTTGCTCGCACGGTGGAACAGCCTTCATTCCGAGACGACATTCAAAATCGAGGGGAGCGTCAATTGGTCGACGGGTGAAATGCGATTGCGGCTAGTGGATGGCAAGACCTCGCACATGTGGGTAAGCGACCGAGTTAGACTTGGGGATGACGAGCAGTACGAGTACGACCTTGCCGGCTGGCAGATGGGCGATCCCAGGTTCGAACCGATCCTCGCCCAATCGCGACAGATGGACCCGGACGACATGGCCGGGCATGCCCCGTTCTTGAGAAGGAATCCCGACGGTTCGTGTGGGTGGGCAGGCGATGGCTGGGCGGGAATCGTTTCTCGCGATGGCACCAGCATTGGCTCCAGTCGTTACACCCTGAAGAAGCTGGTTTCTTGGGTCGAAACCGACGGTAAGCGAACCGAGGAGGACAACACCACCGAATTCGCCGACTCCAAGTCGCATCCCCACTCGTGGTACTTGATGATTCTTAACCGGACCACCACGTTGCCGCCACAACAACCAGCCCTGCCCCAACCGGCCGAAGGGAACTTAGTCGGCTTTGGCATCTGGCCCGAATCGCCTTTCGTTGTGCGGGCGGGCGATACGGTCCAGTTGGATGCCGTGGGTGTCTACCTGGAGAACGTGTACGACGTCCAGAATCTCAATAACCGCAACACCCAGTGGGCCAACAGTCGCGGCTTGACCCAATTGGGCCCGGGGCGTTACCAGTTACCCAAAGACTCGACCAAATCGGCCTACTATGTACGTGTACGAAAAAAACGCAACGACGGCACGTGGATGAGTGACACGGTCAAGATAGTCGTTGCGCCATAGGCATAAAAGCACTGCAAAAGCCAACTCAGCGAATCATACTCTCCCGAAAGAAGGACTCCGCCATGTGCATGCTACGAATTGCCGTTGTCTCACTGGGGGTAGTCGCGACGATTCTGGCTGCGTGCCCATTGTTCGCACAAACTCGAGAGCAACAAATCGCGGACGCCAAGGCGGAAATGGAGCGGGCGAAGAAGTATCTGCAGGCCTTGGCCAGGCAGCGGCAGGGACTCACCGAGGGATTGAATATCGACGAAAAAAAGTGGGTCGGAACGGCCATACTCGATTGGTATCAAACGAGTCGCAAGTTCAACTCGCTGCGGGAACAGCGGGATAACGGCGACATCAGCGAAGAAGAAGCGATCCGGCGACTCGAAGAATTCACCGGCGTAGAGACCGGCGAGTTGAGCCTGGAAGGGGCGTTTGTGAAGGCAGGCGAGAAGATCCGCAAGGGCCGTCTGCAAAGATACGACGATTTGGACCGCCGGCAGGACCTGGTCATGCAGGGTTTTCGTGACGCCTGGGAGCGTGTACGGGAATTGGAGAATCGTCCGTGGCCGGACGAGGTGAAGGCGGCGGAGCGCGTGCGGGGCGGTCCGTTGACGCTTAAGGCGGTTCCCAACGCGGTCGATCTGGAGGTGGGCGAGCCGAAAATTGTCACCTTGGTCGTTTCGGGGAGCAAACCGCCATACACTCTGCGCGTGGTGTCGCTATCAGGTGACGACACACGCGTTCTGCGCCCGGGCAGCCAGGATTTCGTCGACCTTCCGTTTTCGTTCAGCACGCCGGGCGTGCGGACCGTCGACATCAGCCTTGAGGATGAGAGTATTCCACGTCAGCGCGCCCGAGTGACGGTGACGTTCCGCGTGACGGAACCGGAGGAGGACGAGGGTGAACCAGAAGAAGAGCCTCCCCCGCAACCGCCAGAACCGGATGCCGGCGATGAAGAGAAGGAGGACGACCAGACGAGCAAGGACGACGATGACAAGGAGCCAGAGGAAGAAGAGAAAGAGGAAGACGACGGGTACAAGCCACGGAAGCTTGAGTCGGGATCGTACAACGGGCTGCTCTTTTGCCATAGAATGACGCCGCCTCACATTGGCTTTACAGGCTCAGGGGAGCAAATGCCCCCGCCCGTTCCGGTAACGGTCACGATTGACGCTACGGGAGACATCACGGGTAAAGCGGACTACGAGTATCCGATTGACAAGAACCGCACCGAGGAAATGGGCTATCTCTCGTATCGTATGCATGTGGCATTCAACCTCACGGGTAAAGTAGACCCGGACTCCGGCAAGGTCACTCTTGCCGTTCCGGACTATCGCCACGTCTTTGAATCGACGGTTGACGAGTCGCCTTATGACAAGCCGCGTAGCGTCATAAAGCCCTGGGGATGCACGATCGAGTTCAGTGCCGCGCTAAATGGATGGGTGATTCCGGGCTCCAACGACCGCGAACTCATGATGCTTGTCGACGAGAACGGGCGACGTACGTCTATTGAATCCGGGCTTGGTGGAAAAGACCCGGAGAAGTTGGGGTTGCCGCGCATCGGACCCGGCCCCGACGGTCAACCCGCGTTTGCCGTGCGAGGCTTTTTTGGCAATCGCGCCGCCCAAGACGGCCATTCTTCTATCCAATACAGATATAAGTCCGATGTCTTCATCGACAAAGACACCAGAAAAGACCGAACTGCCCACTCACAGGCCATGGCGGAGAAGTACCCTGCAAACTTCTGGTACCTTAAGATCCTTGGGCCAATCGCCGTCGAGGAGAAACCTGAGGAAGAGGAATACGCCACCGACGAACCTGAGGGTGAGTTGATCAGTTTTGGTCTCTGGCCGGAATCGCCACTACGAGTAAAGGCGGGGGCCGCATTTCAGCTCGAAGCGGTCGGGACTTATGCGGAGAACATTTTCGACGTCAAAACGCTGCACGATGATCGCTCGCAATGGGCTGCGAGCCGCGGGCTGGAGAAGCTCGATCAACCGGGTCAGTATCAGGCTCCCGGCCCCGGCACCTACCAGGTCCGCGTGCGCCGGCGTCGCACCGACGGGGGCTGGAATGGTGATGCAATCACGATCCATGTGGTTCCATAACCATGTCACTATTTGCAGCAGAACCTTTCACTGGTCTTTGGAGAACAACAAATGCGACTACCAACTTGCTTAGTGATTGCGACGCTTGTGTTTCTGACTGGTCGGCAGATAGCCTGCGCCGAGGAAACGGATGGTGTTGTCGACAAGGTGCAGGGTAGCGATATCAGTATCAAGCCGGAGTTCCATTTCATTCCAGACCTCGGCGACAAGATCGAGATCTTTGTCAAGATACCGGATGTTGGCGAGGCCAAGTTGGGAACCGCAATCGTCACGGGAATCGATGACGAGCGGGTTCACGCGCGGGTGGAGAAAGCGACAGGCAAGATTCAACCCGGGCAAATTGTCCGAGCACTTGCCGTGGAACCCGCCGCCCCGCCAGCCGAGCCCAGCCAGCAGAACTTCTTGGTCGTCAAGAGTCCCGCCGCCAAGGTTATGGCGGGTACGGAATCCGTGGCTCAAGTGAAAGGCGGCCAGCGACTGCCGTTCACGAAACAGAACGGCGATTGGTACCTGGTCCAGATTCAGCAGTCCGACAAGTTGGTCCGTGGTTGGATTCACAGCAAGGACGTGATCGTCGAAGGCACTGCACCAACCGCCGACGGCAACCAGGCGCAGGAGATCCCAGGATGGGGAACAGTTGTGGACCCGCAGGGCGATTGCGTGGTCGCGGCAAAGGCGGACGCCGTGTCGATCACTGTCCCGGGAACGTACCACGACCTGGCTCCCGCTGACGGCTACGACAACATGGATGCTCCACGCGTGTTGCAGGACGCACAAGGCGACTTCATTCTGCAGGTGCGGGCCAGGCGTTTCGAACAACCAGAACCCAACACAGGCGCGAACGCAGAAAATCCGCGCAGCTACGTCAGCAGCGGATTGTTGGTGTGGCAGGATCGAGGCAACTTCATACGCTTTCAGCGGGCAGCCAGTGCGGACAGCGGGTTCGTCGGTACGTTCGGTCAACTCATTTCCGGGGGCGACATGATCGGTGGCAGTCGCATCGAGCTGGCCGACCAAGACACGTACCTGCGCGTCGAGCGAAAGGCCGGCAAGTTCAACTTGGCCCAAAGCAGGGACGGCAAGACATGGATGACCGTCCAGACCCAGGGCAAGGAATTGACGCTTCAGGACAAAGTGAAGGTAGGTGTGTTCGTGATCAATGGCACGAACCGGCAGATTACGCACGAGTTTGCCGATTTCAGACTCACCGCGGACTGATGAGAATGGACTAGACGCGAGGAATCGGCTCAAGGCGAGCGGCAGATAGGAATTCACCCGTGGGGCGAGCTTCCAGCTTGCCTTTTGCCGCAGATTCGCAAGCTAGAAGCTTACGCCACGGTACGGAACCAACCGTCGCTCGCCCTAAGCCTCCGGCCCGCCGTCGGTGATGTGGAGAGCTTTGTAAAGCCCCAGACGATCGAAGGTCTCGCGGACGATTGGACGCAGGCCGCACACCGTCAGTCTGCCCCCCGCGGTCTTCAGCCGTTTGTTCAGCGTCACCAATCGAGCGATGAACGCACAAGTGACGGAGTCGATCCGTGACAGGTCGATCCGGACGCCCGCGATCCCGTGCGTGTAGACAAGCGACTCGACGACGCGGTCGATATCACGTACATCGGGCGTCTTGCCGCGTACCACGTCCAGAACGACTTCGTCGTCCACGGTCCTCTTGGAACACCACAGCAAGTATCCGCATGCCAGGCAGGAAGCATTGAAAGGTGGCAAATGCGGCTCGAAAGGCAACACTGTATCGCATGCTGGGCAGCGGTGGACCGTGCTTTCGGCCGTATCGGACGGGGCATTCATCGGCATCACCACGGTTAGCGCCACCAGTTCTCGCGTGAGTTCTGCTGCATTCGAACGACGGCAGCAGAGTTTGTTAGACCGGATTGTACAACGGAACGCAACGCGGTGGTAAACCCATTGGGAGGGATGGCGCTGGGCCAAATTGGATGCAGATGAAGGTAGCCGGATTCGCAGGCAATCTGGTCGACGATTCTGCCGGCAGGAGCTACGATGAGTGGCGATTGAATGCCGGTCGGTCTGCGAAGGAGGGCGAGTTGCGTGTCATGCCTGACGTGATCCTTGTTTGTGTTGGGGTGCTCCTTATCGCTCACCTCGTTGGACTGGCCTTGCTGCTGCGGAATCAACGTTGGATGTCTTGGCCTGCGGAGAGCAGGCAGAAATCGACCTCAGACGTAGCTGTTTCCGTAATCGTCCCCGCACGGAATGAGGCGGAGGATATCGAGCAATGCCTCCGGTCTTTGTTGACGCAAGACCACAGCAACCTGAAGGTGATCTGTGTCAACGACCATTCCGACGATGAAACGCCCCAAATCGATGACCGAGTCGCTGCCGAAGACTCGCGACTGGTCGTGATTCACGATCCGCCGCTTCAACCCGGTTGGCTCGGAAAGCATAACGCCATGCAGGCGGCGCTGGAGCATGTTTCGAGCGAGTTGGTGCTTCTGACAGATGCGGACGTCATGTTCGAACCAACATGCATCTCCACCGCCGTCGCCGAGCTTGAGAAGCACCAACTGGATCTACTGAGTCTCTACCCGCAGTTCGAATTTGTCTCATTCTGCGAAACCATGCTGCTCCCGATTTATGTGGGCGGCGCAGCGCTCCTGCTTTCACCGGCTGTCGAGAATCCCAAGTCGCGGCATGCGATGGCCGTTGGTGCATTCATCCTGGTTCGAGCAAAACGTCTCAACGAGATCGGCGGGTTTGAACCCATCAAGGCGGCGATTCTGGACGATGTCTGCCTTGCTCAGACCTTCAAGAAGCACGGTTACGCAATCGGCCTGCGCTCGGCACCTGATTTGATGCATCTACGCTTCTTCAAGAACAACCGGCATGCGTTCTTTGGTGTCACTAAGCATTTACTGGGCGCCGTGCAGCCCTGCATTTGGCTGGCGCCAGTTTTGGCGATCGTGCCGTTGTTGATGTACGGAACTTTGTTGTATGGTGTTATCCATGGTATCATCAACGGGCCAACGCTGTTGGCTGAACTGTCGTTCCTCACCTTGGCGATCCACTATACGGCCCTCCTGCTGTCGCGGCCGGGCAATCGGTTCAACGCCATCAAGGCTTTACTGTTTCCGTGCATGTCAATTCAATTTGCCGCAGCGTGTTTCCGCGCGATCTACCTGTACCTTGCAAGAGGCCGCTTTCAATGGCGCGGTCGGGACACACGTATTCGCGAGGCCCGCGATGTCACTACCTGACAATCGCATCCACTGGCCGGAACTCGGACTCCCTGGTGCGTTTCTATCTCTGAGAATCTGCTGTTGCCAACGTGGCCGACGCCGAAAAGGGCACATTCGAAAAGGAGAACCCATGCAACGTGTATACGCCATCGCATTGTCATTGTTTGTCTCGGCCTTCGCCGTTCTCGCGGGTCGAACGTTTGCTGGAGAACATCCGACGGATCCGTTCCTGGGCGACTGGCAAGGTGAAAAAATGGTCGCCCAGGTCATACCTCGCAGTTCGGTCAAGTACCAGATCAACCTGCTTCCGGGATTCGATGTGAAATGTGAACCGCTGGCAGTGCTCGATGCGAACGTCGCCGATGGAGTGTTGCGGTTTGACCAGGACGGATGGAAGGGCGAGGTGAAAGGTGAAGGCTTTGTGGGCGTGGGCGTCATTGCAGGGAAAGCGATGACTTTCGATTTGAAGCGAGTTGTACGCCCGTCGCCCAGTGTCGGCGCGGAACCGCCCGAGGGGGCCATCGTGCTTTTTGACGGTAGCGGCTTCGATCACTGGCAAGTCCACCGCAGCAGGATTCCATCGACGAAAATCGTGTGGGAGCTGCACGGAGATTGCATGCGGGTGACGCCGATCGACAACAAGTCGCCCGCTGGACATTCGATCGCCACGAAGCAGGCCTTTCAGGATTTCCGGCTGCACCTGGAATTCCGCTTGCCGTTGATGGCCGACAAGACGGGCCAGGCGAGGGCCAACGGTGGCTTGACGTTCGAGGACTATAGCTGGTACGAGGTGCAGATCCTGGACAGTTACGGTCTGGAAGGGCTCGACAACGAGTGCGGCGGTGTATACAAGATCGCTGCGCCGGCCGTCAACATGTGCCGCCCGCCGTTGATGTGGCAGACGTACGACATCGAGTACCACGCGCCGAGATATGCCGAAGACGGCATTCGCGTTCGGCCGGGTCGGATGAGCGTGAATCACAACGGCACTCAAATCCACAAAGATGTCGTACTGCCGGATCCGCCGAAGGCTCAGCAGCGGCGCAAAGCAAAACCCGATTCGGCCACGGTGGGTCGCATCATCCTTCACTACCACAAGAATCCGATCGAATATCGCAACATCTGGCTCGAGAACCTGTGACATGATCAGTAAGGATCGACAGCGAGGCACTCTGATTGGCCTAGCCGTGGGGGACGCTCTCGGGGCACCGGTCGAGTTTCAACCGCCGGATAGTTTTCCACCAGTGACGGGTTACAACTACGGAGGCCCGCATGGACTTGAGCCCGGCGAGTGGACGGACGACACGAGTTTGGCTTTGGCCCTGGCCGACAGCATTGCCCAAGCTGGTTGGGATCTGAACGACCAGGCTCGCCGGTACCTCGCTTGGTACCATCAAGGGCAGTATTCCGTCAATGGTCGTTGCTTCGACATCGGGATAACGACTCGCGGTGCATTGATGCAGTTCGAGAATAACGGCGACGCTCGGACATCCGGCGATCCGTCGGAGTACGCAAGCGGCAACGGCTCGATCATGCGTCTGGCGCCGGTGCCTATTCGTTACGCCGACTTGTTTCCCGACCGTCTGGAGGAACTGGCGACGTTGGCGGCCGAATCGAGCCTGCCGACTCACGCCAGTCCGCCATGCCTGTCGGCTTGCCGGTACTTCGCTGTGGTATTGACCGGTTTGATACACGGTCGCGACCGGTCTGAAGTGCTGGCTCCGGACTGGGAACCGCTGGAGCGTCTCAAGCAGGCGGCCCCGTTGCATCCGGAGATCGAACAAGTGGCCGCAGGCAGCTTCCGGGAACGACAGCCGCCGGAGATCCAAGGCTCCGGTTACGTAGTGCAATCTCTGGAAGCTGCCCTCTGGGCATTTCACGATGCAGCCGACCTCCGCGAAGCCGTGCTCAAGGCCGTGAATCTGGGCGACGACACCGATACAACCGGCGCCGTCTGTGGGCAGCTTGCAGGTGCCTGTTGGGGCGAGTCCGGTATTCCCGCGGAATGGCGCGAACAGTTGGCCCAGCGCGAGATGATTGAATCTGCCTTGACTGGTTTAGGAGTCCCGCTTTCCTGAATTCCTCGTTTAACCCGAAGCCGGAGGCGATGGCGAACGATGTGTGTGGACCGTCCATCCTACTTCCCGCCATCGCCTCCGGCTTCGGGTTAAACGGAGACATGTGAAACCGGCGGTACCAAAGACTATCTCGCCGCTGCTGTGAAACAGACACGGACAACCATGGCGAAGACGACTCCATTCGTTACCTACCTTCTCGACATGCTGGCCGATCTGGGCGACGTACACGCGCGAGCCATGTTCGGCGGCTTCGGCATCTACCACGATGGCGTGATGGTGGGATTGGTTGCCGACGGTGTGTTCTATCTGAAAGTGGACGACGGCAATCGGCCGAAGTACGAGGCGGAGGACAGCCAACCGTTCCGCTATCACCGCAAGGGCAAGAAGAAGCCCGTGGAAATGTCGTATTGGGAGGTGCCCGTCGACGTGCTGGAGAACCCGCGATCCCTCTGCGAATGGACCAGAGAGGCCCACGCGGCAGCCGTTCGATCGAACGCGAAAAAAGGCAACAAGCCGAAACGCTGAATGACGGACGGTGTAATGGGCTCGATGTTGTGGAAGAAGACGAGACGGCAGGGGAATGGGGGCAGGGGAATAGCTTGGCGAACGTGGTGACGCCAGCTTGGCTGTGCGCGGGTCTCTTCACTGACACGTGACACCCGCATCCCGTCCTCACTCCCTACGGTCGCTCGTCGCCGCTTTCCCTGAGGACGCTCATCAATTCGCCGAGCATCATGGCCGTGGCTCCCCAGATGTGACGATTGCGGTACACGATGCTTGGGGCTCGGCAAGTAACCGCCCGGTTCGTGATAACGTGCGAACCGTAGTTCGTGGCGTCGAGCAGGTGAGTGACTGGTACCTCGAGCAACTGTTCGACTTCCAGCGGGTTCGGCATGAAGTCGGGGGTCTCGTCGGTCACGGCGACAATCGGCTGCACGAGGAAGTTGCTCGCGAAGACGAAGAGCTGCGACAGCCGGCCGATAACGCGAATGCCGTTGTCGGCAACGCCGAGTTCTTCATCCATTTCGCGCATGGCGCATTGCTCGTCGGTCTCTCCGGGTTCCCGCGCGCCGCCCGGCAGACTCACCTGGCCCGCGTGGTCGTCTAAATGGTCGGCCCGCAGCGTCAACGGTATGTGCCACTCGCTCTCTTGGCGATAGAAGAGCGCGACGACTGCCGCGGGCCGGAAGCGTGGTGTCGCCGGACCGCGGTGTCGGCCGTAGCTCAACTCTGGTGCGAAAACCCGGCGTGCCGCGGCAGCGCGGCGTGAGGGCTCGCGTGCACGGCGGAGCCGCCCTTCCAGGTCCTGTGCGTTGAATTCGCTGAAACACATTTCTATCTGTGTCATCTTGGAACGCGATACACTTCGTACGAAGGATCCAGTTTGCTAAAGCTGGGTGGATAGACGCGCGGCAGCAGCAGGGCACGGCGACTGACCGTTCGATCAACGAGAATGTAGTCGACATCGTACTTGTCTGCCAATTCCAGCAAGCGATCCTCGCCATGGATCACCAGGCCGCCGCGGATCACCAGACGTGGGTGCACCTCTTGCTGCCGGCGGCGCCACTCGACCACACCCGCCGAGTCCTGCGGTACGTCTTTCCACGAGCACACCTCGCTGCGCTGGGCGTACCATTTGAATGTCTGTTGGGCATAGGGCGTTAAGAACTTTGCGTCTGGCTCCGTATGATCGTTTATCCACCGACATACACGGCACCAGTCTTGATACGTTTGGCGGCTCCTGGCAGCATCCTTTTCCCACGAGGGGAGCATCTGCACGTCGGCTCGTGGTCGCAGATCCGAGTTTTGTTGGTAGTTTGTGTACCCCAGATTTGCACCCGCAATCACGACGGCTGCAGCCAAGGCCCACTGGCCCACTGCGCGTCTTCTGGCCTCCAAACTGCGGATGAACGCCACCAGAGCGATTGCCGCGCCGGCCGGCAACATGGCGTCGGACAGACGATACCAGTAGTACTTCAACAACGATGCGGAAATGGCCATCAGTTGGTCACGCACCGACGGGACGAGGGTAATCCCGATCACAATCGACTGGTCGATGATGATTCCAACGACAGCCAATGCGACGGCACCGCCTACGAAGCCGCGCAGAGGCCGCTGGCCGAGGCGGTCGGCACAAAGCGTGCACGGTGTGGCGAGGCAGGCGGCCAGCCAAATGACCAGAAGCAGCCCGTGCCACAGCATGTTCGAGTGCTGGAAACGATGGAACACCAAGTGGTGCGAGAGCCGATGAAAGACGTAGATATCGTTGGCCTGGCTGACGATGGCCGGATCGGCGCTGCGGCTGAGCGCGATCGCCGGGATTAGTCCGGGCAACGCCAGTAGCGCGCCCACGAGCATCGCCGGAAGCATGGACCGTAGCGACGGACGCTGATGCCCGCAGGAAATCCACGCGCAGCCGGCGGCGATCAGCGACCAGCCACCCACCAAGACGTGGAAAGACGTGGCCAGCCCCAGCAGAATCCACGCGACGCTCCAGCGCCCGCGCAGCATCCGCTCCAGAGCAAGAAAAACCAGCACAAACGCGAATCCCTTGGCCTCGACGCCCCCAATCACCCATTCGCCGGCCATGTGAAAGCGTTGGGTGAATAACAGGAAGAGGCAAGCCGTCAGCACCGAGGCCATTCGATGCGGTACGGTGGCGTAGCTGAGGCGCCGCCAGGACCATGCCAGAAGGACCCATGTGGCGAGTCTTCCGATCCAGGCCACAGTCGGTAGGGAGAAGAGCAGCGTCAGCCAACCAAATGTCCAGTAGAAGACCAAGTGGGCGTCGGCCGATTCCAGGAAATGGTCTCCGGCGCACCAGTCCGGTTGCCAATAGTGTTTGGCTTTAGCAAGATAGTGGGCCTCGTTCACGTCGGGCGGGGGCCAACCGGCGAAGAGAAACATCAACAGGAATATCAGCACTATCTCCGCCACCGCCCACCAACGGCAGTGGGCGGTGTTCGGGGATCCGTCATTCAAACTCACCAGTTGGCCTCCAAATCGACAATTATAGTGCAAACTCCTTGCCAATCATTTGGGGACAAGCACAATATCTCGTAGAATACCTTCAGATTCGTTGTGGGGTGCATCTCTTCATCTGTTAAACGAGCGAGTTTGCCTGGTGTCCATGCTCGAACGCCTCCTTCGGGACCAAGTCATTCGCGAGGCCGAAGGCTATTTAGACTTGGTCACGGCTTTTGCCGATTTATGGGAATTGACTCCGGCTGTCAGGGACCGGCTGGCGCAGCGTGGGCTCGACGCCCTCCGTCGCCTGGACCGGCGCGAGCAGGCGAAACCCTATGTTCTGTACCTCCAGGGCCAGACTTTGCGCACCATGGAGCGCTACGAAGACGCTATCGATCCGCTTCGGGAAGCAACAGAACTCGAACCGGACAGTATCCATACCTACTTGGCCTTGGGGTGGTGCTACAAACGTATTGGCCGCCTGGACATGGCGATCGAGTCCTTGGAGGAAGCCCTTTCGGTCGAACCGAAGGAGGCGATCCTTCACTACAATCTGGCCTGCTATTGGAGTCTGGCTGGCAATGCAAATCTAGCCCTGGCCTACCTGGGCAGCGCCCTGGAGATCGATTCTAGCTATCGGGACCTCGTGGCCAAGGAGCCGGACTTTGATCCCATCCGCGAACACCCGAGTTTCCAGGAACTGACCAGCGTGATTGTTTAGTGCTCGTATCCTCGCGGCCGAAGAATTTGCCTGCCACCTTCGGCTGAAGCCGCCCACAGTCCCGGTTCCTCGATGAAGGTGCCAATCCGCGTGATGGGGGTGTCCAAGGGCTGGTCCGCCAAAAGCCTCTGGGAGTCCTCTGATGGTACAGCCAGAATCAACTCGAAGTCCTCTCCGTCCGACAGAGCATGTTCCAGGGCCGTTTTCCCTGGCCCCGCTTCCTTGGCGAGACGAAACGCATCGTCGGCGATGGGTATCGCCTCGGTTTGGACCATGGCGCCGCAACCGCTTTCCTCGGTAATGTGCGAAAGGTCCAGCGATAGTCCGTCGCTCACGTCGATGGCGGCATTCACCTGGTAGTTCGCATGGAGTAGCATCGCTTCACGTACCCGCGGCGTGAAACGGAAGTGTCTACCTAGGATGCTTCCGCCAAATTCGCCGGTAACCAGAATCGCATCGCCGGCGCGGGCCCCGCTCCGCAACAGCGGCCCCGAACCGGTCACTTCGCCGATTGCCGTTACGCTGATTGCCAGGCCTTTGTCCCACGTGTTGGTATCCCCGCCGGCAATCGCCACGTCGAATTCTTCCGCCAGTGGTATCAGTCCTTCGTACAGTTGCTGCGCGGCGGCTAGAGCGTCTTCACGGGGTAGCGCAAGCGATACGATCGCGGCCAGCGGACGCGCGGCCATGGCGGCAAGATCGCTGAGATTGACAGCCAGGGCTTTGCGACCGATCAGTCGCCAGTCGCATTGCCCCGATACGAAGTCTACGCCTTCGTTTAGCATGTCGCTGGTGACTACGCAGCGCGATCCCCGAGTCAGTTCAAGAACCGCCGCGTCGTCGCCCGGACCGAGCGGCAAATTGGGGCAGGAAGGCAGTCTCGCTCGCAGCCACTTCAGAAATTCAATTTCCATGTTCTCTAATGTAACACGGAACGCTCGACTTGTGTCAGTTGCCGCGATCCAGACGTCGGGAGACTTGCACCACGGGGCTTCGATTCAGTTGCATGTGGCCGAACAAGGTCTCGTTGCCCCTCAGGACAAAGAACTTCGTGGGCTGAAACCTCTCGAAATCCTCGTGATTCAGGATGTAGGTGACGTTGTCCTTCGATATGGTCTCCCACACGTGCATGCCGACGAGAATGTCGCCGGGCCGAATTCCCTGCCGGGCCGCCGGCCCTTCCGTTCGCACGGAAACCACCCGCAAACCGCCGTGATAGCGTGTTTTTAGGTTGCGAAAGGTCTCTGAAGCGACCGCCGCCAGCCGCATGCCGAATGTGTTCCATGTCCGCTTGTCGAATTCGTCCGCAAGCTTGGCAGCGGGGGATACGACCAGTTCCAGCGTGATTCGCTCCGCGTTTCGATCGACTGCCAAAGTGAGACTCTCACCCATTTTTCGCCCCAACAACGCGCGTTCGAGATCCAACTTGCGTCTGATGGGCGTTTGTTCTACGGCGGTGATCACGTCTCCCGGCCGCAGCCCGGATCGAGCTGCCGTGGTGTTTTCGCGAATTCCCGTCACGACGAAAAGCCGGTCGGTGCCGACGTTTTCTGTCTTCCCCATTACGCCGTGGACCACCCGTTCCAGACTTTCGGTATTGAGCAACCGAGCGGCGATCTCCATGGTCTCGTCGACGGGAATCGCAAAGCCGATGCCCTGAGCGCCGACTCGGACAGCCACGTTAATGCCGATCATCTCGCCTTCGATGTTCAGTAGCGGGCCGCCGGAGTTCCCTGGATTGATACTGGCGTCGGTCTGGATCAAGTCGTGATACTTCTGAGTGACGCTGACTTGGACTTCGCGGTGCAATGAACTGATGATTCCGCGCGTCACTGTGTGTTCGTACCCGAAGGCGTTTCCGACGGCGATGACCGGTTCGCCAAGCATTAAATCACTGGACACACCGACGGGGATCATCGGCAGCGTTTCATCCGTGGCAATCTTGATCAGCGCCAAGTCCGAAGCCGGGTCGTTCGCAACAATGTGTGCTACGAATGTGCATTTGTCCGCCAGAGTCACCTGAATCAACTCCACGTTCTCGACAACGTGGAAGTTGGTGAGGATATATCCCCGCTCGTCAATAATGATTCCGGTCCCCATACCATTGACTTGGCGGAACGGGTCACCGCCGCCGTCCGGTTGGTCGGATCGGATGGTCTTTCGTCCTTGAATGTTGACTACCGAAGGCGCGGCTTTCTCGATAGCCCGTACGATGGGGGTTCGTCGCAACAAGGAGGCATCGGAAGCAACGGCAGGGACAAGGGTGAGGAGACCAGTGCCGAGCAGCGAAAATGCAGCCGCCCACAGCAGACCGGTCCTTCGGCGATGTGGTCTATTTCGCATAAGAGGTCGGGATCGTTGGAGGACTCAGTGTTGTCACGCCAATGGCCCGCTACTAGCAGGGGGGTTTGCTAGCACTCAGCGTAAGGCGAGCAGGCATGCCAACAAGATCGGTCCAAGGCTTCCGGCGTCTTTATTGGCGAGGTTCTTACCCGCACAATTCCCCTAGGTTTCCACTCAAAGGGGGTCCCGATGGCATGACATGACAAGAGGAGTGGCAAGTTTTGCGCGTTAGAGTAAGTAGGATAAGCCGGATCGGACCTCAGCCCAGCAGCGTCACGAGCAGGAATGTCAGCAGCGCGCCGACCATCATTGAAATCGGTACGGCAATCGCGAGCGCGATCAACATGTTGGTCGTGACGGTCTTCTTCCGCCGTCTGTGAAGCGGAAGCGGTGGTGGCTTCACGCGACGTATGCGGCGGGTTTCCTGCTCTTTAGAAGCGACCGAAGCCGTGGTCTGCGACACTTGGCTGGAACTACCGCTCGGGCTGTCTATGTCTTCGAACGCGTCGCTGCCGGCATGCGTGTCCGCCAGATCTTCTTCTTCGTCACCTGTGGGAAACGGCGGAGCGGTCCACGCCGATTTGGTCAGTTGCTGGGAAGGAATCGGCGCGGATTCTTGGGCCCAAGGCTCCAGGCGCGAAGCCACTTCGGCCGCAGTCTGGATTCGCCCCGCAGGATCCTTCTCCATCATGTCGGCCAGAATGTCTGCGAACTCTTCGCTGACCTCCGGATTGAAGCGTCGCGGATGCCACGGCGTCTGTTCGCAGTGACGGCGCGCCTTGTCCTTCGTCGTCCCACCGGGATACGGCACCTTTCCGCTGATCGCGTAATACAGGCTGCAGCCCAACGAGTAGATGTCGCTGACGGAGGTAATCGTCGTCGGATCCTGGATTTGTTCGGGCGACAAATAGTCTGCCGTGCCAACGATCTTACCGGCGCGAGGGTCCTCCTCGGCTTCGTGAATGAACCCGGCCAAACCCAGATCAGACACTTTGGCAATGCCATCCGGCGTGACCAGGATATTGCCCGGCTTCACGTCACGGTGGATCAGACCGCGCTCGTGTGCATAGTCCAGGCCGATCGCAGACTGAACGATGACATTGGCCGCTTGTTGCATGGTCAAAGGACCTTGGCGACGGACCAACTGCCGCAAATCCGTGCCCGGCACGAACTCGGTAACCAGGTAATGCACATTGCCGTCATGACCGGCGTCGTAGGCGCGGACAAGATTGGTGTGATCAAGTTGGGCTTGAGTGCGAATCTCGCGAGTGAAATTCTGGATCGCTTCAGGCGTGGACTTGTGCAGCGGCAGTACCTTGATCGCACACTCGCGGCCCATCATCGTATGGACAGCCTTGAACACCTGCCCCATACCGCCCTGCCCGATCCAGTCGGTGATCGTGTACGGGCCCAAGCTTAGTTTCGTCCGACCGGATTTCAACTGGTCGGCTTGGTAGGGCGTCAACGTTCCCGAGTCGACCAGTTTGGAGGCCAGGTCGTCATCGCTGATCGGCTCGACCGGCGCGGGCGCTCCGTCCTCCTGGTCGCTGATCGCCGCAATTGCCTCTGCGATCTGTTCCTTCGTCAACAGACCGCTAACCCGCGCGGAATCACGAAATATCGATCTCTTGGATGTCTTCTTGTTCTTGGCCACCGGTCTTCCGTTCGCAGACAGCGAGAAAGTGAGACAAGAGTCACTTCATACGGCGCATCAATAGTATACGTCACTTTGAAAAAAAATCAGCCGGGATCCAATCCCATCTTACTGGGGGAGTGCGGCCGCTTGGGCACAATCCCCCATCTTCATCCGTGGGTCCGCCATGCCATCCGCGGGCCCAAATACACGGCAAGTTTCCTTTGCGCGTCGCAGGAACGAGCGTCCGGCCCAGCCGCCACCCCACGGGTCGGCTTCGTTAATCGCCGCGGAGCGCCGGCAACAGGGGTGCCCGTAGCGTCGTGCGAACCGAGAACAAGCTGGACAAAGCGCCGACAACCAGGACGATGCCCAGCATAATCGCCGGATCGCGCAGCGGAACCGTAGCGTCGCCCAGGAGCATGTGCGGCAGCACGGCCACCACGGCCGCCAGGAATCCGGTCAAGAGGCCGCCGAGCAACAGGCCCGTGTTTTCAAACATGACCATCTTGGCCAGTCGCGAGCGTCGAAAGCCGGCGGCTCGCATCAAGGCCAGTTCGCCGCGACGCTCCACGACATTGCGCACCTGGACTGTCGCCAAACCAAACGTGCCCAACAACAACCCCAAAGCCCCCAGACTCTGAAATGTGCTCAAGTATGTGTTCTGAATCGCCTGTAGATCCTCCAGGCGATCCATTGCCTCGGTTGCGTCGAATCCCTGATCGCCCAGTCGATTCTCCATAACGGTCGCAACCTGCGCACGCCGCTCTTCAACCAGTTCGCTTTGGATCGCCGCTTCGGTAATTGGCGGCAAGCCTTGCCCCTGCCGTGCCAACGTCGCCTTTTCCACGTCGTCCGCCGTCACCGGTGGCGATTGGACCAGGAAGTACCGATACCCACTCGCATCGGGGAACCGCTTGACGAACTCGTCCTCGCTGATCAGCAGACTGCCGTGCAGAATGCCCAAGTCGAGTAGTCCCGCGACACGGAAGCGAATCGACACGCCGCCCTCGTAGGTAACATCGAACTTCTCGCCAATTCCCTTATACAGTTTCAGGCTGTACATCGCCGTCTCTTTGTCGATCACGACGGGTACGGTCTCGTCGCCCGCCTCGCGAGGCTCGACCAGCAGCCGCCACGGGTTCGCTCGGTCGGCTTCGGATTCGGCTGCGTTAGCTGCCCAGCCGAACGATTGCGCTTCCGAGTTGTCGAAATGCCGGATCATTTCGTCGCTAACGCCCAACACGCGCGGCTGGGTAGCCTGATACAAGTTGTTGCAGCTTGCGTCGTCGCCCGGTTGCACGCGGAACGCCAGCACAACGCCGCCCTCCAACGCGGCTGCGTCGTCCGTCAACGCATCCTTGCGGCCTGCTTCCGTGTTCAGGTTCGCGAAGATCGGTTCGGAGCTTTCGGCCACCAGGTCAAAACCTCCCGTGCCTTTGGCCGATGGATCCAGCCGAAAAGCGCTCATCGAAACAATCAGAAAACAGGCCGTCGCCATCAGGCCGATCGTCATGGTGCTCCGACCGGGATTGCGAGCCACGTTGCGTGCGGCCAGCGACGCCAGGCTCATACCTCGCAAGCCTGCACCGGCGCGACCGCCCGACCTCAAGCGGCTGCGAATGACCGCCAGGAGGGCCATCATGATCGTTGCGCCGGAACCGACAAACGCACCTGCTTGTGCTTCTCCGCCCAGGCAAGTTGCTACCGCGGCAAGCGCGATCGAGAACACCAGAAGCACGGCCGCCACGATGTGCCACAACGGACCCGTTCGATATCTGATGTCCGTGGCCTCCGAAGCCTGACCGGCCAGCAGCCTACGTACCGCAAGGCGTCTCATGCGACGGACGCTCCATGCGATCGTCAAGACGGAGACAACGACCCCCGCGACGTAGCCGATAACCAGGCTGATCGACTCGACATGCAACAGCAGAAACGGCGTCACGATGGCGCCGATCCACCAGGTTCGCAGCCCCGCCAACATCAGCCACGCGTAAGCGATGCCCGCGGCGATGCCTACGAGTCCGCCCAGAGCGGCAATCAGTGCGCCTTCCGCTATCAGCAGTCGAGCGGTCAGACGTCGTCGAAACCCAACGGCCAACAGAGTGCCCACCTCGGCCGCCCGTCGTTCCACTCCCAAGCGGAACAGCAGTGCCACCAGCATCAACGCCGCCGCGATAATGAAGAAGCTGAGCGACAGGAAAAGTACGTCGAAAGGCGTGTTGCCCGCGGAAGCATCCAGCCCGCGCTGCTTGACGGGGATGAACGAAAACCCAAACTCGGCTTGCTTGGGCTTCAGTTGCGCCAGCAATTTCTGCTCCAGCCCGCGAACAAACGCTTCTTCGTCCTCACCGCCGACAGGCAGATCGTCCGGCGCAGGGATGCGGTAGGAAGTCGTCGCACCGAATCGGCTGCCCCAGAGCTTTCGGCCTGCAGATAGCGACACGAATGCCTTTGACGTTGTACGGTGGTTCTTCCAGTACTCTTCGTCTCTGACGCGGATCTCCCGGTTCAATTTGAACGGAGTTTCCCACTTGTCGATCGTTTGCTGGTCTGTGATTCCGTCCACTTCGGGCGTCAAATCGGGATCGTTCACACGCGTCGGAAGCTGGTCGAACTGGGCAACCTGTCGACGGTCGTAGGGCGAGGACGGCTCGGTCAACGGAACGACGGCCCGGAGCGTGAAATCGACGGTTCGTTCGCGTGGCTCGCCATGTACCGTCTCCGGTTCGTAAAATGCCAGCCGCAACTGATCTTTCGGCTTGGCCTGCAATTCGGTAGCCGCCCAACTGGTCAGCACGATTCCGTCCTTGACATTCTCGTCGTCTGGGGCCGGTAGCCGCAACGGCCGGCCATCACCCGCAAACAGCGGCCCCAGGTCCGCTGTGGAATCAAGGGCCGAGACGAGCGAATACGGAATGCTGGCCATCGACTCTCCATCCGGACCGAGTTTGTCGATCGCGTTGGCAAGGTACGTAAAGACGGCTTGCCCGTGGTCCTCGGAAAAGGCTCGCTCGGCTGCGTCCGCGGCCGCGGCTTCGAACAGCATTCGATCGGTCGTCAGGGTGAAGTAATCGAAGATTTCCTCTTCCTGATCGCTGTTGGGCTTCTGAAACGTGCGACGGATTCGTCGAATCGAAAAGCCGTAGTCCGCCAGCGATGGTTCTAGGGCATCGTTCAGTGCTCCAAGGATCTCATCAGATTCTTCGTCTTGCAGCGGCAAATCGAGTTTGCCGTCAACGAGAACCGCGTTGACTCTCCCTTCTTGATCTACCAAATCTTGCAGGGTCTCCAATGCGACGTATGCGTTTCTCGGAGTCGTCTGACTGGCCGCCAGGCTGAACCGTCCGAGGCCGTCCGGCAGGATGATGCCCACGACTTTCAAGCGGGCGTTACCGATGCGATCCGTCTTCCGACCCAAAGGGCTGTCCGCGGGAACCTGGTTGGACTTCGGCAAACGTAACACCACTTCGTCGCCCACGGTCGCGCCCAGGTCCTTTGCCAGCGGTTCATTCAGTACAATTTCGTCTTGGCCCGGCAGTTGTTTCGGCTTGATCTGGCGATCGCCGAGATCCCAAAACGCCTCGTCGCATCCCACCACAACGACCTGAGTGGCCCGCGACGGCCGATTCCCTCCCGGTTTCTCCACGGTTCCGCGCGGAAACAGGATCGCCGGCGTGGCAGTGTGAAAGTGCTGCTGGAAGCTTTCATCCTCGGACAACTCGTTGGCCAGTTCCGCCCGGAAGAACCGATCGGTCAGCAGCACTTCGTCGATACTTCCCAACCGGTCCAGCGTCAGACGGCGCAAACTGTATCGTACCGAATCGCCCACCAACAGCGCACCGGTCAACACGGCCGTCGCAGCCGCAACGCCCAGAGCCACAGCCAGATTCACTCGCCAGTGATAGACGAGACTGCGAAAGATAAACCGCCAGCCGGACATCATGATCCTCGATACGCCGGAAAAAGGACTAGCGACTCGTTTAACCCCAAGCCCAACGGGCTGGGCGTTTGCCAGGACGCACGGGC
Organism: Pirellulaceae bacterium; assembly: GCA_016784735.1. Taxonomy (GTDB): domain Bacteria; phylum Planctomycetota; class Planctomycetia; order Pirellulales; family Pirellulaceae; genus JADHUC01. The sequence continues at coordinate 5,187 of JADHUC010000111.1, read as the reverse complement.
CGTTGGCCCAGCGGTTAAACAAAGCGTGCTCTATACACGCTGCAACCCGCCAGGCGCCTGTATTGTGACACTTCTACGTCGCGATTGGAACTACACGAACCACTCTGCACCCATTGACAACCGCGACGCCCCACACGGAGAATCGAAACCGAATCTCACCTCACACCAACAGCGAGTCCCGTCATGAAAGCAATCAAGCATCTTCCTCTATTTGTCGTGTTTGCCTCATGGGCGGTTTTCGTGGCAGGCACCGTCATCAGTGTCATTGCATACGCCGCAGATAGCCCGGGAAATGCGGACATCACCGAATCCGATCCGAAGGCCGCGCTGGAGCGCGAAGCAATGCTCGTGACGGGCGCAAGACAGGTGACCTTCGAAGGCCGACGAGCCGGCGAAGGTTACTTCAGCGCCGATGGCAGCCAGATGGTCTTCCAGAGCGAACGCGAATCGGGTAACCCGTTCTTTCAGATCTATGTGATGGACTGGGAAACAGGCGATATCGAGCGCATGTCACCCGGCCACGGAAAGACCACTTGTGCCTGGATCCATCCAGACGGCAAACAGGTGCTGTTCGCCTCGACGCACGAGGACCCGGACGCCCGGAAGAAGCAGGCCGACGAGATCAAGCTGCGCGAATCGGGCAAAGAGCGCCGATACGCGTGGGACTATGACGAGCATTTCGACATATTCGTCTACGATCGCCACACAGGTGAATCCACGAACCGAACGAAGACGAAAGGCTACGATGCCGAAGGCTCGTGGTCCCCCGACGGCAAGCTGGTCGCGTTCGCGTCGAACCGGCAGGCTTACGGCGGCGAGTTGACCGACGAGCAGCAGGAAGCATTCAAGCACGACGCAGCCTATATGAACGAGATCTACGTGATGAACGCCGATGGGTCCGACGTGCGCCGTTTGACCGACGCGCCGGGATACGACGGAGGGCCGTTCTTTTCGCCGGATGGGAAACGCATCTGTTGGCGACGGTTCACGCCGAACGGCGCCATCGCCGAGATCATGACCATGAACGCCGACGGCTCGGACCAGCGACAATTGACTCGACTCGGGGCAATGTCCTGGGCCCCGTTCTACCACCCGTCGGGCGAATACGTGATCTTCACGACAAACCGCCACGGCTTTGCCAACTTCGAACTGTACATGATCGACGCCGAGGGAAAATCCACGCCGGTCCGCGTCACCCATACGAAAGGTTTTGACGGGCTGCCAGTCTTCACGCCCGACGGCAAGAAACTGGCTTGGACGACGAACCGAACTGCATCCGGCCGTTCGCAAATCTTCGTCGCCGACTGGAACCACGAAAAAGCGCGCGAAGTGCTGGGGCTGGGTGCCGCTCAAGCGGACGATGACACCCAGGTGGCCGATGCTCTACAGGCAGCCACTGCTTCGTCCCAGAAGACGACATCCGACTTCTCGCCCGAAGACATCATGCGTCACGTGGACTACCTATGCCGGCCGGAATTGGAGGGTCGATTGACCGGAACCAAGGGCGAACAACTGGCGACGGCCTACGTGGCTGCCTACCTGGACAACCTTGGCCTGGAACCGGCGGGCGACGAAGACGGATGGTTCCAGAAGTTCGAGTTCACTTCGGGTGTGGCTTTGGGCGAGAAGAACAAACTCCAGTGGGGGGACAAACAACACGAAGTGGGAAAACAATGGACACCAGTATCGTTCTCTGCCATCGGCCAAGCGGAGGCGGCCCCCGTCGTGTTCGCGGGATACGGGATCGTGGCTCCGGAGGAAGACGGAAAGGACGGCTACGATTCGTTCGTTCACTTGGACGTCAGTGACAAATGGGTCTTGGTGTTCCGCTACATGCCCGATCAGATCTCGGCCGAGCGGCGGCAGCAGTTGGCTCGCTATTCGAGCCTTCGCTACAAGGCCATGTTGGCGCGCGATAAAGGAGCCCGAGGACTGATTCTGGTAAGCGGCCCCAATTCGAAAGTCAAACAACAACTGGTCCGCCTGCGATTCGACGGGTCGCTAGCCGGGACCAGTGTGCCGGTGATCAGCGTTACGGATGATCTGGCGCAAGAGTGGCTCGACCAAAACGACAAGAAGTTGAAGGACCTGCAGGACAAGCTGGATACCGGCGAACCGATGATGGGTTTCGGGCTCGAAGACATCCAGTTGTCGGCCTCGATTGACGTGCGACAAGTGAAACGAACCGGCCGAAATGCCTTGGGGCGACTTCGATCCGGAGATAGACCGAGTGACCAAGTTGTGATCGTCGGGGCGCACGTCGATCATTTGGGCAAAGGGCCCAGCGGTTCATCTTTGGCGCGGGACGATGAGACGGAAGCGATCCATTACGGCGCCGACGACAATGCCTCGGGCGTAGCGGCGATGCTGGAGGTCGCCGAGTATCTGGCGGGACAGAAGGCGAGCGGCAAGCTGAAACTGAAACGTGACATCCTGTTTGCAGCCTGGTCTGGCGAGGAATTGGGGCTGATCGGATCGAGTCATTTTGCCAAGACTTTCAAACCGAAACCCACGCCCGCGCACGGCGCACACCACGGCGCGCACGGGGCACCAAAAGACGATGACTCACTCTACCCGGCGATTGCCGCATGCTTGAATATGGACATGGTCGGACGCCTGGACAAGAAGCTGATCCTCCAGGGCATCGGTTCATCCAGCATTTGGCGAGGCGAAATCGAACGCCGCAACGCACCGGTGGGCTTGCCGATCGGGCTGCAGGAAGACAGCTACTTGCCCACCGATGCCAGCACCTTCTTCATGCGCGGCGTACCGATCCTTTCGGCCTTCACCGGATCGCACAGCGAGTACCACACACCGCGCGACACACCGGAGAAACTGAACTACGAGGGTGCGGCCAAGATCTCGCGGCTCATGGCTCTATTGGCGCGATCGCTGGCGATGCGGGATACGCCGCCGGACTACGCGGCCCAGGCCGGCCCCAAGAAAGGTGCCCGCCGAGCCAATCTGCGAGCCTACCTGGGCACGATACCCGACTACGCCGAAGCGGATGTAAAAGGTCTGAAACTGTCGGGCGTGGCCAAGAACGGCCCAGCCGAAAAGGCCGGAGTCCGCAGCGGCGACCTCGTAGTCGAATTGGCCGGCAAGAAGATCGAAAACATCTACGACTACACCTACGCCATCGAGGCCCTGAAAATCGGCCAACCGATCAAAATCGTCGTCCAACGCGGAGACCGTCGCATCACACTCGAAGTCGTCCCAGGTTCTCGCGAGTGATCAAGTTTGACTTTCGATTGGCTGCGGCAGGTTGCGGTACCACGTGAAGTACAACGCGATGGCCGCCGCGAATGCCGCCGCAGAGCAAATGAGCGTCGCACCGTACCAATGGCCCACCAAGTACATCGGCGCCAAGTAGCTGCCGATGACCACAACGCTGGCCAGCAGGACGTTCGTGGCCGTCAGCCACATGCTCTCGGCCGGGTCACGAAGCTCATCCTCGGACAACCCGCTTCGAGCCGCGATCGGCCCCCAACAGCCGAAGGGCCGGACGGTTCGGTAAAAGGGCACCAAAATCGCCTCGTCCGTGGCCCGCGTGAGCCACGTGCCCAACAGGCAACCGACGATCGAAAGTCCGCACACGATGGGGAAGGCGACGTAGGGCAGATTCAGCGTTTGCACCGCCGCCAACACCGCAGGCACCGCCTCGTCCGGCGGCAGCGGGCCGACTGACTGTGCGACGACCTTTAACGCAATCGGCAACGCGAGTGCCGCTGCCAGGCCGACTAGGGTCCCGATGGCGTACCCCCAGCCGTTGAGCCGCCACCAGTACCAGCGAAGCACATTGGGCACGATGAAGGCACCGCCCAAAGCCATCATGATCCAATCCCACACTTCACGGATGGACTCCGCCTGAAATCCGATCGCCGTTCCCGCGATGACCACGCCCACGGTCGCCACCCGGCTGACTCGAACCAAGTGCCGCTGGTCGGCATCGGGCCGAACGAAAGGCTGCCAAAGGTCGCGGACAATGTACGAGGCGGCGGCATTGACCGTGGCGCTGAATGTGGACATGAACGCGGCTAGCAGCCCGGCGATTACCAGCCCGCGCACACCGGGCCATAGGTGTTCCCGTAAGACGACCGGCATCACCCGCTCGGCGTCGAATCCCCCACCTTCCGCCGTCCCCGCCGCGGCAACCAGCCCGGTCAAGGCCAGCAACGCAATACCCATGCACATTGCCCAGCGAACAATCAGAAATCCGCTCCAGGCGGCCCCCAGCTTCGAGGCATCGCGGGCACTCTTGGTGGCCAAGAACAACTGGAAGTCGTACATTTGTCCCGGACCGCCGGCATTCAGCAAAAGCCCCTTGATAACCCACACGATCGCCAAGGCGCCGAACAGGTGGTAGCCTGCATAGCCGGCATCGGCGATTTCCTGGGTCACCTCCACTTCCCATGTGGGCACCAGCGAGGTGAAACCGGCCGGGAGCTTCTCGTCCAGCAGTTCGGGCGTGAGCTTGCCGAAGGCGACGGCTGCGATCAGGATGCTGGCCACGGTCAGGATCACTGTCTGAATAACGTTGGTGATCACCACGCTGTACAGTCCGCCCAGCAGCACGTAGAGCGTCGTGATCGAGAAGATCAGGATCGCGCAGACCGGTGCAGCCTGTTCGGGCGTCAGACCAAACGTGATGTACTCCGAAGCAAACTTGCCGATCCCCTGGAACGCGTAACCGACGAAGGCGGTCAACGTGACCACGGCCATCAACGTGTAGGCCAGACGGGCGATCTGGCCGTCGCGGCCACTTCCGAACCGAGTGACCATCCATTCGGCGCCGGTCATCACGTTCGAGCGACGTACCCACTTGCCCATGTAGGACATGAAAAAGGCCGCCATCAGGAAGCCCCACATCCAATGGTTCCACATCGACTTCATGCCGAACAGGTAGATGATCGTGACGATCCACATGGTGCCGGTGATGTCGAACGTGGAGACCGAGCCGGACATGGCCATGGCCAGCCAATGCATGCTCTTGCCGCCCAGGAAGTAGCTGTCGAGGTTCCTGGAGGCGATCCGCTGATAGGCGAAGCCGATTCCGATGACCACCACGAAGTAGACGAGGATGATGGCGTAGTCGACGGGATTCATGGGCTGCTTTCTTCGGCAAGTACCTGCTGGCGTCTATGGGTTCTTCAGGATATTTAGTGGCCGTTCTTCGGGCGCCCCGAT
>JADHUC010000110.1 GCA_016784735.1 Pirellulaceae bacterium | reverse complement strand
GGACGGGACCTGGGGCGGTTGAGAAGTTGGCAGCGTTAGTGCGCCGCACAAGGTCCCGTCCGGCAGCCGGGACCTACTTAGTGCAACCAACAGATAGGAGAATCTGCAATGAAGAGCAAAACGAAAGTGTGGCTCACGATTACTTGGGGAGCATTAGCTTCTGCGTGTCTTCTCGCGTTCTTTCCGGCGGTCGGGCATGCCGGACCGATTCTTCTGCCCGGCAGGTTGGTAGGTGACAAGTTTGTCCCCGACGAGACAGCCAAACCGGGCCAATACACGATTCGTTACAGCACGATCGTGGCGACGGTCGACGATGGGATGGCTGAGACCAAGATCCAAGAGACCATTGTGGGGTCCGGGCAGGCGGTGGACACTGTATGCCTGATCCCGTTGCCCGAGGGCGTGCGATCCGAAGGTGCCATGGTCGCACGCGGCGCACCGGGAGAGACTCCGGAACCACTGCCGGGAGCACGCTTCCTTGCGGCGGACGAGGCGCAGAAGGTCTACGAGGCAATGGCCCAGGGACTGGAACGAGTGGAAATCCTCGCGCTGACCGGGAGACCGGCCCTGCTCGTTCCTGAGTTTCGCCTCGACGGCAAGGTGGAAATCACCGTTCAATTCAAGCAGCCCGTCGATGACATCGACGGCGTCCAGTCACTTCGATGTCCCACGCCGGCCACGGTTTGGGCTGACGGGCCCGCAGCTCGGCTTACGGCCACCGTCACGGTCCAGGACAGCCGACCCTTGCGGGCCATGTTCAGTCCTTCGCACGCCGCCACAGTCCAGCGTGACGGGCTGTACAAGGCAACCGCTCGCGTGAAAGTGGACAGGTGGTCGGGCGAGGAGGACTTGCGGTTGTGCTGGGTGGCCGACAAGGACGACTTGGGGCTGCGCGTGTTGGCCTATCGAGACGCGGAGGACGAGGAAGGGTACTTCATGCTGCTCGGTAACCCCACGGGCAGTGCAAGCGACGACAGGACGATCGCGAAAGACGTCGTTTTTGTGTTGGACACCAGCGGCTCGATGCGCGGCGAGAAGATCGAACAGGCCCGAGCGGCGATCGAATACTGCCTGGAGCAACTGAACGCAGGCGATCGTTTCAACATCGTGACATTCGGTACGGAGGTACGCAGCTTTCGCGAAGCGTTGGTGAAACGATCCGAAGCAGAACTGACGGCCGCCCAGGACTTTATCGAGGAACTCGTGGCTCAGGGGCGGACCAACATCAGCGGCGCGCTGGAGAAGGCCGTAACGGGCAATGCCGCCGCGGGCCGGCCGCATATCACGATATTCCTGACCGACGGCACGCCCACCGCTGGCGAGTTGGTGCCGGAGAAGATCGTCGAGTCCGTCACCGCGACGCAACCTTGTCCGACAAGGATTTTTGTGATGGGGGTCGGCCACGACGTCAATACACACTTGCTGGACAAGCTGGCCGAGGCGACCGAAGGCAGCAGCGAGTACGTTTCGGCCGACGACGAGATCGATGCCAAGATCGCGACGTTGTACGACCGGCTTTCGCATCCCGTACTGACGAACGTACTGGTCGACTGCGGCGAACTGCGAACCCACTCGGTCTACCCGAAGAAGCTTCCGGCCTTGTTCAAGGGCAGCGAATTCATGCTGTTCGGCCGCTACCGCGACAGCGGGAAACACACGTTTACCGTCTCCGGTTCGCTTTCGGGGAAGGCGACTCGATACGAGTGTCAGGCTGATTTGCCGTCCGAGTCTTCTTCCGACACGACTGCGTTTGTCGCCCCGCTGTGGGCCGCGCGTAAGATCGGCTATCTGCTGCAGGAAATCCGGCTGCACGGAGAAAACGACGAGTTGATCACCGAGGTGGTCCGCCTGAGCAAGAAGTTTGGCATTGTCACGGAGTACACCGAGTTCATTGCCTCGGTTACCGGCGACGTCAGCACGGAAGTTGCCGTCAACGAGGCACGGAACCGGATGAACATGGCCAACGCGGTGCAGGCCGGCCAATGGGCCTTTAACCAAGCGCGTAACGACCGCCAGCTCCAGCAGAAAGTCGTTGCCACGAAGGGGGCCAATTTCTACTTGGACCGCCAGGGCCGCCGCGTAGCCACCGAGAACATCCAACAATTCGACGACAATGTGTTTTATCTCCGCGAGGGGCAATGGGTGGATGCCCAGGATCAAGGCGACCGAAGGGCGCGCACAGTGAAGCTGTTCAGCAAGGAATACAACGATCTTGTGCGCAACAATCGTCGTTTTGCTCAGGCGCAGCGATTGGGTTGGGCTATGTCCATCAACGTGGGCGACGAGCGAGTGGTCGTGGAAAACGACGGAGCAACGCAGAGCAAGGAATTGCTCGAACGGGTCCAACAACAGCAGCAGGCACCCGCCATGCAGCAGCAACAAATGCGCAATCTACAATTCAACAACCGATTCAATCAGATGCCGCAGAGACAACAGCAGATCCAGCAAATTCCGGTCAATCAACTACCGAATATCCAGATCAATCAGCAACCGCAGTTGAACAACCGGAATGTCCAGGAAGTACAGCAACAAGAGCCGGCCCCGAACAACGATCGGTGAAGCGGTTGAAGTAGGTCCCGTCTGCCGGACGGGACCTCAAGGCGGATGGACGATTGCCAATGTTGGTTCGCGTATCAGGTCCCGTCCGGCAGCCGGGACCTACTGGGCCGATGCTAAGTCAGGAGACGCACTGATGCCACGTAAGATAGCCTTGCTTTCGATTCTGTTTCTCTTTCCGGGTTCGGTTTTCGCTCAATTGGGCGGCCCTGGTGCTCGAGCGGTTCACGAGCCGTTTACGGGGCCGATTACGGCGGGAAAAATCCGGACGGCGATCGACGACGCTATCATGTTCCTGCGCAGCCAGCAGCGGACCGACGGCTCGATTACGTTGGGTAGCCATCCCGAAGGCGGCACGGCACTGGCCGCGTTGACGATGTTGGCGTCCGGCGCGCATCCGGCCACCGATGATCAGCTCAAACGAGCCCTGGACTGGCTTGCCAAAACGGAACCGGACAACGTTTATGTCCGCGGCATCCGCGCCAACGTGTGGGAGTATGCGCTTCGCAAAGTTCCTTATGACAAACGGATTCGCGAGTTGCTGAAGGTCGATTACGACTGGCTGCTCGAGGCACTGGGCGACAAGGAGGCCTGGCGATACAACATGGCTTCGCGCAATAACAAGGGGGACTGGGACAACTCCTGCACGCAATACGGCGTGCTCGGGCTCTGGGCGGCAGCTAGGGCGGGCTTTGATCCGGGCGAGAAGTTCTGGGTGACGATGTCGAGGCATTTTCGTTCCTGCCAGAACGAAGACGGCGGATGGGGATACGTGCGAGGCGGGTCGTCGCCAAACATGGCCACGGCGGGCTTGGCCAGCATGTTCCTTGTCTTCGACATGTATCACGGCCGCAACGTATACACGCGCGAGAATCCGCGAACGTTCACCGAGGGCGATGCCGCCGAAGTGCTCGCTTCGATTGGACGTGGCATGACGTGGCTGGGAAAATCGAGCGGCAATAAGAACTCGGCCTATTATCTGTACGGCATCGAACGGACCGGTGTGGCCAGCGGGCGCAAGTACATCGGCGGCGAAGACTGGTTTGCCAATGGTGCGCAGACGGTTTTGAGCACTCAGCAATCCAACGGTTTCATTCCGCTGGGTCAGTGGGGTGACGCAGTGGTGGGCACGTCGTTTTGTACGTTGTTCCTCGTGTATGGCGGCGCGCCGGTGGCGTTAGAGAAGCTGGAATACGGCGAAGGACAGGACTGGAACCTGAACCCGCGCGATTTGGCGAACCTGAGCAAGCATCTATGGACGGCGTATGAGCGGCCGGTGAACTGGCAGACGGTTTCGCTGGAAGCCGAAGCCAGCGAGTTCGAGGCGCCCATTCTGTTCATTAGCGGGTCAAAGGCAGTGAAGTTCTCCGAGGAAGAAATGCTGAAGCTCCGCGAGTACCTGCTTCGTGGTGGGACGATCCTGGCGGAGCCGAGCGACCACGCGAAGGCGTTCACCCAATCCATGGAACAGCTTGTGCGTTTGATGTTCTCCGAGCGTGACTACCCCGATTACGAACTGAAGCCCCTGCCAGCCGATCACGGGATCTACACCGTGATCAGGCAATCATGGAAGCGGCGTCCACGGCTGCGCGGTGTCTCGGACGGTTCGCGCACCTTCTTTCTCGTTTCCGACGAGTATCTGTCGCGCGACTGGCAGACGAACCAGGTCGACAGCGATGCCTTTCGTTTGGCAATGAATCTGCTGTTCTACGCAACCGACTTGGGAGCGTTGGAGGGTAAATTCGCCGCGATGCTGCCGGACACGGCGCCTGCGAAAGAGCGGGAAGCGGTTCTGCGCGTTGCCCGAGTCAAGCATGCCGGCACCAAGCGGTCGCCGAGCGATTGGAACGTGGCAGCCATGTGTTGGCGCAAATTCGCACCGTACGTGAAACACATCACCGGTTGCGAGCTTACCGAGTCCTCGGCAGTCACGTTGACCAAAGGCTCGCTGGAGGGTATCCGGCTACTGCACCTGACCGGGCGAGAAGAGTTGAAGTTCTCTGCGGAAGAGCGTGCCGAGCTAAAACGGTTCGTCGCCTCCGGCGGAACCGTACTGGTCGATGCCTACGCCGGCTCGCCAGCGTTTGCGGCATCCGCCAAACGGATTTTGACGGAGACTTTTGGCCCACTCCGGACGCTGCCCACCGACCACGTGCTGGCCGAAGGCCGGTTTGAGGGCGGCGAGGACCTTTCGGACGGCGTCCAATTCAAACTGCCCGCCCGCCGCTTGTTGCGCAGCCGCGACGAGCCGACTCGCGGCCAGAAACTGCTAGTTGCATGGGATAAGAAGCGGCCCGCCGTGTTCTTCTCCGAATTCGATCTCGCCAGCGCCATGGCCGACATCGAGAACTATCGTTCGCTAGGCTACAAACCCAAATCGGCCAGGAAGATCGTCGGCAACATCGCAGCCTACGTAATGGTTGACTGAAAAAAGATGAGGCAGGCAGGTCTTCTCAGCGATCTCTGCGCCTCTGCGTGAAATTCCCATGCGCGGATAACCCAGGTGCCTGCTGTTTTTTGACTACCTCCTTGCCAACTGCGGCACATGGCCCGATAGCCGATTGACCAATACGACTACGCTTCCCGGCAGCGGTTGTTTGCCCAGGAGTCCTTTCCTCTCGGCTCGGAAAGCTGTCCACAATTCGCCGCCGGCGCGGTGGCAGGCCATCGCAGCCAGTACGGTGATGTCCTCGCCGCTGATGCGGCCTGCCGCGATTAGCGAGCCCAGTTTTTCGCCGCCGGTCCGAAGCGGATTACTCAATAACCCGCGGGCGGCGAAGAGGGCACCGGCCACAGGCGAGTCGGCCGTTGCCGTATAGGGAAGCACAGCGAGTACGTTGGCTTTTGTGTGCGTGTTCCCTGTCAGCATTGCCGCGTACACGGCCGTGAGCACGGCGGACAGCTCCTGTGGGCGGTCCTTGAGCGTCACGACTGCTTTCTCCGCTGCCGATTGGCACTTGCCGCGCACCTGGTCGGCCCAGACGGCGACTGCTTTGTGATCGGGCAGCAACCGCGATGCGGTCGTAATCGCCCAGGCGGAACGCAACGCAACACCTGCCCCTTCTCCGTCAAGCAGTTTCTTCGTCTCTTCCGCCCGCCAAGCGATTTGCAGCTCGGTCAGGGCCTCGTCGTCCACTTGGCCGGCCAACGCTGCCGCCAGCAGCTTCCATCCAAACTGGTCGTGCGTCTCGAACGTCTCCATCAGACGACTCAACTCGCGAATCTTCCGCACTTGCTCTTGGCGAACTAGAGCCCGCGCACACGTCTTCTTATGGAGCGCCGCGAGCGAGCCAGCGGGCTTGGCCGCGGAGTTCGACAGCATGGCGATCATTTCGGCGGCTCGTCCGTGAGTTTTCGAGTTACCGATGACCAGCAGTTGCCCTGGCGTGAACCATGTCACTTCCTTGTCCGACGCCCTCAACGCCTTTCGCACCGCGCCGATGAACTGTTTGGCATTCTCCGTTGCCATGGCGATGGCCTTACTCTGATCCTTGATCTTCTCGAACTCTTCCTTCGACGGCAGGGCGATCGTCGATACATCGTATACCCAAGCCGCGACGTGCGGCATCCGCCGGTCGCTGCCCGCTACGATAGTCTTGTCCGCACTGCGACCCGGCTCCGACTGCCATGTCAGACGTAGCGGCTGCAGCAGCCAATCCAATGCCTGGGCCACTGTCGCTCCGCGCAGGTCCAGGTACGTGACCCGGACATTTCGGCCCGCGAGCATGTCGCTCGCGTCCTCGATGCTGCCGTCAATCAGCCGGATTCTCACTTTGGCTGCCTGTGCAATGGCATCCAGCGCCTCGCCCACTGACGTATCGCGCAGCACGAGATCGAGCTTTGTGCCGAGCGCAGGGATATCTTTCCTCCAAGCCTCGACTCGTTTGGTGTGCAGCGATTCCAGTTCGGTCAACGCTGCGCTCGCGGCCTGCGTCGCCTGGTGATTGCCGCGATTCGTAGCCGCCGTGGCGAGGAAGTACGCACGTACCAAATTGGCACGGGCTAAGTCGTACTCCTTCTTTTCCAGTTGTGCGCGTCCGGCCTCGAGTAGCTGTTGGGCCGCTTTCGCTATCTCGTTCGTGTCGAGCCCCGACACGCCCGCCGCGTACCGGCCGTCGACGACGAGGTCTTCGTCCAAATCGGCGACTTCTTTGGCCAACTTCTCGAAAGACACGATCGGCTGGCCCTTGGTTGGACGGGAAGCGGTGCCACGACCAAAGCCGCCGAACATCGGCATTGGTGTCACCCTCACGTACCTGCGATCCGCGGATATGACGGCGCTGGATGAGTACGGCGATTGCCCCATCGGCCGACGGGATCTGCGAGACACAGGCATGTTTGTCGGCAGCGGATGCCCGCCACGAAGCACTGGTTGGGAAGCCGGCATTGGTCTACCAGCCACACCGCCGCCGAATCCGCCGCCGCCCATACCGCCCATGCCACCCCCCAGGCCGAGGCCGTTCAAGGCGAACGTATGGCCTGAACTGTATTTCGTCCTGGCCGCAAGTTCTAACATCTCGTAGCGGCCTTCACCGCGCGGACCGAAAAAGCCTTCCCATTGAGCCCCTTCCGGAAGCGGTACGGGCACGAGCATGCGGCGTGGGGGCTGTGCGGGCCGCTCCTTGGCGATATCCTCCGCGTCCTTCTCGTCCACTGCCACGAAGCTCGTGTATTGGCTCATCAGCCGATAGTCCAACGCGATGGCCGTCACTTCCTCCTCCACTGCCGGGGAACCCGCGTAGTAGGTCTGCTGCATGAGATCTTCGATCTTCTTGCGAGCCCATACTTTGGCAAGCACATCGTGGCTCGGTTGATTCTCCGGCAGCGTGACCCGAAGCGGCCAACTGACCGCCTCGCCCTCGACCACGCCGTTGACCTTAATCTCCGTCGCGCCACCGCCCGTGTAGCGACCAAACAGAATTACCGGGCGACCGGCCCAGAGTTCGGGAATCCTTGCCGGATAGGTTTCGGCGATTTCGAGGCTGCCCCAATCAATGTTGATCTTGGCAAGCTGCGCCCGTTGGATGCGAGTGATGACCTCCTCGGCCAGCCCAGCGGCGATGTCTTGCAGCCCCAACCGCTTGCCCATACCGCCGCCCTGACGCGCCACGCCATCCACCAGGAACATGTTTGGCGAGTTGCCAATGCCAATTGCCCAGAAACGAATCTGATCGCCGCAATTCTTGCCCACGTGTTCGATGATCTCGGCCTCGTTGCCGATGAAGCCGTCGGTCAGCATGATCACGATTCGTACTCGCTCTTTGTCGATTGGCTGGTCGATGGCTCGCTTGACGCCTTCCAGCATGTGCGTGCCTCCGCTACCTCGCACGCTCTGTGTGAAGTTGAGTGCCATTGCGACGTTGGCCTTGTTGACCGGCACCGGCTTTTCAAAAAGCTGTTGCGTACGGCTGGCGAAAGTGATCACCTGCATCGTGTCGATATCGCGGCACAGCTTGAGCATATCCCGCATTGACTCTTTGACCTTCTCGGTTTTCTGCCCGCGCATCGACCCGCTCACGTCCAGGAGAAACACGATCTCTCGCGGCGGGCTCTTCGTCAGCCGCTCGTCCTCCTTCGGCTGGACCATCAACATGAAGTAACCGTGCCCCAATCGCCGCGCGTCGGTATAGTCGCCCGTGTGGCCCAGCACGGCCATCTCCGGCTTTCTTCCCACCACGTGATAGCGCAACACGAAATCCTTGTTGGGGATCGAATCGGCCGACGAGAGCGTTACATCGGCTCGCTTCTTCCCCTTTTGGACGACCTCCGCCTCGTGATTGGCGACCTTCAGCCCCTGGATCGGCACGCCTGCGTCGAGCCGCAACGAGAGCGAAATGTCGTGCCCGTTGCGATGGCCCGGTTTTAGCACCGGTGGGCTTATCCGCGAGGCGTCCGGCACTCTTGTGGTATCCGGAACCGGCGGCGAGACCTTGCCCTGCAGTTCAGGCGGCGTCGGCTGTGGATCGCTGACCGGTGCGCCGGGAATGAACCGTGGGCCGACGACCATAGGGAAGTGGAATTCGTAGGTTCCCATGTCGTAGTTGAGCACATCTACGTAGCTGATCTCGATTTTCACCTCCTGCGCCGGATCAATGTTGCCGACCGACTGAGTGAAGATGTTGGGCCGCTCCTGTTCCAGCAATGCCGCCGTTTGCCCGGCCGCCAGGGCCTGTTCGTAGATCTGCCGCGCCTCAGCCCGCCGCTTGATGATGCCCACGATCTTCCGCTCGCCAATGACCATCGTCATGTCGTCCACGGCCGCCTCGTGCGGCAGCGGGAAGACATAAACCGCCTCGATCCGCTCGTCGGTGGGATTGTAAAACGTCTGGGTGACCTTCACGCGAGCGATGAACCCGGACACGTCCGCCTTGACGTCTGTGTGTCTGAGCGGACACTCGACCACAGTCCCGTCGTCCTTGACGACCCGCAGCGCCCCTTGGGTGACATCCGCTTCGAGTGCCTCCGTTTTCTCCTCAGCACTAAGCTTCTTATCTCCCCCTGCCTTGCCATTTTCGTCCGTCGCCGCGAACAGGACGGCCGCCGGCAACATCAGCGCAACTCCAAGAAAACTAAGCAGATGCACCCGCAATACTCGTGTGGCAGACATGATTTGGCTCCTAAGAGAAATGCAGCGTCACAATCACACAGCGCTCGTTAGGATAGACGATTTGAGGCCAATAATGGTTTTGTCTTAGATCCAGAAGAGTCCGGGGATGACCGCATTTATCCGGTCTAGCGCGTCGCGTGCACGCGAAAATCCCGTCTTCCCTTGAGACGAGCCGCCTTGGCCGTGATCTGCGTGCGGCGGGCGTTGACTTCTCGCAGGCTTGGGTGTTCCGCCAGAACCGCCAAACCGTCGTCGTCGATTTGGCAACCGAAAAGATCAAGATACTGCAGCGATTTCAGGGCGGCTAATTCCGTCAAGCCATCATTGGTAATGTGCGTCCGGGACAGGTTAAGGCGTTCAAGTCGCTCGAGTGGTGCAAGATGCTTCAATCCCTCGTCCGTGACGTCCAGGCCAGTCAGTTGCAGGTTTACCAGATTCGTTAGTCGGCCAATCGTCCGCAGTGCGTCGTCCGTGATCCACGGGCCGGCATCCCGCCAGCGACAGGATAACTGCAAGTGCTGCAACTCGCGCAGGCCGTCGAGGTGAACGATACCTCGATCCGATACCAGCGTATCATTCAAATCAAGTTGTCTGAGCCGGGCCAGACGACCGATGTGGCGCAAAGCATCGTCGGTGATGTTGGATCGGTCCAGCGTCAGAAGCGTCAGGTTTTCAAGACGCCCTACATGCTTCCACTGTTCGGGCGGGCCGACGTTGGCCCCCGGCAACTTCAGCTCGACGAGCCCGCCAAAGCTCTCCAGCCCCGACAGGTCCCGAAGCCGGCCAACACCGTACATTTCCAACTTCTCGAACGGTTCGAGGGACGCAAGCTCGCCCAAATCCGCACTCCACAGGGATTTCACTCGCACTCTGCTCGGTTCGGCGCGGACATCGCTGCGGAGTACCACGTTAACCGCGACACCGGGTAGCGTAGTGTGCAGTAGATTAACATAGTCTTGGGGAATACGGGGGAGTATCAGCTTGACCACTTGAAGCCGTTTCAGTTGCCCGAGTTGAGGCAGCAGCGATTCGTCGTGTCGCTTCAATCGAAGTGTCAAGTCCGATAGTCTGTCCAGCGAACGGAGCTTGCCCAATTCGGTCGGATCGAATTCACAGTCCAACAGGGCGAGCGTTTCAAGCTTCCGACAAGCCACGACCGCATCCAGGGATAACGGTATGGAGGCCGACGAAGAAATGGTGAGTGTACGAAGCTCCGGCCAACGAGTCAGGCGATTCAGGTCTTCAGATCTGGCCGCCACGGACAGAGAAACGGAAACGCTGACGACCTGCCCTGGCTGGTCGATATGGGCTGGAGGCATGTAAGGAGGACTCGATATGTATAATTGGCCCCCGTGGTCTAATTTCACGAGCCGTTGCTGGCGGCGTTTTCCAAAGATCGTATACCTTGACGTGCGGTCGGGTTCGGCGTTCGGGCCCGGATCGAACCAGGGGCTCGCCAGCGTGATGACTTGCCCGTTCCATCCACCACGAAGCGCCGGAAGATCTTCTTCCCCAATCAGTTCGGTCGTCAGATGCAGTTGCTTGAGTCGCGGCAGCTTGCGGAGTGAATCGAGCCCAGCGGTCGAAATGCGGCCCGTCACGTGAAGCTTTGTGAGATTGCGCAGTGGCTCGATATGAACGAGACTGGCGTCCGTCAAGTCCGCACCCGACACGGACAGTTCGCTCAACTCGGGCATGCCTGCCAAGTGTTTTAGATGCACGTCGCTGCAATCGGTGGCGGTCAACATGGGAACACATGTGTTGACGTGACGCAGGGCCGACAGATGCTTGAGTTCGTCACCTCGAAGCATGCCAAGAAAGCCTGCCTGGATACTCTGAATCGGGCAGCCAGCCAGATGACGCAGACCGCTGGGAGTGATCCAGCGAGCCTCGCTGGCGTTCAGCACACAGAGGTTGGACAGCCCGCGCAGGTGGGCCAAGCCTTCGTCGCTGATGCGCGGCGGCAAGTGTAGTTCGCGCAATTCCGTCAACCCCGTAAGCCGTGCGAGTCCTTCGTCCGTTACGGCCGTGGTGTGCAAGTCGAGAGCCGTTAGTCCCTTCATCTTTGCCAAGTGCCGCAGGCCATCGTCGGTAATCCGCGTCCGCCACAGCGACAACCGCTGGACGTGCTCAAGTCCTGCGATGTGACGCAGCCCCTCGTCGGTGATCGGGTTGCCCGCCAGATACAGGTTGGTAACATGCGGCATGTCTCGCAAAGCGGGCATCAAGCGATCATCAACGTCACGGTTCTCCAGATGGACCCAGGTCACCCGATGATAGATCTTCCGGCCGACGATCGGCGCGAGCCACGCGGGTTGTGCCGGAGAGAAGGTGAGCGCCCCGTTCACTTTCTTGATGCGCTCGACGGCCGCATCCTGCCGCAGGTAAGGGACAATAAACGCCTGTCGAAATCCGAGCACCACAGCGCACAATGTGACCAATATCATCAGCGTGGCCAGCCGAATTTGAACGAGCCGTTTCCAGCGAAAACGTTTCTTCATCTGATTGTGATGCAGTCGTATACCGTGTTCCCCTGCCGATTCAATACAATGGGTGTTATTCTAACCGGTAGTCACTGGTGGAAGTACCAGGCCGACGACGGGAGCGACCCTTGACTTGAGTCTGTCGTAAGCGGCAGCTAAAACAGCGTGAGACCTGCGCCGAGCATAACGTAGGGCGAGTTGATTCCAAAGGCAAACTCTGGCTAGGGAGGAAGAAACATGCGTTTTCAACTGACACGTGGCATCGGTGCGCTTCTTCTTGTCGTCTCAGCAGCGGGAATGGCGATTGCTGCTGATTCGAGCGCGGCACCACCACAAGAGCTTCCGCTTCTGAGCATCGAGGATTTTCAGTATGTGGGGGCCTTTCGATTGCCGTCGCAGAAGTACGGCGCGTCGGATCTGAACTTCTCGCAGGGTCCAATCGCCTTCAACCCTGAAAGGCAATCACTGTTCATCGTCGGCCACGCGCATCAGCAGGCGATCGCAGAATTTGCGATCCCCGAGCTGGTCGACAGTACGGTTCTTACCGAGCTGAACACGGTCGGCGATCCCATTCGGCCTTTTGCCGCAATCCTGAATCGAGCCTCGAGTGGGAATCCCGAGGGCAACAATCGCATCGGCGGCATGTTGTACGTTTCCGGTCCGGATGGACCTGAACTGCTGGTCAACGCCTACGAGTACTACGACGCCCCGGGCGACAACACGGTGTCGATGCTCGTAGTCCGCGATGCAGACAATCTGGCGGAGTCTGACGTTGATGGGTACTTCGTGGTGCAGGGCCGGCCCGGACACACAGCGGGTTGGATGTCACCCATCCCTGAGCAATGGCGATCGGACCTGGGCGGCGACTTCCTGACGGGCAGTTCCAGTGGTATCCCGATTATGTCCCGCACTTCTGTCGGACCAACGGCGTTCGTTTTCAATCCGCGGGACATCGTCGGCAAGAAGTCCGTGTCCACGCCCATCTCTACCACCAAGCTGCTTGATTTCAGCCTCGCCCATCGGCTGCACGACGATCTTTCCAACGAGTCGCGAAAGAATGACCTTTGGAATCATCTTTCGCGAGCCGTCTACGGAATCATCGTGCCGGGCACACGCACCTATGCGACATTCGGCCATTCCGGGGGCAACGAGAGCGGAGTTGGCTACAAGATTGTACAGGACAACGGCCGCAGAACCGGCGGGTACAGTTCCTTCGTGGTCAAGGACAACTATCACTACTTCTGGCTTTGGGATGTCAACGATTTGGCACGAGTCCGGGCGGGCGAGATCGAGTCCTACGATGTGCGCCCCTATGAATACGGGATATTCAAAACGCCCTTCGAAGGCTCGACGCACAGATTAGGCGGCGGAACATTCGACCCTGCCACAGGCCGGATCTACCTGACGGCGCAAAAGGCGGATCGCCTGCAGGGCAGGTACGCCAACCCACCGGTCGTAATGGCCTTCAAGGCACCGAGCAAATAGGAGCAACGTGACGATGAGTATGGTGCGATTTGCAGTGTCTGTCGGCTTGGTCGTCCTCACTAGTACGGCCTGGAGTCAGGAAGTGGCCTTCGAGAAGAAGGTGCTATGTGACGAAGCGTATTACTGTGACGGAGTGGCAACGGGCGATTTTGACCGCGACGGCGCGGTCGACATCGTGGCTGGACCTTTCTGGTATTCGGGGCCCGAATTCGAGCAGCGCCAAGAGATCTTCCCGCCCGCGCCGTTCAATCCGGCGAAGGGCCAGTCTGACAGTTTGTTCTCGAACGCGTACGATTTCAACGGCGACGGCTGGGATGACGTGCTTGTGCGCGGTCGAGTGCATCTGCATCCGGCAAGGTGGTACGAAAACCCACAAGGCGAAAAACGCCACTGGAAACGGCATGTGGCTTTCCCGAAGATTCAGGGCGAGAACCCTCCCTTCGCCGATGTCACTGGCGACGGCCGTCCGGAGATCGTGACTCACTGGGAGCGATTCTGGGGGTATGTCGCCCCGAACTGGAACCGGCCGCAGGATCCGTGGACGTTCCATCCCTTGGGCGCCGAAGGCGACTGGCCCCAGTTTCATCACGGGCAGGGCGTTGGCGATATCACGGGAGATGGGCTGACGGATATCGTGATCAACCAAGGCTGGCTTGCTCGCGACAAGTCGCAGGCTGCAGAAAGCAAATCTGTCTGGTCGTTCCAAGAACACCGCTTTTCGAAAGAGCGAGGCGGAGCCCAAATGCTGGTCTATGATGTGGATGGGGATGGTGACAACGATGTGATTACGTCGCTGGACTCGCACGGCTGGGGACTCGCCTGGTTCGAAAACACTCGAGACGAAAAGACGGGGAAGCTGTCATTCGTACAGCACACGTTCATGGGTTCGCGGGAGGAGGAGTCGAAATACGGCGTCGCCTTTTCTCAACCACACGCTCTGGTGACCGGTGACATCGACGGCGATGGCTTGACGGATGTCGTCGTTGGCAAGCGACGCTGGGCTCACGGACCAAAGGGCGATATCGAGCCCAACGCGCCGGCCGTTGTGTATTGGTTCCGTTTGGAGCGAACCGAAAACGGCGTCCGCTTCCGCCCCCATCTGATCGACGACAACAGCGGTGTCGGACTACAGATCGCAGCCACCGACGTCAACGCCGACGGACATCTCGATGTTCTTACCGCGTCAAAGCTCGGCACTTTCCTGTTTCTCGCAAAGCCACAGAGATCGAATTGACCAAGGAGTCCTCTATGAATAACTCACTCGCAATCTCCCTCGTTCTCGTTTGTATACTCATCGGTTCGTCGCCATTGGCTGTTTCGGCAGCCGGACCGGCCGATTCGATCCTTCAACAGGCCGGCGTCAGGGGAGGTGTCATCGTCCATGTCGGGTGCGGTGATGGCGTCCTCACGGCGTCGCTGCGAGCCGGTGACGGTTTCCTCGTTCACGGCCTCGACACCACGGCTGCCAACGTGGCTGCCGCACGCTCCCACATTCGAGAACTCGGGTTGTATGGCCAAGTATCGGTCGACACGTTCGACGGCCGGACTCTGCCCTACGTGGACAACTTCGTGAACCTCGTCGTAGCCGACGATTTGGGTCAGGTTCCGATGAACGAAGTGATGCGCGTGTTGGCTCCCGGCGGCGTTGCCGTCACGCTCGATCCTGACACCCGAAACCCGAAACCTGACACCCTCTTCCGCAAGCCTTGCCCACCGGAGATCGACGATTGGACCCACTACTTGCACGACGCGCAGGGCTCGTGTGTAGGCCAGGACACGGTCGTCGGCCCTCCCCATCGCCTGCAGTGGGTGGGCGGCCCGCGCCATGCCCGAAGCCACGAGCACACTGCCAGTGTTCACGCCGTAGTTTCGGCGGACGGTCGCACCTTCGACGTGACCGACCTGGGCTCACGGGCGTCGATCCAGCTTCCTTCGAAATACACGCTGACCGCTCGCGACGCGTTCAACGGGACGATCCTGTGGCGGCGTGAAATCCCCGATTGGTTTAACCACCTGTACCCGTTGAAGAGCGGCCCGGCCTATATGCCTCGCCGGCTGGTGGCGGTCGGCTCGGTTGTCTACGTCAGCGGTGGCGTAGGGCATCCGCTGCTGGCACTCGACGCCGCGACCGGCAAAGTGCTCCACGAGTACCCTGGTACCACGACCACTGTCGAGCTGGTCGTGTCCGAAGGGGTGATCTTTGCCGTGGTCGATCCGGACCGCAAGTTGTTCGACTATGACCAACAAAACGACAACTGCTGGAAGGAGCGAGATCGCGCCAGCAGTCTGTGGGCGTGGACGAGTGAGAAGGACCAGCTCAAGGCGATCGACGCACAGACCGGCCGGCTCCTGTGGAAGGCGGCGGTGCCGGTCGCGCCGATGACGCTGGCCGCGGACGACAGGAAAGTATGCTTCTTCGACGGCCAGTCCGTTGTCGCGCTCGACCGCCAAACCGGCCAGAGCCTGTGGGCCTCCGACTCAATTGCCATCGGCCAAGCCGCTCGGAAGAGCAAGAGGCGAAGCAAGCCCGACGACGCTCCGGTCGCCACGGGCTCGACCGCGTTCAAGACCGGTTACGGACCGAAGTTGATCCTCGCCGACCAACACGTCTTGTTCTCGCCGTTCGGCCGCATCGTGGCGTTAGACGGAGCGACGGGCAAGACCGTTTGGGATGTCAAGAAAGCCGAGCGTTCGGGGCACTTCAGCCCGGAGGACCTGTTCGTCATTGACGGCATGGTCTGGGCGGCGGGGACGGCTCGAGGCAGGGGAAGCACCTTTGGCGGATACGACTTGGCAACCGGCGAACAGACGAAGAACTATCCCAATCCGATCGAAGCGTTCTATATGCACCAGCGGTGCTATCCGGGCCGGGCAACCACCAAATGGCTGATCCCCGCGGCCACCGGTACGGAGTTCGTTGACCCGAAGACCGGCGAGTGGCAAATCCACCACTGGGTGCGCGGCGGATGCATCTACGGCATGATGCCCGCTAACGGTCTGCTGTACGCCACGCCTCAGGCATGTGCGTGCTACTACCAGTCGAAACTGAACGGCTTCACAGCCTTAGCCTCCGGCCGACGGAAGCTACCGGCGACGCCAACCGACCGGCTGCAAAAGGGGCCAGCCTACGACCAAATCGGCAATCGCAAATCGCAAATCGCAAATCCCGCTGATTGGCCGACGTTCCGCGGCGACAATCGACGCAGCGGCTGCGCTCGCACCGCCTTACCCGCCAACCTAAAGCAGGCTTGGCAGGCCGAGTTCGGCGGGCGGATCAGCCAGACGACGGTTGCCGGTGGGAAGGTCTTTGTTTGTGCGATTGACCAACACACCATCCATGCACTCGACGCGAAGACCGGTGGGACGGCATGGACCTACACGGCTGGCGGGCGCGTGGATTCGCCACCGACGATTTACAAGGGCCTGGCCATCTTCGGCTGCGCCGACGGACACGTTTATGCCGTGGCCGCGTCCGACGGCCGGCTGGCGTGGCGATTCCGCGCCGCACCGGTCGACCAGCGGCTGTTGTCCTACGGGCAGCTCGAATCCGTCTGGCCGGTGCATGGCAGTACGTTGATCGAAAACGACGTGCTGTATTGCGTGGCCGGCCGGTCCGTGTTCTTGGACGGCGGGCTGCGGATGATACGGCTGAACCCTGTCACCGGTGAACTGATCGGCGAGAACATCATGGATGACAATGTGCCCGGCACCGATCAAAACCTTCAATCGGCCATGGCCGGCAAACACATGCCGGTGGCGCTGCCGGACATCCTCTCCAGCGACGGCTCGTACGTGTACATGAAGTCACAGACCTTCGACATGGACGGGCGCCGCATCCGGATCGAACCTCAAGCACCGAACACGCAGCAGGGCTCCGAGCAGCACCTGTTTGCGCCGATCAGTTTCCTGGACGACTCGTGGTTCCATAGGGCCTACTGGGTCTACGGTCGGGCGGCGGGCGAGGGCTGGGGCGAATGGCAAGTCCCCGGCAAGTACGCGCCCTACGGACGGATCCTGTGCTTCAACGACGACAATGTCTTCGGCTACGGACGCGACCCGGAATACCTGTGCAACTCGTCGGTCCTGGAGTACCGTCTCTACAGTGCCGCGAAGCAAGCCCAGGAGGGCAAGGCCGTCGGTTCGAGCGTCACCTGGAAAAGCCTGGCCGAGCAACCTGAAGAAAAGCTGACTCGCCTGGCGTTCCACTGGAAGGTGGCCCACCCACCGCTGCTGGTGCGGGCCATGGCTCTGGCCAACGATACACTGTTCGTGGCCGGCCCGCCGGATCTGGTCGACGAGCGGGAGATGTGGGGCCGATCGAACGAGCCGGTATTCCAGCAGAAGATGCGCGAGCAGGCCGAAGCCCTGGAGGGCAGCCGCGGCGGAGTGCTATGGGCAGTGTCGACGGAAACCGGAGAGAAACTCGACGAGTGCAAACTCGACGACCTACCAACGTTTGACGGCATGACCGCCGCCGCCGGTCGCCTATTCATGGCCACTGCCAATCACAAGCTCCTGTGTTTCGAGTAAGAGCATTTATGCGGGACCAAATGTTTCGCGACCGAACAGGCATGATATAATAGTCCTGTCGTAGAAGTGACGGACGGCAAGACCCGAACATGAAGATTTTTCAGATGCACTCTGCCACGGCAACGTTTCGCAATGGACGACTGGAATTGACGGCAGCGGTGGACTGGCCGGACGGTACGCAGGTCGAAGTGACACCGCTGACCTCTCCGCAACAACGACAGAGCTGGCTATCACTCCCGCCACTAGATGTCGGTCAGTTCCGAGAACTGACCAGCGACGACGACCTTCTGGGGGAGATGCTTGATGATTCACGGAATTGATACGTCATTTCTTGTGGCGACAGAGTTGTCATCGCATTCGCGTCACACGGATTCACGGCGGTTGCTCGACCAGTTTAGCCGAGCCGGTGACCAGTTCGCACTCGTACCGCAGATCCTCGCCGAATTCGTCCATGTCGTTACCGATGGTCGTCGGTGTGCCGATCCACTGGACATGACGACCGCTCTCGAACGTGCCGAACTGGTGTGGAACGCTACTGAGACCGTGCAGATCTTCCCCGATGCCGCCGCAACATCGCAGTTCTTCGCCTGGATAAGGCAATATCGGCTCGGCCGTAAACGGTTGCTAGATACCCTGCTGGCCGCAACGCTTCACGCAGCCGCGATTCAGTCCGTGATTACGCTGAATCGGTCGGACTTTGAAGTGTTTGGCTGCTTTACCATTCATGGATCGTGAATCCTGACGTGAGAGAGTGCGCGAAAGTGGGACCAGAATTGCAGCCATTAGATATATGGAATGGGACACCGATTTGACTATTGGCTGGGCGATGGCCGGGAAGACTACGGTTTGGAGATAAGCGGTACAGTGACCGACGAGTTGGAGCCACGTCACACGGTCAAAGTGAACCAGTTGCTCGCACGCGAGTTGCCGGAACGTCTCCGCCGAGACATCGAAGATTACGTGAAAACGCTCCGCAGTCGCCGAGCCCAATTGTACGCCCAACTCACCTTGGCCGCTGCGACTGAGTAACAGCAGGTTGCTGCCGATGAAAAGACTTCTCTTGAGTAGTGCGTTTGTTCTTCTCTGTGTCGCAACCCACGCTGCTGTCGCCAAAGAGTTGTCTACCGCCAAACCCGACCAAGTTGGTATGTCCTCGGCGGGTCTTGAAGAGGTGGACGCGGCGACGAACCAATTGGTTCGTGACAAAAAGCTCGCGGGAGCCATCGTGATGGTCGCGCGTCGTGGAAAAGTTGTGCATTTCGGACCCTACGGCTTCATGGATCTCGCAGAGAGTAAGCCCATGCGTCGCGACACGATCATGCGTTTCTATTCCATGACCAAGGCCATGAAGGTGAGCCTTCAAGTGTAGGGAGACGAAAATGAAATTGCTCGACCCATCCCCTCGCGTCCACATCGTTTTGGCCGTGGTTCTGGCGTGTATGCCGCTGGCATTGCCGTCGGCGTTCAGCACAGCATCGGATGAAGACTTCACCCGGTCGGTCCTCCAAGAGACCGGCGTACAAGGTGGACTGATCGTACACGTCGGTTGCGGCGATGGCCGCCTGACCGCGGCCTTGCGTGCCTCGAACCAGTACGTGGTCCACGGCTTGGACGCCGATCCGACGAACGTGGAAAAGGCGCGCCAGCACGTCCGTTCATGCGGGCTTTACGGACCGGTCAGCGTAGACGTCCTGTCCGGCGCGAAGCTGCCCTACGCCGACAATCTGGTCAACCTTGTGGTGATTTCGGATGCCAGTGTTCAGGTTTCGGGAGAAGAGATCGCTCGCGTCCTCAGACCGGGCGGCGTTGCCGTCACACTCGATCCTGACACCCGACACCCGAAGTCTGACACCCTCCTCACCAAGCCGCGTCCAGGGGATCTGGACGAGTGGACGCACTGGCTGCACGATCCGAGCGGCAATGCCGTGAGCCAGGACCGCACCGTCGGCCCGCCACGGCGGTTCCAGTGGGCGGCGGGGCCGCTGTGGTCGCGGCATCACAACACGGTGCCGGGTGTCAGCGCCATGGTTTCGGCAAATGGGCGAGTGTTCACGATCGTCGACGAAGCCCCGCCCGCCATGGCCGGCACGACGCCGGACAAGTGGTTCCTGGTGGCTCGCGATGCGTTCAACGGCATCGAGCTGTGGCGGAAGCCGATGACCGATTGGGGTTGGCAGGAATGGAGTACCATCTGGAACGAGCGGTTCAACCAGCCTAACAACGTGCCCAAGCGATTGGTTGCCGTCGACGACCGCGTTTATGTGACACTCGGCTTCAATGCGGAATTGACTGCCCTGGACGCCGCCACGGGAGACGTCATCAAGCGATACGACGGGACGGAGTTGACCGACGAAATCCTCTACCAGGACGGGTTGCTGATCCTCTCGATCAACAACGAGCCGCAAGGGCCGGGCGAGGTGAAGGACAAACTGCCGGTCAGCAAGTACGTGGCAGTATTCGACGCGAAGACGGGCACGCGGCAATGGTCGGCGGGGGACTTCGTCGGCAACAGCACAAAGACCGGTCCGGGCGAACGGGTGACGCATCTGCTGCTGGCGGCGCTCGGCAATCAGGTTTTCATGCTGGACCGCGACGCGGTGGTCAGCCTGGACATGGAAACCGGTAAGCAGCTCTGGCGCTCGCCCCGGCCGGAGAGTTCTGATTACACCAGCCGGTACCATCACCGCATGTCGGAGATGTGTACGCTGGTGGCAACCGACGAGGTGGTCCTGCTGTGCCAGTTGGAGCCGATCCAGAAGCGGATCGGCTGGCGTGTGATCAAGGCCAGGATGCAAGCGTACGAGACGAAGACGGGCAAGCCGCTGTGGGAATACCGCTGCGGGAACTGGGGCCACTTCTGCGTGCCGGACGTGTTCGTCGCGCAGGGGCTTGTCTGGGTACACGACCAGGAGACGATGTCGATCGTCGGGCTGGATTCGCTCAGCGGAGTTGAGAAGCGCCGCCTATCGACCGAAAAGGCACTCGATAACGGCCATCACCACCGCTGCTATCGCAACAAGGCGACCGAACGCTTCCTGATGACCAGCTACCGCGGCGTGGAGTTTGTCGACTGGAGTTCGGGCGACGTGGACCGAAACCATTGGGTCCGAGGCACGTGCCGGTACGGCATAATGCCCTCGAACGGTTTGCTCTACTCCACACCGCACCCGTGCGACTGTTACATCACGTCGAAGCTCAACGGGTTCTACGCACTGGGACCAGCGAGGGAGTCAAGAGACGAGAGTCTAGAGTCTAGAGAGGAGGGGCGGTTGAAGCGGGGACCAGCGTACGATGCATCCGACCTTCAGCCTCCAGCCTCCAGCCTTCGGTCTTCCTCCTGGCCTACGTATCGGCACGATGCCGCTCGAACCGGCTGCGCCAATGGTTTCGCCCCAACGAACCTGAATGTTCAGTGGAAAACGACGCTGCCTGGCGGACGGATCAGCGCGCCGGTTGTGGCCGAAGAAAAAGTGCTGGTGGCCTCCGTCGACGCCCATACCGTACACGCCTTGGACACCGATAGTGGCGGCCAGCAGTGGAGCTATGTGGCCGCCGGGCGCGTGGATACTCCGCCGACGGTGTGGAAAGGGCGAGCCATCTTCGGCTGTCGCAGCGGCTGGGTGGTTTGCCTGCGGATGTCGGACGGAGCCTTGGTGTGGCGTTTTCGTGCAGCGCCGGAAGACCGTTTGGTCGTAGCGCATGGGGGCCTGGAATCGGCGTGGCCTGTGCACGGTAGCGTGCTGGTTCGCGACGGCAAAGCCTACGCAACGGCGGGACGAAGTTCGTTCCTGGACGGCGGTGTGATGGCGTACTGTCTGGATGCCGCGACGGGCAAAGTGCTCGACGAGCGGCGGATTGCGCACCCGCAAGACATGCCCGTGGACACCGGCCGCAATCAGAACGACGACACTGGGGTGTTGTCGGACCTGTTGGTGAGTGAAGACGGCGGTGTCTTCATGCGGCACCTTCAGTTGTTCGGTTCGGGCGAGTCCAACGTGGGCTGGGGGCAACGCGTCGGCGCGACCGCCGGGATGCTGGACGACTCGTGGTTCAACCGCACGGTCTGGTTGGTCGACGGCCGCGACCACGGCGAGTTGCTGGTGCACGACGACGGAGGCATCTACGCGGCGCGCGTCCACAAGTCGCGTGGGCACGGAAACTACATCGAACCCGGCACAAACGCCTACCAGATCGTGGCGACCGACCGCACACCGACCACTGGGCCGAGACCGGGCAGGAAGGACAAACTGAACACCACCGTATGGCCAAGATCGAAGAAGACGCGGTGGTCCCAGCCGATGCCGATTCGTGTAACAGCGATGGCGGTAGGCGGCCAGACGCTGCTGTGTGCGGGAACGCCGGATGCGCTCGATCCCGAAAAGCCCTGGGCCGCCTACGAGGGCAAGCGTGGCGGCGTGTTATTTGCCCTGGCGACCGGGGACGGCGTGAAAAAGGCCGAAATGAAGCTCGGCACCGCGCCCGTCTACGACGGCATGGCCATCGCCAATGGGCGTCTGTACCTATCGACCGTCGACGGGACGCTGCTCTCGATCGGCGAACGGTGAGAATCAGGCCTCGTGAGAATGCGCCGTGAGCAAGAAGAAGTATCGCATGCCACTTGGTCAAGGTGGTACACTGTACCCGACAGTTGCATATCATCTTGCCCCGAGATGATTTTGCCTTGTTCTTCTTCGAGCAAAATGATTGTCGGGAAGAATCATGGGGGAGCGAATGACATCACGCGTATCGTCGTGTGAACCACAACGCCACTGGAGGAGTCGATGAAACGCTTACCCTTTATCGCCGCGGCTACCGTGATCCTGACTGCCGCCGGCTGGGCTTGTGCCGCGGACTATGCGAGGAAGGCTTCTTGGGCCGAGACGATGACGGCCATGCGAGCCATCTACCTGCAATCGCCGGAGGCGCAGGCAGCCGCTGCGCGCGACTCGCTGTTCAAGCCGTTTGACAGCGGCCCGATCGCCGGCGATGGCCCTGCCCGTGAGGTCGTCGTCGATGTGGCCGGCTTGAAGGAAATGCGGCTGGCTGCCATCTGCCAGAAGAGCCCCGCCAACTGCAATATTTGGGGCGAGCCGAAGTTGATCGCCAAGGATGGCACCATCACCAAGCTCACCGACTTGAAACCCACCAGCGTCAGCGTCGGCTGGGGCCAGTTGCTAGTGGACAAGAACTGGCAGGACCATCCGCTGATCGTGGGCGACCGCCAGTTCGACTTCGGTTTCTGGGTCCACGCCGATAGCGAGCTGACATTCGCCTTGGACGGCAAGTTCGAGCGGTTCGAGGCATTCGTGGGCGAGGACAAAGACCGCGCGGCTGGTCTGGTGCGTTTCAAGGTGCTCTCGTCCGCGGTGCCGCTGCCGACGTTCTGGGCGCACTTGGCGAGCGACTTCCCCTTGCAGACCGGTTGGCTACGCGCGGACGCTGGGGCCGACGGCCTCGCGGCATGGTTCGGCCGACGCAAAGCAGGTTCGCTGGAACAGGAGATCCTCGGCCGAGCGCTGCGCGAAGCCGCGCCCGATTCGCCGTTGCACGCTGAACTCGAATCGCTCGTGACAGCGAACGCCGGTGCCGGCGATGCACGTTGGCTCGACCTTTACGTCCGCGCTTGCCGTTATCGCGATTGCGCCGCAATGCTGAAGACGCTCGCCAGCGCGGACGTGAAAACGGCCTTTGAACAAGAACTTGCCGCCCTGATGGCCACCAAAGCGCCGGCCGAGGACGTGCGCTGGGACCAACTGCGTGCCCGCGTCGTCCGAGCCGGGGAACTCGATCATCAGTTCGCGACGCTGCAGCACGACATACGGCAGCGCGCGGCACTGAGCCAAGCCACGGGCGAAAGAGTTTGGAACGGCACCACCTACGTTCCCACGGAACGCTCGACCGCCGAGGAAATCGCCAGTCAGGTGTTCAACAGCACCGCGCTGGTGCTCGAAAGCGACCGCGATCCCGCCGACATCGTGCTGCGACGGACGACGGCGCTGCTGGCCGACCTGAAGAAGCTCGCTGGCGCGAAGCTCGCCGTCTACGACGCACCGCTGGCGAAGTTCCAACAGGCCGTCGCTGACACACCCGTCACCGACACCGAGGCGCGACGCGCGTTGCATCACGAAATCTGCCGGGTCCGCCGCCAGATCGCGTTCGCCAACCCGCTGCTGGACTTCCAGGACCTGGTCTTCATCAAACGCCACCGCGCCTTCTACCATCATATGTGCGACCAATTCTACGGCATCGTCCAGAACCCCGGCGGTGGCCTATATGTGCTCGAGAATGCCTTTGGGCCCGACCCACAGGTGCGCGACATCCTGGCCAGCTCGATCTGCGAAACAGGCCGACTTGAGGGCCAGAGACTCAGCGGCGGCAGCCTCAAGCGACCGGGCCTCCGCTACGACGGCCAGCGGACATTCAGCGGCGAAGACGCCGACGGCGGCTCGTTTCTCTCGCCCTCGCTTTCGCCCGACGCCCGGCAGATCGCGTTTGCCTACGTCGAGCGCAAAGGCGGCAAGGAGCAGATTTTTCACGAAGACCCGTCGCGCGGCCACTGGGACACGCAGCGCTGCTACCACATTTTCAAAGTCAACTTGGACGGCACGGGTCTCGAGCAGCTAACCGACGGCACGTGGAACGACTTCGACCCGTGCTGGCTGCCCAATGGCCGGCTGGCGTTCATCAGCGAACGTCGCGGTGGCTACTTGCGTTGCGGCCGCGCCTGCCCACTGTACAACCTGTACGACATGAACCCGGACGGCAGCGGCATTAACTGCCTGAGTTTCCACGACAGCAACGAGTGGCACCCCAGCGTCTCGCACGACGGCCGCATCGTCTGGACGCGTTGGGATTACGTGGATCGTCACGGCTGCATCGCGCATATGCCCTGGCTCACCACGCTCGATGGCCGCGACCCTCGCCCGCTGCACGGTAACTACGCCCCGCGCCAGTCGCGTCCGGACATGGAGCTGTACGTGCGTGCGATTCCGGGCTCCGCGAAATACGTCGGGCTGGCCGCGCCGCATCACGGCCAGGCTTACGGCTCGATCGTCATCATCAACCCGAAGGCCCCGGACGACGACGGCATGGGGCCGGTACGCCGCTTCACGCCGGAGGTGGGTTTCCCGGAGAGCCAGGGCGGCCGGCAAGTCTACAGCACGCCGTGGCCACTCAGCGAGAATTACCACCTTTGCGTCTATGATGCCGCCATGAGTGGCGCGTCCCTCAAGCGTCCCGGCGACAACTACGGCATCTATCTGGTGGACGCGTTCGGCAACAAAGAGCTACTGTACCGCGATCCCGACATCGGCTGTATGAATCCGATCCCGTTGCGGCCGCAGTCGCTACCCGCCGCGCCGGCCACCACGCTCGCGGAGGTTCGAGACCGCAAGGCGATCAGCATCGGCGACGAAGGCGAGGCGACCATGGCGGTCATCAATGTCTATGACAACCAGAAGGGCTGGCCGGAGGGCACGAAGATCCATTCGCTGCGCGTACTGCAACTCCTGCCGTGTGCCGTGCCGAGCGGTGGCCTGCGTCCGCACGAAACCGGCAAGCGAATCGCCGAGGCCGGCGACTCGGTCGTACCTTGCCGCTGGGTGCTTGGCACGGTGCCGGTCGAAGAAGACGGCAGTGCGCACTTCACAGTGCCGGCCTATCGCGAGCTGTTCTTCCAGGCGCTCGACGAGCGCGGCATGGCGATCAACTCGATGCGTTCGGCGACCCACGCACGCCACGGCGAGCAGTTGGTCTGCCAGGGCTGTCACGAGCACAAATCGCAGGCAAGCCAGCCGCCCGCCGTACTGCCGCTGGCGTTGCGGCGTTCGCCGTCGCGGCCGAAGCCTGACGTAGACGGTTCACATCCGTTCAGCTACCCGCGTCTCGTCCAGCCCGTGCTGGACCGCAACTGCGTCAAATGCCACCAAGAGAACAAGGACAAGAAAGCGCCGAACCTATCGCGGGAACCTATCGCGAACAAGTTCTACGCATCGTACAACACGCTCGTGAATCACGGCTTTACCAGCTACGGCGACAGCTATCGCACGCTGAATGGCCAGTTCGGTGCGCGCGGCTCGAAGCTCGTCGAGATGCTGGAAAAAGGCCACCACGATGTGGAACTTTCCGAGGAAGACTTCCACCGCCTGACGCTATGGCTTGACTGCTGCTCGATGTTCTACGGAGTGTTTGAAAAGGAGCCCGGCGAGGCCCAACTACGTGGCGAAGTCGCCCGGGCGATTTTGGAGTGAGTCCATTCCCTGCAACTCATGTTTCAACATGGGGCCCCACGGATGGCATGGCAGACCCACGGATGCTTGCTCGTGACTTCCTTCTATCCGTGGGACCGCTATGCCATCCGTGGGCCATCACATGCGTCGTCGGTATGCGGCCCCGCCTCGCTGGATTCTCGTCACCAGATCGACTTCATTTGCCATACGTCAAGCGACTTCAAAGTTACATTGCCATTCTCGGAAAAGGCACTGAGGCCCAAATCCTTTTCTCCTGGGTAGTCCACGCGTGTGACGGATGCGATGCCGTCGTTGATGAACACCTCCATGACCGACTTGTCGAGAAAGACGTGCAGATTGAGGGTCTTCCGGTCTTCTCCCAAAGCGGTTGGGACCTCGGTCCCGGCGGCGTTCAGTATTCCGTCCGCGTACCGAAGGGTAACGGCGTCCTGCCCATCCTCGCTGCAGCGGACTCTCAGACCGAAGGCAGTCGCGTCTGGCAAATGACCGATCGCGTTCCAAGGGTTTCCTCCGGCAGCGTCGCGATGCTATAATGGAAGGCGACATTCAAAGGAGGCTACCGATGTCAGAATCGGCATCCCAACTACTGGCGACCTTTGATTCATTGCCGCCACAAGATCAACACGACCTGATTACCGCCATGCTGCGTCGGAGCGGCGAACTTCCGGATACTGCGCTTTCGGATGACGCGCTCGTTGACTTAGCCGACAATCTGTTCCAGACGTTAGACATGGAAGAGGCTCATGGCAACGATGCCAAATCGGGGTGACGTATGGCTCGTCGACGTCGAATTGGCGGTCAGGCGTTGGTTGGGGTTTGAGGCTTTGCCGTAGCGAGCCCAGGCGTTCATCGCGTCACTTCCAAATCGACTTCATTTGCCATACGTCGAGCGACTTCAATGTGACGCTGCCATTCTCGGCAAAGGCGCTGATGCCCAGGTCCTTTTCTCCTGGGTAGTTCACGCGCGTCACCGATGCGATGCCGTCGTTGATGAACACTTCCATAACCGACTTGTCGAGAAAGACGTGTAGCTTGAGGGTCTTCTGGTTTTCTCCTGAAGCTACTGGCAGCTCGGTCCCAGCGACGTTCAGAATTCCGGCGGCATACCGAATCGTAACGGCGTCCTGCCCATCCTCGCTGCAGCGGACTTTCAGACCGAAGGCAGTCGCATCTTCGGGCTCAAATTCAGCCAAGATTTCGATCGTGTCTCCTTGGGCTGCATCAATACGCTTTGACTCACTGAATATGTTCAGGTTCTCGACCCGAACGTGTTGCCCGCGCAGCTTCTTTAGTTGGGTGGCCGGCGTTTGAACGAGTCTCTGATTCTCGTCGAGCGTCAAGATGCGCGGTAGCGACATGCATCCGTTCCAGCCGCGGCCGGGCTTGAAACCGCAGACCCAGCCGAGCATGATGCGGCGCCCATCGTTGTCAACAAAGACGTTCGTGGCGTAGAGGCCGCGCGTCCAGGCCCGGTCCTTGGGCGGGTTGCGGCCGAAACCGTAGTCAAGGACGCCCTGCGGACCATTCATGTTGAACTCGATCGTTTCAGGCTTGAAATCGCCCACCACGAAACTTGGCGGCTTGGTCGAGCGTAGAAGCACCGATTTGCCTTGCAGCGTGAAAAAGTTTGGGCATTCCCCGTCGACGCCATCCATGCGCCCCGCATATTTCCATTGTGTGAGTTCTTTGTCCTGCGCCTCGCAAACAAGGCCGCCGCATGATTTGAACGTTACGAAGGTCCGTCCGGCGGTGCGAAACACAAAGGGGTCGCTCCAACCGCTGTTGGTATCGGCGGGAACTCCGTTCATGCCGGCGGCCATCAGCGGTTCGTCTTTCACTCGGTGCCACTCGATCAAGTCGTCATCCAAAGGAACCACGCCCCAGTGCTCGCGTTTTCCCAGCCGTGTAGCGTCTGGCCGTTCTGGGACGAAGGTATAGAAGATCATCGGCCGGCCGTGGCCATCGAGCGTGATGCAACCGGAATTGCAGCGACGTTCACCGCACCTTTTCATAGGCAAGAAGGCCCACGGCAAATCCTCCCAATGGACAAGATCCCTGCTGCGTGCGTGAGCCCAGAGCGTGTAATCATCTCCCCAGCGGTCGCCGCTGAACGGGTTGTATTGATAGAAAACGTGATAGTAGTCCTTGTACCGGATCGCGCCGCAGATATCGTTCATCCACTGCGCCGGCGGACGAAAATGGTAGACGGGCCGGGTCGGATCCTCCCGGGCTTTGGGAACTGCGGCTGCTACGGTCGCCATGGCCTTTTCACGGTCCTCCTTGCTGATGCCGTTGGTGATACGGTAGTTCGGAGTCTTCAGTTCTTCCGGGATCTCACCGCGTGCTGCGGGCAAGGATATCGTCAGTAAGACTGCGGAAGCAAACAGGATCGAGCAGATTCGATGCGCCTTCATATCGCTATGTCCTCTTCGTTTTCTCTCGACGAACTTGTTCACGGATCGTTTCTGGACAGCATCTGATACGAGCGTTTGATTGTGTTGCCGTAGAGGTGACATCGTCAACCACTGGGAATGTCGAACATTCCCGTGCTTGATGCCGTCGCCACGGTCGACGAATCGGGCAAAACCTGGGCCATTGCCCTTGTGAACCGCCATACCTCGGAACACGTCGCCTGCACCGTGAAGTTGAAAGACGATTTCCTTGAGGGCACGTACGAGACGACTATCCTGGGAGGCGATTCCCCCGACGCCTACAACGACGTACAGCACCCCAATCGAGTCGTGCCCGACGAGACGCACCTGACATTCGAGCGCGGCGTCGTCCGCCTACGGCCTCACTCGTTGACAATCATCAGAATCTCACGGCCCTTCCCACCAGCCGCGGAGTGACTCCCCTTGCCTCAAACCGACTGTGGAATGCAGTTGCTGCGGAAATTGGCGTTCAGGCTGGCGGAGGATCGGCAACGCGTTAGCGCAGAATCTCGTACTTGGTGGCATCGCCCGTGAGTCCGGTCGCAAAGACGCCACTAATGGTGTTGAACTGTGTGAAGTCGAAAACCTCGCCAACGACCTTCTTCTCCCGGGTGACTTCAAAGATCTGCGGCTGTTGACCGATGTGCCCATGTCCACCCCAGTTGCACACCAGCGTGTTGCCGTTGGGCAGCCGCTGCAATCCGGCGACGAATCGCAGCGGGTTGCCAGGCAAGTCGTTCTCGCCGATTTCCCAAACGACGTTGTCTTCAGCATCCACCTCGATGATGCGATGAGCGTCGCCCGTGGCGATTAGTGTGTTGCCGTTGGGCAGGCGGATCCCGCCAAATGCCATCTTCTGAGGAATGTCGCGGATGATATCGCCTGTCGGGCCGTACTCGCGAACGACACCGTCACTGTATTGTCCGACGAGGTAATTGCCATTGGCAAGTTTTCGCGCCTTGCGCATCTGGCCATGTGCGCGCGTACATTTGGTGGTTAGCTTGACCTGTTTGACAATCTTGCCTTCGCGATCGACTTCGATGATCCGCATTGGGCCCGATTCGGCAATCATGACCATGCCGTCCGGCAGCGGCTGGCATGCATGAATCTCGTTGTGCTCGTCCGTCTCGTACTCCCAGACGATTTTTTTCTGTCGTGTTATCTCTTTCGCTCCCTTCAGATGCGAGAAGAGGAGATTGCCGTTGGGAAGGATCCAGACATCTTGCGGCCTGGAGGCAGGACACTGCCAAGTGATCTTGCCTGCCTTGTCAACCAGGCAGATCTTGTTGCCACCGTAGTCAGCACATGCGAAGGCTTTGCCAAGCGTTAGCCGTGGAGTGCCGCCATCAGTCGCATCCGCGGCTGCGGCTACGTGCACAATGGCCAGCGCGACTGCTACAACGGCCAGTACGGCAGCACGATGGTGTGTCTTGGGGCCTGCAAGCGGTCGAAGGCCCAAGATATGTACCAACGCCATCGAGTGGATTCGTTTCATGATGCCTGTCCTTTGGAGATTCGAATGCGGTAGGTCGGCGCGCTCAACGGAGGCTCTGTTCAGCAACCCAGCGGTGTGCCCGTTCCCCTACAGTAACTCGCGATCCCAACGCGGACAAGGTGCAAGCTGCGTGGAGCTGCCGGTTCGCCGACCTGATGACGCTGGCACACCGTGACGGCGAGGTCTGTATCTGTTACAAAACCAAGAGCCTCGAGAACGACGCGGAGAAGAATCTTGGCGTCAACGCTGATTCCGTTCAACGACTCTCGAGTGACTGTATCGGCCAGGCGTGCCGATCGTCGTTGCGGAAGACGATCTGTAACTCCCTACATTCATCGCCCAATCAAAATTCGAAAGGAACATACCATGGTCGAGTCGGAAACCACTTCCACACCCGAACCTCCGTCGAAAGAGGAGCTGCGATTGGCGATGAAGGCATTCCGCAAACGCCTCAAGATAATGCGCCTGGATGACGAATCCCGGATGGGCTACGGTCCCACGTCCTCCGGCCAGCAGTCAGGCATCGTTGCCATTACGCCTCCGGACCAGTTTTCCCGGGCCGTCTGGCAGGAACTGGCGGCACAGGGAAAGCTCAAACACGATGGTCGCGGACTCTACTCACTCGTTGGATCGTGATCGTCTGGACATCAAGCAGGAAAGAAGCAAGCGAATGACGCTGATATCTGACAACAACGTGGGACGACTGACCTTAGCGGCACTTGCGATGCTGGCACTGGCGACAACAGCGGCGCACGTGCAAGGCGACAGCGCGGCTACGGGCTCGGTCACGATCAACTCCGCTTTCCCCGGTGGCAACGTCAAGGTGACGCACAACGAGGGAGACTCTGTGCACGTGGCGCCTGATCTGCGCGGCGACAGCCCGTGGTTCTATTGGTATCTCGAAGCGACGGCCGTAAAGCCGGGGCGAGTGAGCTTTGTCTTTCCGGAGAAAGTCGCCGGCTTCAAGAATGGGGCGATTGGCTATCAAGGTCCGGCGATCAGCACGGACCGGGGCAAGACCTGGAACTGGATGGGGATCGATAACGTCCAGGGCAATGCGTTCTCTTTTTTCTTTACGGAGAAGGAGGAACGAGTCCGTTTCGCAGTGACGATTCCCTATGTGCAAACGGACCTTGATGGGTTCCTCAAGAAAAACGCCTCAAACCCGCACCTCACGAACAGCGTCCTGACGAAGAGTCGACACGGTCGCGATGTGGAACTGCTGCAGATTGGCAAACCCGGACCGGAAGTTAAGGCTGTCTTGGTGACTGGCCGCCACCACGCGGCCGAGACCATGGCCAGCTATGTGCTGGAAGGATTCCTTCAGGAAGCGTTGTCGGACAGTCCAGCAGGCCGGGAGTTCCGCAAGAGGCATGTACTTTACGTGGTGCCATTTGTCGATAAGGACGGAGTGGAAGAAGGGGATCAAGGCAAGAATCGCAAGCCACACGATCACAATCGCGACTACGGGGACGAGAGCATCTACCCTGAAGTTCAAGCGATCAAGAAACTGGCGGAAGCCAAGAACTTCCGGTTCGCTCTGGACTTTCACTGTCCAACGCTGGTGATGAAGGACCATCAGGTCATGTATTTTGTCGGGGCCAAAGAGCATCCCAAGCATAATTTCGAGAACGTCTCGGAATTCGCGGCCTGGATCAAGAAAGGGCTGCCTGAGAACGCACCGTTCGGACCACTGGTCTGGCTGAGGCCCGCAGCCAAACCGACTCCGATGAACTCCCATTACTTTGGATTCAAAGAGGGGATGATCATGGCGGCGACTCTGGAGATCCCCTTCGCCCCGCCAGGCAAAGCCAGCGACCCGGCGAGCTGTCGCAGGTACGGCCAGGTGATGCTTCATGCCTGGGTCAACACGCACTTCCTCGCGCCAGACCCGCAATCGCAAGTGCAGGGCAAACTCAAGTAGACCCTATAGTTGCAGACGATTTGTTGTGGCGTAAGCTTCCAGCTTGCGTTGGCCGTGTGAATTGGCGTTTTCCCATCAATTGCTTAACCTCACGAAACGTGAAGTTTGACGACTGGTCGGTCGGGCGCTGATGGCACCGCGTTTTCCGGCAAGC
>JADHUC010000004.1 GCA_016784735.1 Pirellulaceae bacterium | reverse complement strand
GCCGCAGCTGCTTCGTGCAGACCGATAAAGGCGAAGTTGGTCGTGTAAAGCAAATCGCTGACGGGGTCGCCGTTCTGCTGAATCAAGGATGCTTCGGTTGTGCCGTAAGCCTCGTTCGACGACGGCGGCGGATACTGGCCGCGGCCCGCGAGCCCAAGTTCCTCGCGGATCGCTCCGCACGGCTCTTGCAGGGCCAACAGCCCGTCGACCGCCTGACGCAGCCATGCCCGATGCTCGGGCGTATCCTTCACTCGCACCAACCACGCCAGCGGCAACACAATCCTGGCTTTCTCCTGCGCCACGCCGTTGGTCCATCGCCAGCCGTCGGTGTACTGCCCCATCGTGATGCGCAGGGCGCTCTCTGCACGCTGATAGAACAGCTCGTAGCCGGTTTGCTGGTACGCCCAAAGGAAACAAGCCCAGAGGTAAGACTCGTAATGAGGATGTGGATTGATTGTTCGCCGCCGGAAGTACGACTGCCAACCATGCTGGCCAAGCGGCCCAACGTCAATGCGGCCGCCGCGAAACCCGAGAGGACCGGTGGTGCGCAAATTGGCCAACAGGCATCGCATCATCAATTCATCCCATCGGTCTTCGTCGGCCAGCGCCGCAACTGCCATCGTGCCCATAAGTAGCCGCGCGTTGTCGTCGCCATAGTTCGCCTTGTACCAGGACGGCGAAGTGACGCCCCAAGCGATCAGTCCGTAAGCGCCGTGTTGGGGGTCCGTTCGTTCTTTCTTGCACGCGTCCGAAGTGAAGTACCAGAAGTCCAATAAGTTCTCGGCGATTTTCGACTTTTGCGCGTCGTCGAGGCTCGTGCCGCCAAACGCAATTGCCATGGCCGACTCGCCCGTGCAATCACCACGCCGAGCAACACTTTGCAGTTGGCTGCCGTCGTGCTGGATGATCGACAACGGGGCTTCCAGGATACCCAGCGATCCGTCGCCGACGGGCGCGTCGGGCGGGGGCGTAGGGGCGGTCGCCGCACCTTCGATCTTCTCCAGCCGCGATGGATGCAGCAACAGCTTGGATTTCACGAACCATTCCACACCGCGTCGCAATGCCTGTTCTTCCGCGTCGGCGGGCAACGGTTCGTCCACACCGTAGCTGGCACGGACCACGGGCGTCCAGCGGAGTTCTGGGACGTCTTGCCCGCGGCATAGCCAACCGAGCACTCCTTGCCACAGCGTTCGCCAAGCGTCCGCCGGTGCGTAACGCCCGGTCACGAAGTGGCTCAGCTTGGTCGTTGCCACCAGCATGCCGCCATCGGGATGCTCGAACAGAATGGGATAGCTCGCCTCGGGTAGTCCGTAGACTGCGGTGTCAAACCCAGCCACGCGGGCCGCGACGATGTGCGACTTTTCGGCGGATACCGGCACGAAATGAAGTCCGTTGATCGCCAGAATCCGCAACTGCGTCAACTCCGGGCCGAAGAAATCCGACGAGACGACCGCCCGTTCCACACCCGTCCGACGCGGCGTGCCGAGTTTCATCTCCGGCAGCGTTGAAGGATACTCGACGTAAAGGCGCAGTCGCTTCTTGGCCGCTTCACGGAACAGGTCCGGAGCGATCGTCGTCGTCTTGCCGGGGTAGTCGTCCGCCAGCACAAGCACGGCGTCACCGTCCGCCGCAGCGGCGATTGCCTCCTTGGTCGAATCGAATCGTGGAAAGACCCTGCCGTCGTGTTGGGTCGCCACGTAGAGATCATTGTTTGCGGAACAGGCGAAGAACAACCCAATACGGTCCTGGCCCGTCGCCGAATCAACTCCACATACGCGAGCGAGTGCCAAGACGATAATGAGACAACGCAACGTCGACCAAGATTTGGTGCTCATGAGACTCTCATTTGTAAAGTCCAAGAGAGACGAAGAAGAAAGGCTCCAACGAATTTAGGGAGACGACGAATAGGGGATTCTTCCTCATTCGTCGTCTCCCTAAATTCGTTGGAATCCCAAGTGATACATCCAGGGCTCTTCCGCCAGCACAGTCACTCCGTCACCAGATGCGTTTCGGTCGCCTCGGGCGGCTTCAAATGCGTATCCATCCAGCCGTAGATCAACTGACGCGACTCGTGCGCGACCGAATGGCCTCGGCCATGAACGTAGAAAGCGAAGTTCTGCGGCGCCTTCTCCAATTCGTAAACATCCATGATACGCATCAACATCGGTATGCGTTGCCGTTGAGTGCCCGGAATGCCGTCGTTCAAGCCGGATAAATCCAGAAATGCACGCGGGGCGATTAACGAGATGATCTCATGGAAGTCGATGGGCGGCAACTTGTGTTCCAGCAATCCCGGGCGGATGTGTTTGATGTAAATGTACCAATGGTCGCGGGCCCACGCTTCGACTCGCGGGTTATGACGGAAGAAGGACGCCCCACAATTGCAGGCCGCTGCTTTGATCCGCTCGTCGTACGCCGCCAGAAAGATCGTCCCGTGGCCGCCCAGCGAATGTCCCAATGCTCCGATGTGATCGGGATCCACTTCTTCCAGCGTCTGGAGGACATCGATGGCGATCGAGTGCTCGTAGGTGAATTTCCCGACTGCGGTCCATTGGGGATGCTTTTCGTAGAATCGCCCTGTCTCATAAGGCCCTTCAGGCGGAATTCGGTGTCCCGAAACGAAATGCTCCGGAGCAATGACGACGTACCCTCGCCGGCACAGGTGATCCAGATACGCTTTGTCCGGATTGTCGACCAGGCCCGCGGCACGCTCCTTGCCTTTGGGATAGGTTCCATGCAGCGCGACGATGGCTGGTGCCTTGCCATCGAGTTCCAAGGGTACGCCGAGATACGCGAACGCCCGATCATCTGCTTCAACGTTGTAGCTGATCAGCTTGCGTGTATACGTTTCGTCGACCACAGCCGTCTCGTGAACCTCCAGTTCCAGCGGCGGCCTTTTCTTGGGTTTATGTTCGTCGCGGATCAGTTCGAGATACCGTTTTCTGAGGATCTCTCGCCGTTTGCTCCAATCCTCCTGCGTCTTGATCCCCTCGGTCAAGTCGTCCCACGATGACTTGACTACCGGCACTTGAAACAGGTCAGGTGTTTCGTCAGATTGAGCGCCGAAGACACCAGATCCGACAAACAGCACAAACAACGCGAGAACCAAAGACTTTCGGCACATTGGATTGCCTCATACGTTTGTTGGTGACAGACTATGCTACAAAACGACGGATGAGCTGGTTCGTAGTGCCGCCTTTAGGCGGTTTCGGAGCATCGTCGGATACAGAAAACCGCCTGAAGGCGGCACTACGAACGAATCGCTGTTCCAGGAATGCCCGTTTGGCCTTGTTGCGTATTCTAGCAGGCAGAATCGTGGACGAAACAATGATATGTGATTTGCACAACCGCCGCGGGAGATTTTGGTTGCTTCTGAGCATAAGCACTGTCGCATGCGTGTTGTCCGAGCGATCAGCCTGGGCGGACATTGGCGGCCGTGAGTTTGTGATAACTGTCTACCCGACCGACACTGCGTCTTTGGAAAAGAACATCGCCGAGGCCGCGGATCACGGTGCCACGGGTGTGCTGCTTGTAGTCGATGGCGTTTCTGATGAATCGATGAAGTCGATCCGCCAAACGCCCGATTTGACCAAACAACGAGGGCTTGAGCTTTGGCTTGGCATCAGTCAGCGGTGGGAAACGACACCGCGTCTGATGGGGCATTTCGCCACCGAGCAGGTTGCAGGGATCGCCTTCCTCTTTCCCACGCCGCAAGGCGAACCAGCAGAGCCGGGAAATTTGGCCGCCCAATTGGAAATTAGGAAGCGTGGCGAACAACTCGGTAAGTTGATCCGCCAAGTCAAGGCAGGGCTTCAAGAGAACCAGAAGCTGGCGGTCTGCGTTGCCGCTTCGGAGATTGATCCCGAAACTGCCCGTGACCGATTCGTGCCGGTCAAAGGCCTGATCCGCGACGGCACTTTGGATTGCGTCTGCTTGGCCGGGGCTGAGCGGATGAACTTTCACCGGCTGCGACTTCTGCGAGACGTGCCTCTTGAAGCGGGGATTTACCTGGACAGGGATTCGTCGGAGGAGCGACATCGGGCGGGACTGTTGGAGCGGGCGGCCCTGGCTACCGTCGATAACTCCACGTGCGATTGCCTCTGGCTCAGCGGTTTCCCGACCGCGCTTGCCGCGCGGGTAGTCCCCCAGGCCGTCGAGCGTCGCGAGCAGGCCAAAGCCCGTCAGGAGGCGTTAGACGAGGCCATCCAGCGGGGAACGCTGGTTGTGGACCAAGAAATCTCCGACGAAGACTGCAATGACCAAGCGACCGTACACGGCGTTGCGCAGAGCTTCGTGCCTTCGCGAGACGGCGAATGTCCTCTGGTTCAGCTCTATGTGGCCATCCGCGGCTGCTCGGGTCCGCTGCCTCCGCCGCTGGAAGTGGAGATTCGCGGTGACGATGCCGACAAGCCGGGCGAGGCCGTGTTAGCCAAGGCGGGGATCCCCGCAGCGGAGTTCGGCCATGAGTCCACCTACCGCTGGGGAAGCGCGTATTTCGATCCCCCGGTGTCGTTGAAAAAAGGGAAGAAATACTGGATTCATCTGCCTGCCGCCCGGCACCCGGAAGGGAGCTTCGTGTGGCGAATCGTCAAGGATGGCGCCAACACGCGCGGGCGAGCCTGGAGTCGGAGCTACGACTACGCAAGCCACACATGGGTGTATCGCGTTTTCATGACAAAGGACAATTGAAATGGGCGCCATGAGAACGATGGTCCACTACCTGGTCCTGATGGCCGTATCAATCATCTTCGCTGCCTCCACGCCGGGCGCAGAAAAGACGATCCGCCTTCGTTTTGATGGTGACCTGAAGGGCGAGTCGGGTACCGCCGCGGCAAAGGCCGACGGCATACGGTTTGGCGATGGGCACGAGGGCCAGGCCGCGATCGTCCACCGGCCCGCAGTGTTGGCCTATCCCACGGACGGCTTCAATACCGACGCCTTCACCATCTCGTTCTGGCTGCGACACGAGAAGCCGCTTCGGGACTACTTCTACCGGCGGCTGGTCTACTTCTGGCACGAGACGGCCGACATGAAGAACCGAATCGGCATCCTGAAGCGGGCCGGCACCAACTACTTCGTTTTCTACTTCAGCGACAATCAGGGGCGCGCCAAAGGCGTCAACTTCGGCGACGATTGGTTCGCCATGGCCACGGCGCCCATCGAGTGGGAAGCCGGCACTTGGCACCACATCGAGTGTACCGCCGACAAATCGCAGCAGGCCGCCCAGTTCTTCATCGACGGTCAGAAGGTAGCGGAAGCCACGGGCACGCAGTTCCCGGAGAAGTTGGGCGAAGTCTTCTGGGTGGGAAGCGAGCAGGGACATTCGTGGATGCGCGGCGCCATCGACGACTTGCAGATCGAGCCCGTCGCGCGGCTCAAGCCCGGTCCTGTCGTGACTCCCGCGGTTGCGCGCAACGAGCCTTTGCCAAAGGCTCCGCGAATCCTCGGCAAATCGGTGGGCGAACTGACGGGCAAGGAGCTCACGATCAATCTGGATTTCTTCGACATCTGTATCGGCACCGACGCCTGGGATATGCGTGACTGCGACGCCGAAATGGAGCGGTTGATGGCGATGTGCGC
Organism: Pirellulaceae bacterium; assembly: GCA_016784735.1. Classification (GTDB taxonomy): domain Bacteria; phylum Planctomycetota; class Planctomycetia; order Pirellulales; family Pirellulaceae; genus JADHUC01. The sequence continues at coordinate 97,108 of JADHUC010000004.1, read as the reverse complement.
GCACTATGGCGTCGATCGAGTCTACTTCCGCGTGTCCGTGTGCGGGGCTGTCTGTTATCACACGAAGGTGATGACGCCGGCCTATGAGAATGTGTTCGAGAGATTCACGACCGAGGGCCTCGACGGCTGCTGTGCGAACATCCCCTCGCTGCACCGCCGCATGGGCATGGTGATGCGCAAGATTGACCCGTTGGCCTGTTGCGCCAAGTACGCACACAAGCACGGCATGGAGGTCTACGCCTGGGTCACGGTGTTCGACAGCATGTACTACGCCCCGGAAACCGAGTTTTTCCAGCAACATCCGGAGTACACCTGGGTCAGCAAGGACGGCACGAAGCACGTTCCCGGAGTGCCTTGCTATGCGTATCCGGCGGTGCGCAAGTACCGGCTTGACCAGGTGCGGGAATTGCTCCAGTACGACATCGACGGCATCAAGTTCTCACCTCGGTCCCACTCGCCATGGCCGGGGCGAACATCGGGCGGCGGTAACGAAGGGGCACGCGGCTATGGATTCAACGAGCCGGTCGTCCAGGAATATATCCGCCGATACGGCAAGGACCCGCGGACCGCCGAGGCCGACAGCCTCGACGAACTCCGCTTTGTGCAATTGAAAGCCGACTTCTTCACCGATTTCCTCCGCGAGGCCAAGAAGCTGGCCGCCGGTTCCGGTAAGCGTCTGGTGATGATCACCTCGACGACGGTTGCCGATCCGGTGCGAGCGAACTGGATGTACGTGGATGCCGAGACCATTGTCCGTGAAGGGATCGTCGACGAGTTGTCGATCATGGCTGGCGCAAACACCAACTTGGACCATTGGCGTCTGTTAGCCGATGGCGACGTCAAGGTGACGACGTGGGCCAGCATCCACGGGGAAACGTACGACCGGTGCCTGGACCGAATGCGAACACAGTTCCGTGCGATGCTCGACAATCCCACCACGGGTGGCAGTTCCTATCACGAACTGGCCAACCTCATTTACCCGGACTGCTGGGAAGAGGCGATTGTCGACACCATCCACCAGTGGCAAGAAGAACGCCGCGAATAGTCGACGTAAGTGCCTCACCACAAGTTTTCGGAGATTGAACCGGTGACAGAAACCCGGTTTTTCCGAAAAACCGGGTTTCTATTCTGCGCCGGTACCTACTCGGTGGGATCGGTTCCGTTGAGGTATTCCTCGACGTTCGTGTAACCGTCGTTGTCCGCGTCGAGCCGGCTGTCGCCCGCTGCGGCTGGGTTCAAACCGTGAGTCTTCTCCCAGGCATCCGGCATGCCGTCCTGGTCGCTGTCCGCAGGAGCGGTGCCCGCGGCCAGTTCGGGCCAGCCGCCGACCTCGCTGACCGAACGGATGACTTTGCCTTTTCCGGTGCGGACCTCTTGGACCAGGCGGCGGTCGACAGCGTCCCGTTGTGGCTTGCTGGCGCCGGCTTCGTTCAGGACGCGTTCGAGTGCCACGTCGGCCGAGTCCGTGGTCACTCTGGGATATGAGAACTCGTTGGCTGCTCGGGTGAACCTGGCCTTCTCATGGTAGTTGGCGAACACGGCCCAGCCCTTATCGACGCCGTCCAGTATGCCGTTCTTGGTATCGTCGTGCAGGTTGCCCGACTGGTGGATCGTGGCCTGGTCGCCTCCGCGGTAGATCGTGCCGGAGCCTTGGGGGCCTCGGATCCAGTAGTTGGCCACGCAGTTCAATCGCAGGCGCCCGACGTTGTCCGGACCCCAGCGGTCGGGATACAGCTTGTGCCAGTTGGTGCCTCCGTGACCATCGCCGCCGTTGTAGATGACGTTGTTGCGCCAGTCACAGTGGTTGGCCCGGTCGCGGTAACTTCCGGCGAACGGGTTGCGACTGCGGTTGTGAGCGTACAGGTTATGATGGAAGCTCATGTGACACTCGACGCTTGGCCGCAGCAGCGAACCGCAGTTGTGTGTCGTGACGCCCTCGCTGACAATCGACCACTGAACCGTCACGTTATCAACCGACCCGGTGACCGAGAGCACTTCGTCGGTTCCCCACGACGCCGAGACGTGATCCAGAATGATATTGCTGGCAACCGGCCGGTCCGGATCATCCTTGTCCAGCGGATGGTAGATGCTCACCGCATCCACCGATCCTGGGGCGCCTGCCTGCTCGCCCAGGCGGCAGCGGATGTAGCGCACGATGAGGTGATTGGCTTGAGGAATCAACGATCCGTTTTTCAGCGTGATGCCGCCGCCCGGCGCCGTCTGGCCGGCGATCGTGCAATAAGGGTTACGGATCGGAAGCGGCCCGCCCAGATCAATCGTCCCACCGACGGCGAAGACCACGATCCGCGGGCCTTCCGCATCCACGGCCTCGCGGAGGCTACCCGGCCCGCGACCGTCGAGATTGGTGACAACGAACACTTTCCCATCGCGCCCGCCACGGCTGAACATGCCAAAGCCCTCGGCCCCAGGGAACGCCGGTAGCTGTTTCTTCACACCGGCTTCGTCTCCAGCAACGGCCGGAAGCTGGACGAACGTCATCAGAACTCCAGCCGCCGCGAAGAACAGAATTCGACGACGATAAAACAGACGACTCGGGACGGAACTAGCTTCGTTGTTCATTGTTTCACCTCCGCGTGCATGTAGCGTCACTTGACCAACAGCCTACATCGACCGGACGCCCCCCACAAGCTTCTGCGCATCATTCGGACCCTCAGCCAGATCCGCGTGCGTTGTAGACTGCGCAGGAAGGCCATTCTAAGATGGTTGACATTGAACCGTGGCCGAACTGAAACCTCTTGACCGGCAAAAGGAGACTCCAGATGAAGTACTTGGTCAATCTCGTTACCTTGCTCCTGCTTGTATCTTTGGCATCTGCCGCGTTCAGTCAGCAGCCTCAACAGCTCGCCGAAAGAGCATCGGACGCCGATGCGGACGTGAAAGCGATCAAAGAATGGATCAAGCGATATTGCGACACCGTCACCGCAGGCGACATCGACGCCTATCGGGCCTTCTGGACCGAGGATGTTGTGTGGCTACCTCCGAATGGCGCGACTGTAAAGGGCATCGAAGCCTGTATGGAGCATAACCGACCGTATTTCGAGGACTACGAATCGGTTGAAAAAATGTCCGTGGAGGAAATCAAAATAGGCAATCCCATCTCGTTTGTGCATGTCAATTACACCTGCGTGGGAAAACCCAAAGCAGAAGGCGAGCCCTTCAAGGAAGACGGCAAAGGCATCTTCATCCTGAAACGCAAGCCGGATGGGTCCTGGGTATCGACTCACTGTGTTTGGAACAGCAATATTCCTATCCCTGAGTAGGTGCCTGCTACTGCACGGAAACAACAGCCACTTCGTAGATGTCCAGGCGGGGTACGACAAATGTCACGAAGCCCCCTTCGCTAGCATGCGCGACCTTCAGATCCTGTTCGCGCCCCGGAGTCGCAAGGACCACGTCCTTCACGCGGCACCCATCCGGAATGCGGAGCCGCACCGTGATGTCTTTCGCGGGATCGGCTCCACGATAGTTGACCAGATGAACAAACCGTTGATTTCCCCGCGCGGTCAGCTCTACGCACACGCCCAGCAGACTGTCCTCGGTCGCACCACTTCCCGGAGAACCTGCTTTGGGCGAAAGCCCGAGCGAAGGTTTCTGGTCCAACGCGAGTTCAACGGCTTTGGCCACGTTGTCGCTCTCCTCCACGCGAATCACCCGCTCGGTCGGCAGATCGGCCAGCGACGGCTTCTCGCGCGGGAACATCCACTCGTCATACGTCGCCAGCGGGCCCGTCACGCACAGCCGGCCACCCGCTTCGACGAACTGTCGCACGTGGGCCGCATGCTCGTCCGACATGGCTCCGCAACCGGCCAGCACAAGCACCCGATAGCGGTCTAGTTCTGCAAGATGCTGGTCGCTGATGATCTGGAAGCAGGCCTGTCCGGCAATCAACTCGTCCACGGCGCGGGCCGTCAGCTTCGCGAATTCCGCTGGCCCGAACACCTGCGAAGGAAAGCTCCGCAGCACGGCCACGTCCGCCACAACGTCGGTGTCTCGGAACAACTCGCGGCGATTCCGGTAGAATTGTACGAAGGGCACGGTATCGGGATCGAGCGGTTTTCCGTGCGAACCTGGATAGTCCGAAAGCTCGCCATACTCGTACCAGCAAATGCACCCCAGGCAATCGAGATTGAAGGCCATTGCTTCGGCCATCTGCATCGGGTTGCGAACGTAGCGGAAGACCATATTGTCCATGCGCCGGGCCAGCTTGTATGTTGGGATGGCGGTCTGCAGTTTCCCGTTCTGGAAGCCGCCGATGAACCCTTCGTTCCAGGTCGCCTCGCCTCCTTCGAGCAGTCGCCCGTGATCGACCGGCGGGTTTACCCGCGCTCGCAATCCCCCCGGATTGCATTCCATGAGGACGTCCTTTCGAAGGCTCCGCGCGTAGCGGCTCATTTCATGGTACGAGTCGGTCAGCGAACGACAGCGGAAGTCCTGCCAGGCATGCTGGAGAAAGGCATTTGGGTGATCCTTCTTAGGAGGCGTCGCCCGGTCGGCACTCTCCAGACCCATCAGCTTCAGTTGTTCAGGCTTAAACGTCTCGGCCAGATACTTGCGAAATCGTTCTGTCGAGCAGGCACCGTAGCCGGGCCCACGGGCGTAATTGTCCAGGTGGACCAGATCGACCCCGATGTCGTTGACCGCGAAATGTATGAGTTTCTTATAGAACTCGACGGCATCCGGATGGTTGCGATTCCAGTAGTAGCGGTACGTTGCACTACCGTAGGGTAATGGCTCCCCATCTTCGTCGAGCAAGACCCAATCCTTGGCCTCCGGAACCTCTTCGAACAGCGTTTCCCAAATGAAGGCGCCGCTATAGGTGTAGGTGCCGACGTGGAGGCCCGCCTTGTGACAACGCTCTGCAAAGTCGACAGCATCGGCCATGCTGTCGCGCTCCAGTTTCAGTCCACCGCCCTTGTAGCAGTGCGTCATAACGAAAGTGACGCCCAGGGCCTTAAGGCGTTGGATCATCTCGTCGCTGTGTTCCCGCCGGTTGCCAGCGAGTTGCTCGGCCGTCGGCGTGTAGCCGGGTGCCCCGTCACGCCGCACACGAAACGGCAACGACTCCCAACTGCCGGCCATGACCAAGCCGTCCTTCGAGAGCCACTCGGGCCGATCGGCTCTGGGCATCGTCAACGTCTCGGCCTTACTCGCGCCGGTGAGAGTCAAGACCAGAACCGTGATCAGCAGGTGCAGATGTCGCATGGTTTCGCACTCCAGGTTGGGGTTTCAGGCCGCGGACAAGGTGTGTCGTGCAACTATTCCGGCTAATTTACCCGGTCGGAGGGCGAGCGGCAAATGGATTGGAACCGGAGGGAGAATGTTTCACGTCCGCACGCATGGCGCGGGCCAATCGCGCTGCAGCGACGTTTGTTGATCAATGGGCTGTTGCTTTGGTGCGGTTCATAGACAAGACTGGCCAACTGGGAGAACGAGTAAGATGATGAACAATCACCTTATCATTGCCGCTGTCTGTCTTATTGGCCTTGTTCCGGCGCGTGCCCTCGAAGCACAAGGCGAGGAGCCGCTGGTCCTGGAAAACGGCCGAGTGGGTTTGTGTTTTGACCGGAACATGGGGACGCTCTCAGCGATCGAGAACAAGCTGACCGGCGAGACTTATCGGGTCAGCGGAGACGAGTTTGCTGTCGAGGCAGTGAGTTTTCGTTTTGATCTGTCGGAGGCAGAGCTTTCGTCGCTGAAGCTTGGTGACGGAGTATTGCAGGTCCGCTACCGGGCCGATCAGATGACGGTCGACGTGACGTACACACTCGGCGGAGAAAATCACTTTGCGGAAAAGCGGATAAGCCTCACCGCCCGCCGTGATTGCGGATTGAAGAAGGTTGTGCTAAGTCGGCCGGCCTTCAACGTCGACGATTTGAACATCGTCAAGTATCGCTACCCAAAGTTCGAGCGACCTCCTGGAATGGAACCGGTTTGCACGTTTTTCGGTCGCACTGCTAAGGGCGGCTTCTTCACGGGCGTTGAGATGCCGTTCGACGCTTCCAGCGTCACTGGAAATCAGGTCGTTTTAGCCTATGTCCCAAGTCTGAAGGTCGAAGCCGGTGAGAAACTACGGTGTGAACCAATCTACTTTGGCGTCTACCAGAGGCGCTCCGGCGAGCAGGAGCAGGAGGGGCTTCCGCTGCGTTCGGAATCCGACGCCATGGTAGCGATGACTTCGGCCATCTTGGGTCCTCCCCGGCATGGACTCGTCCCGATGGCATGTGGCTGGCATTCGGAAATGGAGCACCACACATACACGTCGAAGGAAGCGGTCGACGGGGACATGAGATCGCTCGACTTCCTGGCTGAATGTGGTATTGACTGGCTTTCGGACTGCCATCCGTGGGGCGGAGAGACCGAGAAGATGAATACTCTGGTCGGCGACCAGCAGTACGCGCCCGGACCGCTGGTCACGAAATCCCTCGAGCACGCGAAGAAGCGGAACATCAAAGTCGTCATGTGGCCAACGATGAACAACACGCATCCATGGTGGAAACAACATGGTAAGCCGTTCCGGCCCGACAAACCCGGTTGGCTCATGGCTCGCGACCCGCAACCTGGCGAGTCGCCGTTATTAACGCGAAACAAAGCCAATTGTCTGGCTAACAAGCCTTTTCTGGACTGGCTGACGCAGATCAATCTGCAGGGATTGGCCACCGGCTACTACAAGGCGTGGTGCATCGACGGGAGCTTTTTCGGCGACGGCGGCTGGTACACCTCGGTCGTTCCGGTGGATTGCAGCTCGGACGAACACGACCATCTGCCGGGCGATTCCAACTACGCTTGCCAGCGAGCGCTCGATCAACTGATCGCCACGGTGCGCGGGCAGTATCCGAATATCTATATCATCGTCTGTCGGCCGCCGATGGATCTTGGCGTCTGGTCCCTGCGAAATGTTGACGCCTGTTTCACGCTGCTCGAATCCGGCACGGACAGCCCGCACATCATCGGCGGAGATCGGATCCGCAAGTGGTCACGCGTTCGTGTCCACCACAACTTCTTTCCACACTATTTTGATCTACCGCTGGCGTTCCCCACCAGGTCGGGCGCCCAACAACGTCCGTCGAACTGGCCCAACGGCAACCTGGAGTACATCATGCTCAGCGCCCTGTCATGCTCGCCCAATCAGCTCTACTACATGCCTACGAAAACGGGTCTTCCAGACGAAGACAAGGCGGAGATCCGCAAGTGGCTCGATTGGGGACGCAAAAACATCGCCTATCTGAAAGTTCGCAAGGACCTGCCCGACTGGCCCGCCGCCGGAAAGGTCGACGGCTCGGCGCACATTGTCGGTGATCGGGGGTTCGTGTTCCTCTTCAATCCGAACGAGAGTTCTCAGGAGGGACGATTCACGTTGACCGACGAGAGCATCGGGTTGAAGCAGAAGGGAACGTTCGAAGTGTCCCAGGATTATCCGGAGTCTGATCGGAGTATGAAGGTACGATATGGCCAGACCGTTCGTTGGGAAATCCCTGCGGAATCCGCGGCTATTTTGAAGGTCCAACCAGTACGTGGGGCACATTTCTAACGTGCCAATGCCTGGAAGTTATTGAAGTACGGCACGTTAGAAACGTGCCCCACATTGACAAAGCTACGATCGAGCCCGTGGTGATCCATTACTCGTTATCTGAAGAAGGAAGGCGGGAATCATGACCACGAGAATCATTGTCGTCATGGCCGCTACACTTGCGGTGTCGGCACTGCTCGGCTCTGCGGAGGGAGCGACTCCTGTGGCCGGGCAAATCCGAATCGAGGCCACCCGCCCCGAAACAGGCGAGGTCCGGCCGCTGCCGCTGGCCTCGCACTGGACCGCTGGGGACCATCAATTCTCAGAGGATTGGGGACTGCATACACAATTGAAGCTGATCGAAGAGGGACATTATCTGCTGCCGTGGTTTTCGCATCCGCGCAAGGAACGGCCGGAATTACTGCCGCAGATCGAAAAGCTCGCGGAATTGAAACTTCCATTTGTGCTCTCGGCGAGCCAGTGGGAGAGCTTGCTGACCAACGATCCCAGGTTCATGAGTCTGCCGGCGGAGAAGAATCCGAACGTGGTCGAGGTGGACGGCACGATCAGAAAGGCGGTCTCGCCCTTCGGGCCGGTCGAGCCGTGGCGCGAGGTGGGCAGGACTTGGACCGACAACTCCGGCATGAAGAAGCTCCAGGAAATGTATCCCGATCCGCCGCTGGTGATGTTTCTGTCGAACAACGAACACGGAAAGCTTCGTTGGACTGATGTCGAGACCTCCAAGCGTTACGTAGACAAACACGGCAAAGGAAAGGAAGACAGTTTCAAACGCCAGGTCGTCGCCGACGGCTGGATCGAGCGTTACCGCGCCCTACAGGAGGGAATGCGAGAGGGGCTCGCCAACAAAACGTGGAAAGAGAATTCGATCTTCGTGGGCTACGGCGCATTTGGCCTGGAGCATTTCGGCCGTTGGGGCGGGTGGCGGAATTATTCCCTCTGCAGCCCCGGCCGACTCGACCCCAATCCTCTGATGTGGGACGGCGGCAGTCCATCGTATTACACGCACAACTGGAACCCCAGCACAGACTTTAAGACGTGGAGTCCCCAGGTCGAGTTCCAGAACGACGTCTTTCAGCAGCAGTTGGCGCGCAAGATGAACCCGAACTTCTGGATCGAGCTTTCGATCTGGGACGGCTACACCGGCGGTACGCACATCCCGCCCAAGCCAAATGACAAACGGAAGTACTACGAAAGTCTTGGCCAGACCTTCACGCCGGAACGCTATCGCGGATTCGTGCAGTTTGGGATGTGGCTGATGCGGCCGCGCGCCGTTCGGGAGTTCCGCGGCTGGATACACCCGTGGCAGGACGGCAAACCGTACTTCATGGCGATCGTCGCGGCGGTTGATCTCGTACACCAGAACCCAGTCCTGCGCGAATGGTGGCGCGGAGGCGAACTGGTTCCCAACCGCGCACACAAGCATCCCTACCAGGTTGACATTCCCGAGGAATACCAGGACGAGGACCGCTGGTTCCTGTTGGACGCAAACGTGAACTCCCAGGAATATCCCTGGGAGATGTTCTGGGAGGTTCGGGTCTTTGCGCTCGCGCTGGTTCGTGGCGAAGCGCCGAAGCGGCAATGGCTGGTGTACGCCCATTCGCCGCTGGCGGATCGGAAGGACGTCAAGCTAACAATCCCGGACCACGGCGAAATCACCGTGGACGTTTCCATCGGTGGGTCGTTCTACGAGGTGCACGAGGCGGATAGATCCGTCCAGGCGGTGGCGCGGTGAAGAAAGGGCGCCAAAGTGTCTGGTGAATTGCCAGAAGATGGAGGTCCAAGAACAAGGGGCCAGGCCGGTAGGTTGAGAGTGATCCGGCGAGCAACCGAAGCAGGGCAAACAAGAAAGCACGATGTCAACAAAATGACTTTCTCCCCGACGCTGAATGAAGCCTTCAATCGCATGTGAGGTCAAGATCATGTGGGACTCCGCCACCCCCAAGAAAATCGAAATATGGTCACGCCTGGTCTGCATCTTGGCAGTGGGTACTGCCTGCTGGGTGGGGCCCCATCGAGTCGAGGCTGCCGAACCGGACCTGTTGACTCAGTTTCAGGATCCTCCAAGAGAGTACAGCCTGATTCCGTACTGGGCCTGGGTGGAGGAAATCGAACCCGACCGGGTCCGTGAGCAGATCCGCGAAATGGCCCGGCAACGGGTTTACGGGGCTTACGTGTTCGGTTTCTGGGGGTTGCGCACGCCGTACATGTCGCCGGAGTGGATGGAAGGCATGCGCGCCGCGCTGGAGGAAGGGAAAAAGCAGCAGTTTATGGTCGGGTTCATTACCGACTACCTTTGGCCCCAGGGCGAATACCGTGATCCCTGGAACCTCGACCCACCCCTGCAAAGCCGCGTGACCCACGAGCGGCCCCAGTACGCGCGCAAACGGCTGGCCCTGGTGGAAAAGACGGTGGCCGGCCCCGCTTCGGTCGCCTTCGATCGCCTCGAAAACCCTACGGTGGCCGTGGCCGCCAGGCTTGGCCCTGATGGGGGCTTGATCGAAGAGACGCTCCAGGTGGTTGCGGAGCGCATCGACGGGGATCGCTTCCAGTGGCAAGTTCCCGAGGGGGACTGGCGAGTCATGGTTTTCTGTATCCACGACGGTGGGCGTGTGCACGGAGGCTGGGGAACCGACCTGATCAGCCGCGAGGCGGTGGCCTATTACATCGACCGTGTCCTGGGGGAACACGAGCGCCAGTTGGGACCCTATTTCGGCGACGTGATCACCTCGGTGGTCTCGGACCACGAAGGGGTGCCGATGGTGGGACAGTTCCCCTATTTCTGGACACCCGAGCTGCCACAAGCCTTCGCCCGCATCAAGGGATACCGCCTGAAGAAATTCCTGCCGTTGCTGTTTCACGAGGGTGGGAAGATGACCGAGAAGGTCCGTTGCGACTACCTCGACGTGCTCGCCGAGCTGTATGCGGTCAACTACTGGGGCCAGGTGAGCCAATGGCTGGCCGAGCGGCGGGTCCTGCTGACCGGGCACGAATGGGAGGAAACGCTTCTCCACGGCGTCGGCGACCTGATGCGGATCCAGCGGCACATGGCCATGCCGGGAATCGACTCGCTCTGGGAGCGGGGCCGCTCCCCGCGAGATTTCAAAGAGACCGCCTCGGTAGCCCATTTTCTCAAACGGCCGTTCTGGTGTGAGAATCAGATCCTCCAGGGGGCCGACTCGTTCATCAGTCCGCAGAAGCTGCGCTACGGGACCAACGCGATCGGCGCCTGGGGCCCGACGCTCCTGACTCCCTGGTTCAGTTACGGCAGGGAAATCGTCAATTTCCCGCCGGTGACCGACTGGCGCCAGCCCTGGTGGCCCCAGTTCCACTGCTACGCCGACTACGCCCGGCGGATCTCGTTCATGAACGCCCAAGGGAGTCACGTCGCCCCGGCGCTCTTGTACTATCCCGTCACTACAGTCTGGGCGAACTGCTTGGGTCCCCAAGCCGAAGCGCAGCAGCGAAAGAGCCGCATCGATCTGACCGAAGCACATTACACCGACCTGATGAACCGGCTGGTTGGGGCGCAGTGGGATTTCGACGTCACGGACGACCATTTCTTGAACGAGGCGAAGATCGACTCAGGAACCATCCAGATCGGGCCGGAGAAATTCCGTACCCTCATCCTCCCTCCGACGACGGCCTTTCGCCGATCGGCTTTCGCCAGGATCCAGGAGTTTTACGCGCAAGGCGGCCTGGTGGTAGCGACCGGCTCGCTGCCGACGATCTCCATGGAAGCCGGCCGCGATGATCCCGAGCTGGCCCGCATGGTCCAAGAGGTCTTCGGTCAAGTGTCGGAAGAGGCGGATTTCGCCGCCAACAAGAATGGCCGCGGCGGCCGGGCCTTTTTTGTCAAGGCGAACCTGGCCAAGGTGATCGAGTTGCTGGATGCCGAAATGCCCAAGGACTTCAAGGTTCTCGCCGGCCCCAGCGCCAACCTCTATTACTCCCGCCGCGTCCAACCCGATGGCAAGGAGGTCTACTGGGTCGTCAACGACACGCCCGAGGGCCGCGAGAATGTTGTCCTGGTGCCGGTTTCCGGCACGCCCGAGAAGTGGGACGCGGCCGACGGCAGCCGGTCACCCCTGTTTTATACGCACACCGCGGAGGGCACAAAGATCCGCCTCCGCCTGGACCCATGGGACGCGCACTACGTGGTCATCGTGCCTGGGGCGCAACAGCAGACGGTGGAAGCAGTTAACACCAACCTGGAAGACTACCACCTGGAGACGACTCCCGCGCTGACGGTTAAGGGCACCGCCCCGGCCTCGGAGAAGCAGTATGTCTTTGAGGGACGCGACGGCGAGAGGCGGCTCTTGGCCCGGGTTGACAACCCCAGTCCCGCCGCGGAATTGGCACTGGGCGAGCAGGATTGGACCTTTCAGCCGCTTACCGAGTGCGTCGAGGTCCCTTACGCCCGCTCGAAGCTCGACCCCGCTGGGACCGGCGAGTCGCAGGGCTGGCATACGCCCGAATTTGACGACCTCGACTGGGACGAGCAGTGGCTTTCTCCGGAACGATTCACGATTAACCAGTGGCTGGTGCTCGGACCGTTCGACAATGGCGATCCTGCCCGACACGCCTTCACGGTCCCCTTAGGTCCCGAGTTGGACGACGCGCGGGTCGATATAGACAAGAACTATCCAATCGCGGACGGGAACGTGCTGCAATGGCGCCGATTGAAGATCCTCCCGGGCAGACTGTCGCAGGCAACCGCCTCGAGCGATTGGGGACCGAACAACGCGGCCGGCGCGGCCGCGGACGGACTCGCCGATGCCAACAACAACTACTGGCAGACCTGCCAGGGCCAGGACAAAGGGGCCTGGTGGCAACGCAACCTGGGCGAGGTGTGCACGGTTCAGGCGATCCAGATCGCCTGGGCACGCTACCAGGACAAAGTCCATTGTCCGCCCGCGCGGATTGAGGTCCACGCCAGCCTCACCGGCGATGGCCGCTCGTGGAACAAGGTCCTGGAAATCGGCCCCAAGGAGATCCCGGCCGACGGCCAGCCGTACGACGCAAAACACCGGCAGCGATACCCGCTCCCCGCAGGCATCTCGGCGAAGCACATTCGCCTGGCTTTTCCCGAGGGCGGGCAAGCGAAGGCACGTTTTCCGGGCTACCTTTGCCTCGGCGAGGTCGAAATCGAGACCCTGGAATCGCTGCCTGCGGCCAAGGAAGAAGCACCCAAAGATGCTGCCGAACAGCCCGCGCCTTGGGTCATTTACGCACCCATCCCTCGCGGGCCATCAAGTTTCGGCCAAGTCAATGACGTGGCGCCCCATGCGACCTACGTTGCGCCGATTTTCCGCCGAGGCACGGCCGCCTACTTCGCTACCTTTGTCTTCTCGCCCGGCGAGCGGACCGTCCAGGTTCAGATCGCTTCCGAGAACGCCAGGGTGTGGGTCAATGGCCAACAGCTCGTGAGCTTCTGCTTGCCGGGCTACCTGGAAGACCGCGCGGGCTGGGCACACAAGCGGGAGGTTCGGCTGCAAAAGGGCTGGAACGAGATTCTACTGAAGTTGGTCCGGCCCCGGCATCCGAGCTTCTATTTCCGCCTCGTCGGCACAGACGGCCAGCCGATGCACGATCTGGTTGCGAGCACCAGCAAGACCGACTCCTCCGCGCCGGCCCCACCACCGGCGCGCGGCTTCCGCTGGTATCGCGCGATGATCCCGCCGGGCACCATCGCCTTAAGGATACCGAAAACCAGGGCCCGGGTGACCGTGTACGTGGCCGGCCAGCCGCAGTCGGTGGCAAACGGTCTAGTGCGATTCCCCGAGCTGGATGCCACCAAAAACAACTTACTGGCCCTCCGAGTTGCCAACCAGGAGGAGATCGGGAACTACCTGCAACTGGTCAGCGGACCGGTGAGCTACCGGCTGGGTTGCTGGACGCCCACCGCCCTGGCCAACTACTCCGGCCCCGCAAGCTACGAAAAGGACTTCTCGCTGCCGCCGGAATACCAGGGCAAGCGGCTCCTATTGGACCTCGGCGAGGTGGGCGTGACCGCGGAAGTGTGGGTCAACGGGAAACGCATTGGCGAGCGGGCGTGGAAGCCGTTCCGCCTGGACATCACCGACGCCGTCCGACCTGGCGCCAATCGCCTGAAGATCGTCGTCCGCAACACCGAGGCCAACGCCCGAGCCGTGGAGAACCATCGTCCCTTGCTCAAGAACATCAAACTCAATGGCCTCCACGGCCCCGTGAGAATTCTTCCCTACCTCGAACTGTGCATGAAACTCCAGGAAAGCTAAATATTCTGCTGTGCGCGGGTCTCCGGACCCCGCACAATAGACGACCGAAGGTCTCAAGAAACAGGGAGACCTACGGTCGGCGCTTTCGGCGAGGTCAGGAGACCTGCGCCGAACGTGGTTAACTGGAAGGAAGGTAACCATGTCGTTTGGTAGACCACGGCGTCAATGTCGGGCGCTCGCGGCAGCGGTCTTATGCTTGTTCTTGGCAGACGCATCTTCAGCCCAGGAGCACTTCCTTGCCAAAGGCGGGAAGGCCGAGGCCGTGATTGTTGTCGGCCGAGATAGCGGCCCCTTTGACCGCTGGACGGCCGGCGAGTTGCAGCGGTATCTGCAAAAGCTCTCGGGAGTGGAGTTTTCTATCGTCACCAGCGACAAGATACCGGCAGAGAAAGCGCTGATCCTGGTGGGCGGCCCGGAAGACAACCCCCTGGTTGCCTCTGCCCAGCAACAGCAGCTTGTCAGTTTCGCCAGCCTGAAACCGGAGGGATTTCTCCTGAAAAGCATCGACTTGGCGGGCACGCCGGCTGTGGTGGCAGGCGCGGGCGATGGGGCCGGCACGATGTACGCCGCCTACGAGTTGTTGGAACGGCTGGGTGTGGTGTTTCAAATCACGGGGGACATCATACCGCAAAAGAAACCCGATCTGAAACTGCCCGCACTGAACGTGCGCATGGAACCGGCGCTGAAGTACCGTGGGCTGCACTACCGCCACATGTGGACGCCCATTATCGGCATCGAGGAGTTCCGCCGCATTCTCGACCAGATGGCCAAGCTGAAATACAACTGCCTGGAGTTCTTCTGGTACGTTGGGGGTCCGTGGATCGAGTATTCGCACGGCGATGAAAAAAGGCAAATCGGGGATGTCTACACCAAGAGCTCGGCATACCTTACCTGGCAGTGTACTGCGTTCGATTTCAAGGCATCCGATGTGAAAATCGGCCGCGAGCATTTTAGACAGGAAATGGTTTGTGCTCCGGAGTTTGCCGACGTCCAGACCCCGGAGCAAGCGCATCAGGCAGCTCACCAGTTGCTGAGCGAGATCATCGACTACGCTCACCAGCGCAAAGTCCAAGTCTGGTTGGGTATGGGCGATTGCCCATCCGTGCCGCCGAATCTGGCGCAGCACAGCCAAGGTACGTGGCGTCACAGCTTCTTTCGGTGCCCCGTGATTCCTGCCGGGGATCCTGTCGGAGTGGAAATCTGGGAGGACGCTGTCCGCAGCATGATCGAAACCTACCCGAAAGCCGACGGCTATTGGATCTGGTTGTCTGAGGGCTTTTACTCATCTGATGATCCGGATACCAAAAAGGTGCTCGGACAGTATGCCGAGGCCCGCAAACTGATTCCCCGTATCGAGCAGATCCGAGAGTCCGGTTACGGCCGGCCTGGGAGCCAGAGCCAAATCGACGCGGACATTGGTCTGCTCCACTACGGCCGGGAACTTGTCCAGCGCACCAGGCGGCATCACCCGGAAGCGAAACTCGGGCTGGCCCTGTTGGGCAGAGCCTACCTGCTGCGAGCTTTGGACTCGCTGGTGCCCAAAGACGTCATCTTCCAGACCATGGAATCCTCGGTTTGTTGGAACCGGGGGTCTCGTGTTCCCATGGAGTACTTCGCCGACGTGGGCGAGCGGGACGCGCTGGTGGTGCCTCGGCTGGACGACGATACCAGTGAATTCGGAATGCAATTCAACGTATCGCTGTACGAGCACGATCGCGTGCTGGCGGGTCTGGCCCAATTCGGTGGCGACGGCGCCATGCCGCAGGTAGGCAAACTCCGTGGATTGGAACAGAACGCCAAGTACCTTGCCGAAGGCGCGTGGAATCCGTCGCTGACGACAGACGCCTTCTACCAGGGCTATCTGTGCCGGACCTTCGGCAGCGACGCCTTGGAAGAGATGTCCAAGGCCTACCAGATTCTCGAACAAAATGAATTGGCCATGGGCCTCGATAGCACGCTGGGCGGCTTTCAGGGCATGAACAACTTCTGCAACTACGCGGACTCGAAACCAATCCGTACGATCGAACAGCTTCACGCCAATCCGTTCACAAGGACCGGTGTACCCGGCGACGCAGCATATTGTGTACGGTGGCGCGAGGGGTTGACCGAGTCGATCAAGCGACTCGAGCAGGCACTGGCTCACCTCCGGCAAGCGCAGCCCGACGTGCTGCCCGGGGCACAACACGAATTGAAGTACGTCATCTTCAAGACGGAGAGTTACATTTCACACCTGCAATCGATCTGCGCCATGCTGGACGGTTGCGTCGCGTACAACGCCGTAGTTCAGTCGAAGCTCAGGGGAGACAGGACGGAGATGGTGAAGCAATTCGACCGTTTCCGCGGCGCGTTCGGGGAGGCGCTGGATCTGGCCCGCCAGACCGCCCGGCAACAGGCCGCCAATGCCCAAGAGCCGACTGAGACGTACATCCTGTTCCGCTACAACGTCCGCTTCGTGCTCCCGATCGAGCAGTTGTGCGAGTTGATGACGACCTGGTCGGTTCCCACAAAGATCCCCTTGCCCCCGGTCTTCCTCGCGAGCACCTTTGCCGCGGACCCGAGTTCAACGCTCGGGGCAACGAAACCGACTCTGCACTGGAAGCTCGACCAGAAAGCCGCACAACCCTCGATCACTGATGTTCAGGAATCCTCGGCCGCGCAGCACAAAGCTGTGGGTGAAGATGTGGAACTCGGCCATGCAGGACCGCGCGGGTCGGATGGTTTCCCTGGGATGGAGGCTGACAACAAGGCGATCTTCGTGAGACGGAGCGGCGCCGTGCGGTGTACAGCACTGGCCAGCGCCGCCGGGGCCTCGCCCGAGTCATACAGCGTCCGGTGCTGGTTCAAGTCGACCGTGCCGTTCGAAAGCCACTTGGTGCATACCGTCCTGGGACGCGGCAACGGTCGGGCCTTTGGGACAGATACGCGAGACTGCATCGGCGTCGGCGGTACGTTTCAAGAGACGCCCATGGGCAAGTTGTATTTCTACGAACCCGTGTCCGTCACGTTCGTCTCAGGCAAGACACCGTTGGCGGACGGCGTTTGGTATGACCTGGTCTTCGTTCGCGACCGCTCTTCGGTGAAGGTGTTCCTGAACGGTCGTATCGAGATCGAGGCGGAAGCAGGCTGGGGCGGCGGGAACGGCGATCACCTGACGTTCGGAAATCGCGTCGACCCAAGCGGACGGCATGTCTACGGCATGACCGGCCTGGTCGACGAAGCCGCGGTCTGGGATCGGGCGCTGGATGCGCAGACCGTGCGGAGCCTGTTCCAAGCGGCCTCCAAGGCGCCAAATGCGGCAGCTCCGTGATAGAGTTACACGCTGTGCTACCGCAAGCTGTTCCTCGATACGGCCGAGCGGTACCTGCGCAGCGAGCCTGACCCATCGCGGGTGATCTGGCCCGGCGCGGTGGGCGATGCCCTTGCCGTGCTCCTGAACGCCCACCGGCTCACGGGCGAGCAGAAATACGTCAACCGCGCCGACCAACTGGCCGGCAAGGCCGTGGACATTTTCTTCATCGACGACTCGCCGCTGCCCAAGGCCAGTTCGCAAGACGACCACTACGAAGCGATCACCCGGCCCGATACCCTGGCCATGGAGCTACTCGACCTCTGGGCCATGCGGAACAAGCCGGGCCTGGAGCTGGGGCTCATCTGGCCGGAACGATGACCAACTTTGGATCAGGGCCGCCTCCACGCGCCGAGGCTTTGAAGAAATCGTTGGAGTTCACGCTTTAGCGTGTCTTCGAAAGCACGCTGAAGCGTGAACTCCAACTATTACGCTCCGCAGGGCCAAAAGGTGCCGTTGGTCAGATTGGCTTGTCTTGTGTGCGTCGTCATGATCAGCTAGCCGATCTCGAACCGTCGTCGTGCGGACTGGCTAACTGTCGTTCATCATGGATTCGAGTTGGCGGTAGCTCAGGAATAGCCTGTAGGGATGCCCCGGCAGTTCCTGGAAGTCCCATTTCTGGTAGAACCGCTTGGCGGCGTCGTTCAGACAGTCCAGGATCACCGCCACGAAAGCGAATGTCTCGCCAGCTTCATAGCAGTCGCGAAGAGCTTGAGCCAACAGCAACCGCCCCAACCCTGTTCGTTGGTGATGGCTCGCCACGCCTAGCCATGCAACGACGGCTACGGGAAGCGATCGTCGCGGAAGCTTCTTGGCCAGCTCTGCGGGCAAGTCGCTAAAGTCGACTTGGCCCGTGGCGAGTGTGTAGTAACCCGCGATCCACTCGTCCAGGTCGAGCAACACCTTCGTCACGGACAAGTGCTTCTTCTGATGTTGCCACGCCTTGGTTCGCAGCCAAGCGTCAACTTCCTCTTCGCCACAGCGGAACTGGCGGCGAGGATGATCCCGCCTCAAACGCTCCCAACGAAAGCCCTCGGGTAGTCGAACTCCGCTCACTTCTCGCCCCGCATAGTTCGGCCGAGTTCCCGTTGCGCCCTTGTCAACCCTGTCGGAGCGTTCAGCGCACTCCAAAACGCCAACTGCTCATCGGGTGTCAGAGAAATCGTGTCTTGCTCGGCCTGGGTCACTTCACGACGGGCTTGGGCCACGGTCACCATCCGCACATAGTCGCTGATGCTCACCTTGCGAAGCTCAGCCGCCTTCGCGATATCGGCCTTGCTGCTGTCATCCAAGCGCACCATGAGCTGATTTGTCTTGGTCATCGAATCCTCCGGCTCTCTAGCCGTCCGAGAGTGTATGGCCTCTTTACATTGTACTGCAAATCGCTATACATGGCAAACAGAGATTTCGATTTCGAGTTCGGCAACACTGACGGCGGAGAAGTCGCGGCGGACGGGAAGGCGGTGACGGTTGGCGTGACAATTCGACGAAGTGAATCCTCTTCTGTCCCGCTTTCCTTGTTCCACGATAATGACTTGAACCTGGCAGGAGCGTGTACGCCGGTCGGTCATGGGACCAGAGCGGGCAACGGGAATCGTTGCCGGAACTTCGGACGCCATAATTGCGCCCGTTTGCGAACAGGGTGTTCCATATTCAGTGGCTCAGTTGCGCTGTTCTGGCAATGAGTTAGGCGACCTCGTTCCGGCCTACATGAGTTATCCGGGCCAAAACGTTGTAGATGTCTGTTTTCTGTATTGCCACGGTCAAGATTTTCGTTTTTCGCGAGGAATTTGAGCGACCAACGGGAGCGGGCCAGCGCTACCCGAGCGGTAGCTCGTAGTTCGTTGGCGGCCCTGCCGCCCTGTGAAAGGATCATCGCTATGCTCAACTCACGGACAATGTTTGTGACGGTCATCGTCGTTGCGGGCGCGGGAATGCCTGTCGGCGAGTCTCTGGCTCAGGAAGAATGGCTGGCCAACGGTGGCAAAGCGGATGCCGCGATCGTCGTCGGCCAAAATACACACGTGCTCGATCGCTGGGTGGCCGGCGAATTGAAGCGGTACGTGAAACAGCTTTCCGGCGCCGAGTTGCCTGTGGTTGAATGCGACAGGCTGCCGGCCGGCAAGACGCTGATCGCGCTGGGCAGCCCAAAAACGAACCCGCTGGTGGCCGCAGCGCAGGAGCAGGGCTTGGTCGACTTTGATGGCCTGAAGCCAGAGGGGCTTATTCTGAAAAGTGTCAAGCTGCAAGGGCGCACCGCAGTGATCCTCGGTGGTAACGACGAAGCGGGCACGATGTACTCGGCCTACGAGTTGCTGGAGCGGCTCGGGATCGTCTTTCAGTTGACGAACGACATCATCCCGCAGAAGAAGCCCGATCTGGCCGTGCCGGCGCTCGACGTGCGCATGGAGCCGCAGTTGAAGTACCGCGGCATGCACTGCTGCCACGGGTTGCGTTGGCACATGGGGCTGGAGGATTTCCGCAAGCACATCGACCAGTTGGCCAAACTGAAGCTGAATTGCCTTCAGTTCTACGCCGGCATGGGGTCGCCGTGGGTCGAAGTCTCTTACGGCGGCAAGCGAGGGGACATTATCTATTCCAAGGAATCGGGCTACGTGGCCTGGGACTTTGCGTTGTCGACCAGCGGAACGGCCAAGGACGTACGTGTCGGGCGAGAGTGTTTTCCAAACGAGTATATCGGCCCGCCCGAGTTCGCCGATGCCCAGACGCCCGAGCAGGCTTTCGACACGGCTCGCAAGTTCCTCCGAGAGATCATTCGTTATGCCCACCAGCGCAAGGTCCAGGTCTGGCTGATGCAGGGCGAAGTTCCTTACGGCCCGCCGAACCTGGCGCCAGCGGGTGCGAAGTCATTGCACAACATGTATTGCGGAGTTGGCATTGCACCCGGTGATCCGGCCTTGCTGGGCATCTGGGAGGCGGCCTTTACGAGCGCCATCGACACCTATCCGGAGGCCGATGCCTACGGTGTCTGGACTTCCGAGTTGTTCCTCGACATGGGCGATCCGAAGACCCAGGAGTTGCTGCGACAGAACGAGGCCGTGCGTCAGAAAATCCCCGCCCTCGCAGAGATTAACAAGCGTGGCTACTACCGTCCGAGTGAACCGAAACACCTGACCAGCGATCTTGCACAGGTGTGCGTGACCGCGAAGCTGATCGAGTCGGTCAAGAAACGCCATCCGAAGGCCAATCTGGGCGTCGCGGTGCTGTTTCGCAGCTACCTGTTCCCAGCGCTCGATTCGCTGCTGCCCAAGGACGTCTGGTTGATGAGCATGGAGAATTGGCACAACACAGGCTCCGTGATGAGCTTCTACGGCGATGTCGAAGACCGCGAACTGATCGTCATGCCGCGAATCGACGACGACGGATGCGAGCTGCACATGCAAATGAACGCCATGATGTACGACCGGGACGAGATCATTCCCGGCAGCGCGAAATACGGCGTGGCGGGGATCGTTGGGCAGTTGAACAAAGAGCGCGGCCTGGAAAACAATGTTCGGTACATGGCCGAAGGGGCCTGGAACCCGCAAATCAATTGCCGCACGTTCTACGAAGGTCTTTTAGGTCGCATATTCGGCCTCGATGCGCGGGACACGCTGTTGAAGGCTTACCTGATGCTGGAAGAGAACGACCGAGAACTGGGCTGGCACGGTCGCAGCGGCGTCTTCATTGGATACAACCGCTTCTCGCCTGTGCGGCTTCCCCTGAGAACCAGCGCCGCCCGTGATGCTCGATCGGAGGTCCAGCGCGAGGTGCTGGAAAAGGAGATCAGCGCCGCGGTCGAGCGACAACAGCGATGGACCGACATGGCGGCCCGATACCGGCAGGCGCTTGACCTCTTGCGTGAGGCCCGGCCCAAGGTGTTGCCCGGAGCACAAGCGGAATTGGACTACGTGATATTCAAGACCGAGAGTTTTGCAGGCTATCTGGAAGTCTTGGCAGCGGGCTACGAGGCAATAGCGACACTTGATCGGGCCTTACTGCTCAAGAGCAGCGGAGACGAAGCCAAAACACTCAAACAGTTCGAAGCGGCGCAGGCCGCAATCTATCGCGCGGATCGCCTGGCCCAAGATGTCGCTCGGCAGATGATACCCTACGCCGATATCCCTACGGAAAAGTACCTCCTCTTCCGATTCAACCAGAACGTGATCAGCTCGATCGAGGCCCTGGCGAGGACCTTGCGCAACGCGACTGCACCCCCGGCCCTCATCGCCCACTGGACGTTCGACTCGGCCAACGGATCGACGGTGCCGTTCACCGGCGATGTCGATGGCTCGATCGTTGCCTTCGACGGAACGTTGACGGGCACGGCCAAGATCGACACTGGCGGCGGTGCGTTGATCGGCGCCGGAGCCTATCTGGGGGCCGAAGCTCCGGACAACGACTCGGGGATTACATTGACGGGCGACACCGTGGGGAGCGACGGGAGGGCCAGGTTAGGCGACCAACTCGACTTGGCTGGTGTGTCCAGCATGACATTCTCGACGTGGGTGAAGAGTCCCCGGGCGAGCGAGTACGGAACATTGCTCCACGGCTACGGGGCGGCGGGATACCGAGGCTACGGCGTCCAAACGTGGCCCAGCACCGGCCAGCCGAGATACCACCCGGGCTGGAGCGAGAGTCCTTTCTACGACAACGGCGTTCCGGGTCCCCCCAACGTCATGGACGGAGATTGGCACCACCTCGTCGTGACTGCCGATGGAACGGAGCTCAGGTTCTACGTGGACGGCAAGACGGAAGCAGATTGGAAGAAGACTCAGCCGGCCATATCCCAAGGTAGCTACACGGGCGACCGGTTCATTGGACACCACGTGGACACGGAATACGACACGCAGATCGTCGGCTACCTGGACGACATGGGCATCTGGAGGAACAAGGCGCTGTCGGCCACGGATGTCGCGTTGCTTCACGGATTGGGCCGTGTTCAGGGCAGCGATCTCTCATGGCTGGACGAAGGCACAGTCCTCTGGGCCGGCAGCGTGGGCGCCGAAGCAACCATCGACGGCGTCCAGTGGGAGACAACGTCAGGCTTGAACGGCTCGCTGGGCGATTGGGGTGGATCGAAGAACGGCCGCGACGGCTACATCGTCCTGGACGCCTCGGGCGGTGGGATCCGGATGATGGCGAATTGACTTGCCGTTATCGGGAACCTTAAATGGAAGGACTACGACGAGCCAACCGTGATGTCGCGGTGTTCGTAGTGCCGCCTTTAGGCGGTTTTGGAGCCGCAAACCGCTCAGAAAACCGCCTAAAGGCGGCACTACAAGCGGACTCCCCGGCTAAGTAAAACAGTCGAACAACTGAATCGCTGGTGATTCACAACATTCTGCTGAACTGTCATGGCAAATCGCAAGATCTCACGCCGCCGTTTTTTAGGCAGTGCCAGTGCGGCCGTTGCAGTTCCTTACGCGATCACTTCGACGGCCTTGGGCGGGCAGCGTCGGCTGCCGGCCAGCCAGCGGATTGTCATGGGATCGATTGGGCTTGGTGGTCGCTGCCTCGGCCAACGGGTGATGCACAACTTCCTGGCCGAGCCCGATGTGCAAATGGTTGCTGTCTGCGACGTGCAGAGCAAGCGGCGCGAGACCGGCCAGGCGGTGGTGAATGACACCTACGGCACCATGGATTGCGCGGCCTACCGCGATATTCGCGAGCTGCTGGCCCGCGAGGACATCGATGCCGTGTTCATTGCCACGGGCGACCGCTGGCACGCTCTCGCCTCGGTCATGGCGGCCAAGGCCGGCAAGGACGTGTATTCCGAGAAACCCATGTCGTTGACGATCGCGGAGGGCCGCGCGGTAGCCGACGCGATGCGTACGCGCGCCAGGGTGTACCAGGGCGGTACCCAACGGCGAAGTGTCCCGAGGTTCCATTACGCCGCCAACACCGCCCGTAACGGGCGGCTGGGACGTCTCCAGGCCATCTATGCCTATACGCCCGGCTTCGTTCGCAATATCGGCGAGTTCCAGGCGCGACCGCCCGAGCCAGAGCCACCTCGTGAGATCGTCGACTGGGACTTATGGCTGGGGGCAACCGCATGGCGTCCTTACAGTTCCGCTTACATCGGTGGTCTGGGCGGCTGGAGCCACATCCCGGATCTCGGCGGCGGAGGCATCACCGATTGGGGAACGCACCAGGCCGATTTGGCGCAGTATGCCAACGACGCGGAGATGTCCTCCCCGATCCGGTACGAACAGTTGAGCCAGGGCGAAGTCGCGGCCGAGTACGCCAACGGGGTCAGGCTGATCTTCCACCAGGGACTTCCGTCGGGCAGTTGTCTGATGGCCCGCTTCGAAGGGACCGAAGGCTGGATCACCGTGGACGACAACCTGGGATTGCAGGCGGATCCACCATCGCTGTTGGGACCCTACAGGGCAGGCGAAAGGGGCACGTACGAGAAAGCGACGAACCACATCCGGGATTTTCTGGACTGCATCAAGACGCGACAACAGCCCGTCTGCAACGCGGAGGTGGCCCACCGGGCCACCACGGCATGCCATGCCGCCAACATTTGTCTGTGCCTGGGCCGGCCATTGACCTGGGATCCGGCCGAAGAAGAGTTTGCCGGCGACGACGCAGCGAACCGGATGCGCAGCCGCGCGCTACGTGAACCGTGGCGATTCTGAGAGGTTTGGCAAGGGGGCGATGAGATGTTGTGCTATCGCGTTGGGATCAGACGTACAGAATTCAATTTTCGCGGCCGATCGTCCGGCCATCTGGAAAGCCTTGTCCCCGCAAAAATTGAATTCTGTACGTCTGACCCCGGATTCACAGTCCGGCAAAGGAGAAACAGATGTCACGCCAACATGTGAAGACGTCTCTGCTGACCGGATTGTGGATTCTCGGCGGAATTGGTCTGTCGCTGGTGACCCTTCCGGCAAGTGCCGACGATTGCTGCACCCCAAAGACGATCCGGTTGGCGATTACCGATCTCATACAGACCTACGGGGCACAGTATTCACGGGGGCCGGAGTTCCTGACGCGGCTCGATGCTCTCGAACAGCATCTGGAAGCGGCGGAGGCCGACCAAGAGATCCAAGGTGAATTACAGTCCCTCCAACGCGAGGCATTGTTGGCCAACCCGCTTCTGGATTTCGACAGATTTCTCGTGGTCAGGCGAGCGGCCGACTCGCCGAAACTAGGCCTGCCGCAGAACTGGCAGAGCAATTCCAGCCTGCCGAAGTCTGGCTTTCGCGATTCCGTCGTGACCCTGTCCCTCGCCGATGCCGAAGGTCAACTGACGACGCTTTACGAACCGGAGGAGGGACGATTCGTCGGGGACCTGGACCTGGATTTCGATGCCGAGCGTTTTCTGTTTTCCATGCCCGGCCCGGGTGGCAGGTGGCAGGTGTTCGAGATCGGTGTGGACGGTGCCGGGCTGCGGCAACTGACGGGTGAACAACCCGATGTGGATAGCTACGACGCGTGTTACCTGCCCGACGGAAAAATCATCTTTACCTCCAGCGCGTATTTCAACGCGGTTGCCTGCACCGGTGACCACGCGGCGGTCCTTTACGTAATGGACGCCGACGGCCGGAACATCCGGCAGCTCACTTTCGATCAGGAGCACGACTGGTCGCCTGCGGTGTTGAACAATGGCCGTATCTTGTACACCCGGTGGGAATACACCGACACGGTTCACTGTCACTCGCGGCTGCTGTTCCACATGAATCCGGACGGCACCCAGCAGATGGAATACCTGGGGGGCAATTCGTATTGGCCCAACGCCTTCTTCTATGCCCGACCGATTCCCGATCATCCGACCAAGGTTGTGGCCGTGATCTCCGGGCATCACGGTGTGCCGCGCATGGGCGAGCTGGTGGTTTTCGATCCGGCCCACGGGCGACACGAGGCTGCCGGAGCCGTGCAGCGGATCCCAGGCTACGGCAAGAAGGTCGAGGCAGTCCTCAAGGACCAGTTGGTGGACGATAGCTGGCCCAAGTTCCTCCATCCGTATCCGTTGAGCGAGAAGCACTTCCTGGTGGCCTCGAAGCCGCGGCCGGATTCGTTGTGGGGGATCTATCTGGTCGACACGTTCGATAACATGCTGTTGATCAAAGAGGAGCCCGGCTACGCGCTGTTGGAGCCGATTCCGCTCAAGAGCACCCCGAGGCCTCCCGTGATTCCCGACAACGTCGACCTGTCGCGAAACGATGCCGTGGTCTACATCGGCGACATCTACACCGGTCGCGGGCTGAAAGGAATCCCGCGGGGAGCCGTCAAGTCGCTCCGGGTGTTCACCTATCACTTTGCTTATCAGGGAATGGTGGGGAATCCAAACACGATTGGCGTCGACGGGCCGTGGGACATCAAACGCGTGCTGGGGACCGTGCCCGTCTACGAGGACGGCTCGGCCAAGTTCCGCATTCCCGCCAACACGCCGATCTCCGTGCAGCCTCTCGATGCGGAAGGCAAGGCGATTCAGTTGATGCGGAGTTGGCTAACGGCCATGCCCGGCGAGACGGTGCAATGTGCCGGATGTCACGAGCCCCAAAACTCCGCACCGCCCGCGCAAACGAGCCTCGCCGTGAACCGGCAGCCGGACGAGATTAAGCCCTGGTACGGCCAACCGCGCGGTTTCAGCTATCGCCGCGAGGTCCAACCGGTCATAGATCGCTACTGCGTCGCCTGCCACGACGGCACGGGCACGAAAAAGGGGTCGGGAGTCGTTTTCCTGAAAGGCCCGACGGGTGCTTCGCAAAAACGACTCCCGACCCCTTTTTCGTGCCCAGACCTGCGAGGGGGCGAGAATGTCACGGATTATGCTACGGAGCTTTCGTGGCAGAGAAACGCCGACGCCGGCAGGTTCTCCGTGGGCTACACAGAACTACACCGTTTCGTGCGGCGTCCCGGATGCGAGAGTGACTTTCACGTCCTGGAACCCATGGAGTTTCATGCCGACACGACGGAATTGGTCCAGATGCTCACGAAGGGACATTACGGCGTGCGGATGGATGCGGAAGCGTGGGACCGCTTGGTCACCTGGATCGACCTGAACTGTCCCTTCCACGGCACCCGGCACGAGGAGCTTGTGGATCCCGGTCGACAGCGCCAGCGCCGCCGTGAATTGCTGAAGCAGTATGCCAACGTGGACGACGATCCAGAGGCCGTGCCCGGTCCCGGCACCGGCCTTTATAACAGCGGGAAGCTGCTCGATCCGATCATCCCCGAGCCGCCGGCAATACCTGTCGCTCAGCCAATCGACTGCCCGGGCTGGCCATTCGACGCGGAAGAGGCGGCGCGACGCCAGCAAGCGGCGGGGCCGGTCACGCGTCAGACGATCGACCTGGGCGATGGCCAACAGATCGATATGGTATTGATCCCGGCGGGCGAGTTTCTGATGGGAAGCTCCATCGGCGAGCTGGATGAGTTGCCTGTGGGCCGAGTGAGCCTGGACCGGCCCTACTGGATCTCGGCCCACGAAATCACCAACCGGCAATACAACCTGTTCGATCCGGGACACGATAGCCGCGTGGAATCCAAGAACGCCACCCAGTATGGAATCCAGGGGTATCCTGTGAATCGCCCCGAACAGCCGGTGGTGCGCGTCTCCTGGAACGA
Organism: Pirellulaceae bacterium; assembly: GCA_016784735.1. Taxonomy (GTDB): domain Bacteria; phylum Planctomycetota; class Planctomycetia; order Pirellulales; family Pirellulaceae; genus JADHUC01. Next base: position 70,377 of record JADHUC010000004.1, on the reverse strand, counting down.
AGCCATGGCCTTCTGCCGTTGGCTGTCGCAGCAGAGCGGCCGCTCGTTCTCTCTGCCGACCGAAGCTCAGTGGGAATGGGCGTGCCGAGCCGGTTCGACCACGCCGTTGTTCTTCGGAGACCTGGACGCCGACTTCTCCCCTTTCGCGAACGTGGCCGACGCCAAGCTGGCGGAGTTCGCCAGCGACGTGTGGGACAACAGAAAGCCATTGAAGCACGCCACACGCTACGACGAGTGGTTCCCCAAAGACAGTCGTTTCAACGACGGGGCACTGCTGTCCGTCGAACCCGGCCGCTACCGGCCGAATCCTTGGGGTCTGTTCGACATGCACGGCAACGTGGCCGAATGGACCCGCACGACTTACCGGTCCTATCCGTACCATGCTGGAGATGGTCGAGAAGCCCCAGCTTCTACCGGTCGCAAAGTCGTTCGCGGTGGCTCCTGGCGCGATCGGCCCCGACGTTGCACCTCAAGCTTCCGCCTAAGCTACTTGCCGTATCAACGCGTGTACAATGTGGGATTCCGCGTAGTCTGCGAAGCGGAGTGATTCACCACAGCAAAGCAGGGGACGAATCACCATAGTCGATGTCGTCAGAAGCTCGATGTCTTTTCGCGTCCCATTTCGAACGTAGTGAGAGTACCTGTGACCATTCAAGAGAAGGGGCAAGCCATGCCATCTCGCAGATCGCCCAAAGAGTATCTGATGACGACGGCCGCGGCTGCGCTGCTCGCCGTGCTTCTGCCGGTCAATGCATGGGCCGGCCCCACGGATATTCCTGGCTTGGTTCTCTGGCTGGACGCCACCGAGGCTCGTGTGACCAAGGACGCAGACAACTTGGTCTCCGTCTGGTCTGACGTTACCGATCCGACGAACAACACGACGTCCGATGACGTCGCACAGAGTGATCCGGACAGGCGGCCTCGCTGGGTCGACAAGGCGATCAACGGCCAGCCGGCCATCGAGTTCGATGGCGGAGATTATCTAAACGACACGGCGGACAACCTTGTTGCCGCAGGCGGCGCCAGAACCGTGTTCGTGGTTGGTCGTCTTGAAGATCGCTCGACTGGGGCCACCGTGTTGGCGTTTCGCAGAAGCACAAGCGCCGAGAAACCTCTATTTGGGGTCAATCTCTATGCTGGCGGGGATCCACCCGCGATGTTCCTCGTGTACACCGACGGTTCGCACGGCGACCGCAACACGCCGATCGCGGAACCGAGCGTCGCGCTGGAGGCCATCCGCCGACCGTTCATCTCGACTCACCGTTCCGCCGGCAGCGATCACACTATCGCAGTGGAACTGAACGGGGTGCCTCTGAAGATTAGCAAGCCCGCCAAGATGAGTGCGGAAGGTGGCCTCGATGGGTTCACCGTCGGCGGCAGCGAGAACCTGCCGGATGCCGGTTGGCACGGGCTGATCGCCGAGGTGCTGGTTTACGATCGCGAGTTGGAGGCGGCCGAGCGAAAACAGGTTGGTTTGTACCTGGCAGAGAAGTACGGCATCCCGGACTATGGAGTGACCCTCCTGCCCAGGCTGCGTGTCGTCGCGGTGGCGCGTCGCCCGGATGCGCTAAGGACCGCCGTGACGCTCGAAAACGATCTGCTCCGCGCGAAGTTCGACAGCGAGACAGGATCGCTGATCCAACTGACCAACAGACTGACGGACGAAACGATGGACGTTGGAGGAGATGAATTCCAGATCGAAGCGACGGAATTCACCCTTGCGCAGAAAGACGCGGTGCTTGTTTCGCTGGTGAAGAAGTCGGATGAGCAGATCGAGGCTATTTACAGGGCCGAGGCGCAGAAGTCGGGTCGGGAGACCCAACCTACGAAGAATACGATCGGCGTCAGTTGGCGACTGGGCAAGGGCCAGCATTTCCTCGAGAAGCAGCTCGTCATCAATTCGTCGGCGCCCTTCGGCTTCCGGAAACTCGTGATCAGCGAGCCTGCGTTCGGCGGCCAACCGGTCAAACTGGTGAAGTATCGCCACATGCAGACGATGACCTACTTTGGCCGGTCCCCGCTGGGCGGGATCTTCGCGGGCGTCGAGTTGGCGTTCGATCACTCGTCGCAGGACGGCCAGAATATGGTCAGTCTCGGCTACGCGCCAAATCTGAACGTCAAAGCCGGGAAGCGGGTCGTTTGCGAGCCCGTTTACTTAGGCGTCTACCAGAAGCAAGACGACGAGCAAGAAAAAGGGAGACTACCGCTGGCTTGCGAGTCGCAGGCGATGGTTGCCATGACCTCGGCGATCTTGCCGCCGACTCACCAGCGGCTTGGCCCGCTGATGTGCGGTTGGTGGTCGGAGACCTTTCGCGGGCCGTACCAAACCGAGGCAGACGCCGAACACGACATGCGGTCGATCGACTTCGCCGCGGACTGCGGTATCGACATCATATCGGATGGGCGCACATGGTCCGGAGAAACTCTCAAAGTGAACGCGTTGGCGGGTGACAAACGGTTCGAATTGAGCGAACTTGTTTTGAAAGTGGCTCACTACGCCCACAAGAAAGGCGTGCGATGGGTGTTCTGGCCGACGATGGGTAACAGTGACCCATGGTCGGGGCGGGGGGCGCAATTGCGTTTGGACAAACCTCAATGGACGATGATCCACGAGGGTGCGGACCGCGCCAATTCGAAGCCGGCAGCTTGTTTTGGTAATGCGCCGTTCTATGACTGGCTAATCAAGGTCAACCTGGAGGCGATGGATGCGGGCCGTTACGGGGCTTGGTGCATGGACGGTGATTTCGCCGGAGGCGCCGGCTGGGGAGGCGGACCATCGGGCTCGGTTAACCCGGCACGGTGTCACTCGCAACTGCACGATCACATCAGCCCGGACATCGACTACCACTGCCAGCGCAACCTTACGGAGATGGCGGGCCTAATGCGAAAGCGGCATCCCGACGTCTATATGCTGTATTGTCGCCCGCCGATGGACCTGGGCGTCTGGGCGTTGCGCCATGTCAATGCGTCGTTTACCATCAACGAATGGGCACGAGCCGAAGGACTGCCGGGAATGGGGCCGCAGCCGTTGAACGTCCTGCTAGGCGACAAGATACGCCACTGGTCGCGGGTCCGCGTGCACCACCACTTCTTCCCTCACTATCTCGACTCGCCCCAAGTGTTCGCCGCCCCCAAATCCATGAAGAACTGGGCGACGCACGATTGGACGAGCGATCACATCGACTACATCATGTTGAGCGCTCTGAGCTCTTCGCCGAACCAGACGTACTACCTGCCCAGCCAGGCCGATATTCCGGCGGCCGACAAAGGCCGGATCAAGAAATGGCTCGATTGGGCTCGCGACAACATCGACTGCATCATGGTCCGCAAAGACCTGCCGGATTGGCCCGCCGCAGGCAAGGTCGACGGTTCGGCGCACATTTGTGATGATCGAGGCTTCGTATTCTTGTTCAATCCCAACAAGAAGCCTCTGAATGGAGAGTTCGCCCTGACCGAGCCGAGTCTCGGGATCAAAGGCGAGGGTCTCTTCGAGATCCGCCAAGAGCATCCCGAAACAGAACAGTCGGCCAGAGTCCCGTATGGCGAGGTCGTCAGATGGCAAGTGCCACCTGAGAGCGCTGTCTTGTTGCACGTCGAGAAGTTGCAGGACAGTACGATGTAAGGCGAGCGGCGGTTGGTTTCGTACCGTGGCGCAAGCTTCCAGCTTGCGAATCTGCTCGGAAAGGCAAGCTGGAAGCTTACCCCACGGGTAAATCTCCATCTGCCGCTCGCCTAACCTGGCTTTGATCTCAATTCACGCCAGATCCCCCGCTCGGATGCACACCATTGTCAGGCACAGCGAACGGAATGTTCTGATCAGCGAGCGCTTCCAAGGCCGCCTCTGGAACGAGATGTTCCCCGGATCGGAGTACACGGCCCGAGAAGCGGCCAAGCAGGTAGCCGAGCGCCCGTTTCTCCGTTTCACGATCAGGGAAGGTAATCGTTACCATGTCGGAAAACCTCGCGTTGGCGCGGAAATGATCGAGCCTGAGCGGTGAGCATTCCACTCCAGACTTCCGGGCGTTGCGGCCCATATCCTCCACAATAGGCCACGGTGCGATTCGCGTCAACGGAAGGAAGGCAGCGAAAGATCCGTCGCCCCAGGCCACGGCGCCCAAGTATAGCCGGACTGTCCGCGCCTGTTGTATTTCAGGCACAAGAGCTTGTCTAATATGTAGTGTCTACGATTTCCGGCGATGCTCGGCAACTAACCAGACCAAGGAATCGACAGCCATGTTGAATCGTCTTTTGTACGAATTCTACAAATCGCCGAACAACGGCAGGCAAATTGCCATGGGGACCGACGGGCGCCGGCTGTTGCTGGTGCACTCGGAAGTGATGGGACCGGCTCGGCTGAGCCTCAGGCGGGCTCGTATCCGGGAGCCGAAGACGTTGGCCGACTTCGAGGATGTTGGCTGTCTGGTGGGGCCGGAGGGACAGATTCCCCAGTGCGGCCCCTGCGGGTTCGGCGGTTGTCTGGTCGCGGCGGACAAGACGCTTCATCTGGCCTGGACGGGGCCGCAGGGCATTTGTTGGTCACAGGCAAGCGTTGACGACGAAGCCATTCACTGGGAACGCAGCCAGACGATTCTATCGGGAGACTATTGGCTCGGCGACTTGTTTCAGGCGGGCTCGACGCTCGGCCTGACCTACCATCTGATTCATGACCGGAAGACCGAGTCGGTGGGCGTAGCGTGGCTGAAGGGCGGACGTTGGGAAGTCCAGGAGTTTCATCGCGGGGCGCCCATGTTCGCGCCCGTTGCCGATGTCGACTCCGGCGGACACGTTCACCTCGCGTGGAGTGATCTTACCGAACGTCTACACTACGCTCGCATGGAAACGCCAGGCGATCCTCCGGGCGTCGAACTGTTGGGCGACGGCAAGCAGCCGAGCATCCTGGCCCACGGCGATCAGGTGCTGATCGGCTGCGAGAGCCTCTATCCTCACATCCACTACTACGCGTTCGTCGGTGGCAAGTGGGTGCGAAACCGCTTTCTGACTTGGACACATGACTGGTTCATGCCGGACTTGGTTCATTCACCACAACTGACGCGCGACCGGCACGGTGTGCCGTGGATCTTCTTTGTCGACAACACTCGACGCAGCACCTTCTGGGCACGTTGGATGGGCACCGGTTGGAGTGAGATCACCAACGGGCCGCGCATCTTCTATCGCCCGCCGCATTTCGATTTCAACCTGTTGCCGATCGGCCGGATTTGCGTGGAAAGGCCGGCCGCCGTCAATGCTCCGGACATCGGAATGCTGCTCACCTGCGAGCCGCCCATCGAGCGGATCGCTTTCCGCCGCGAGCCGTTACCGGAACTCGACGCCGACTCGGGCGACAAGGTGCTGTTCCTTGACATGCTGGAAGTGGCACGGGCCGAGGGCGTGACACTCGAAGTCCAATCGGCACGCAAGCACCCGGACAACCCGATCATGGAACTCGGGCCCCAAGGAGCGTTCGACGAGGACCGTGTCTTCAACCACGGAACGGTGATCCTGGACGATGGCAAGTATCGCATGTGGTACGGTGGTATCCGCGAGCCGCGTCGCGGGGAGAAGTATCGGCCCTGGTGGGATTGGATCTACTGTGGCTATGCCGAGAGCGACGACGGCGTCCACTGGCGGCGCGTGAAGGTCGGCCTGGTCGAATACAATGGTTCGAAGCAAAACAACATCATCCCCTACTTCCGGCACGCACCGTTGATGATCAAAGACGAACGGGAGCCGGACCCGGCTCGACGCTACAAAGGCATCTACTTCTGGAATTCGGGCGAACACACCGAAATCGCCAAGACGGGCAAGTACGGCAAGACGTACGACTGGCGCGACGAAAAGCACCTAGTCGACTTATTGACTTCATCCGATGGTATCCACTGGAAGCCAGAGGATGGCGAACTGCTGTACCCCGGCCAGCAGGTCCGCCCGTTTTCTGCGATCCCGACAAGTCTGTTCCGTGACGAGCGCGACCCGGATCCACAGAAGCGATTCAAGGCATATGGTTTCATGGCACTGAACTTGCGCCGGCGCGGGACGTCCTATTTGTTCAGCCCCGACGCGAAACACTGGACGGCTTACCCTGAGATGCCCGTGATCGATCCTTCGATCCGCGGCAATCCCCCGGCCGTCGGCGGCCCGACCGGTCAGGTGCATGATACCGTCTGTTTCCCCTATGAAGGCTACTACATCGCTTTGTACCAGGACCAGCACGATCCGCAGAACATGCCGATCGAACTGGCAGTCAGCCGCGATGCCGAGTGGTTCCGGCACGTCAAGCCAGGCAGCAAAGTGATCCCGCTCGGCTCACCCGGCGAGTTCGATTCCATGACCATTCTGCCGACCACGCCCGTGATCCTGGACGACGAGATTCGCTTCTATTATGGCGGTGGCAGCGAGGTGGAACGTCCGGGCGGTCCGCCATCGAAGTGGCTCACGCAGCCCGGCCTGGCCACACTCCGCCGTGACGGGTTCACCGCCATCGAACTTGCCACCGGCGCAGACAAGGGTCTGGTCGAAACCATCTCATTCCGCCCGCCGCACCAGCCTCGGACATTGCACGTGAATGCCGATTGCGGCCAGCACGGCAACATTCGCGCCGAACTGCTCGACGCCACTACCGGTCAAGCACTACCCGGCTATTCGCTTGCAGAATGCAAGCCGGTTAGTGGCAATCATCTGGACGCGACGATCACTTGGCGTTCCCACCGCACGCTGCCATGCGCATCGGCACCCGGACAACTGAGCGCCGGTATCCGCCTTCGTTTTCAACTGACCGGAGACGTTGGTTTTCCGAAGCTGTATGCCTTTTGGTTCGATTCTCAGAATCGCAGCACGTGAACGTTGAGTTAGTCCGCAAGACGCGGGTCTGTCCTGTTGAGATACTCCTCGACGTTCGTGTAGCCGTCTCGGTCTATGTCGTCGTTGTGATCGGGAATACCGGCCTTTAGCTCGTGCTGTTCTTCCCATCTGTCGGACATACCGTCGTTATCCGAGTCTGGCGGTGAAGCTGCTGAATCGTAGTCGGGCCAGCCGCCGATTTCGGTTTGCGAGTCGATCAGGCCACCCGTTCCGGAACGAATCTGCTGGACAATCCGCGTGTCGACGGCATCTCGTTTCGGCAGTGTGGCCCCGCACGCTTGCAGTATTCGTTCGAACGCATCTTGTGCGTCGTGCGTTTTGACCTCTGCAACCGGAAATGGCTTTTCGGCTTTGTTGGCGGCTGTTGCGCCAGCCATCAAACGCCAGTTGTCCTGATTCCCTTCGCTGCCTCCGTCAAGGTGATTGCCGCTTGCGTAAAGCTGCGTTGTCGGTCCGCCAACGCGAAAGACGGCGCCACGCGGCCGACGGATGAAATTGCCGATGTAGTTCATGCGAACTGGGTCTGCAGCCGAATAGCCGCTCGAATCGTAGATCACGTTGTTGCGGAAGTCGAGCAGGATGCTCCCGTTGCCGTACGTGCCCGGACGCGGGCTGCGCGATCGGTGGTGCGCGTAGATGTTGTGGTGGAACGTCACGTCGCCGTTGCATCGTAATAGCGACCCGTAACCATGCGGTCCCTTCGGATGAAAGCTGTCGTTCAGTGACTCGGTGATCATGCACCACTGGACGGTCACGTTGGTGATCCCTTCGCCGGAAACGGATAGGCATTCGTCGATCGACCAACTCGCCGAACAGTGGTCGAAGATCACGTTGCGGCTTGGACTGCCAATACTGACCGCGTCCGGCGCAAAGTCCCTTCCTTTCGCCTTGTACGCGGGCCCCGGTTCGTCGCCTGTTCGAAATCGCAAGTGCCGAACGATCACGTCGTGCGTCACTACGGAAAAGCCGAAGTTCTTCAGGCAGATACCATCGCCCGGCGCGGTCTGCCCGGCGATCGTGATGTACGGCTTGCGGACCGAAAGCCCGGATTTCAATTCAATGATTCCGGACGTGCGAAAAACGACGATGCGTCGCCCCTCGGCCTCGATCGCCGCACGCAGGCTGCCCGGGCCGGAATCGTCCAGATTCGTCACGAACAATACACGACCGCCGCGACCGCCTTGCGCGTACGCGCCAAATCCCTCGGCCGCTGGAAACGCTCGCACGGGCTGCGCCGCGTTGACGGTCCAGGGTGACAACAAACAGCATGTCGATCCGATCAGGAGTGAAAGTTGGTGGAACATCGCCATTTGTCCTTCGGTTAAGGAATCGTGACAGTACGCACTGTACAGATTGTATAATGCCGGGAAGGCGAAATCGAGGAAAAGGACGCGCGGGAGCAGAAGCGACGTTTGCTCTAGCTGTGCCGCTGCGAGGAGGGGAATCAGATGACCAGTCCATTCGGCTTCAAGTCAAGCGTTCGTGTGTCGGTTCTGTTCGCGGTTCTATGCGGCTTTGCCGCAGGATTCCCCAGCGATTCAACCGCGGCTGACTCACCGATTCCTCTGCTGGGGCCGGTCGGCCGGTTGGAGGGCGCGGTTTGGGAGGCTGACGGATATGGAGGCACACCGGCGCTGCGATTCGACGGTCGCGGCGCCGCGTTCAGCATTTCGGCGGAACAAGTGGGCATGCGTCATATGGAGATTGCCGTCGAATTCCGTCTCAAGACAACGGCGTTGCTTCATCAACAGAACATCGTGATTGGCCAGTATGCAGGTCCTCGCAGCACTGAGAGTTCCTGGGTGGTCCTTCTAGACAAAGCCGGCAAGCCGAGCTTCGCGCTGCACGTCCCCGGCGGCTCGGTTCACACGTTGACGGCGGACGTTTCCCTGGCCGATGACAAGTGGCGTTTGGTCAGAGCCTCGTACGACCAGAAGACGATGCGGCTGGAAGTGGACGGAAAAGAGGTTGCGACGAAACAGGTCGCTGCCAGGATGAACTACCCGAGGCAACCCGTGAGAATCGGTGGCGGGCCAATCGGGTCAGAAACAGACGCCGGAGAACAGGGCGGTTTTCGAGGGCTGATCGACGACGTGCGCCTGTACGACAGGCCGACCGAAGCGCCTGACGAACCTGCCGCACAGTTCGACTTCAATGAAGGGCACGGCGATTCGGTTCGCGGGCTCGGCGGCACCGCAACGGCCAACTATTTCGGGAACCGAGATTTCGCTCTAGTCAAAAACGGGCGACCAAATTTCACAATCGTCCACGGCAAGAACGATGCGGAAACGGCTGGTTTACTGCGAGACAAACTTACGAGACTTCTTGGTGCGGCACCGCCCATGGTTGAGGCCGATCAGGTCCTGGAGCCCGGTACCTGGCGGCTGGCCGACCAATGGATGGGCGAGAACCTTTTGCTTATGGGCAATATCCATACGAACCTCGCGATTCTGCCTCTCTACAGTCGTCTGCTCGCCGGAACCAGCGCTCGCTACCCCGGCCCCGGACGTTACGAGATCCGCACGCTGTTCGCACCCTTGCACCGAAAAGCCGACGTGATTCTGCTGGGTGCGTCCGACGCGAGTGGGCTCGACGCGGCTCAATCCAGATTCCTTCGTTTGGTCTGGCTGGCGATTCAGTATCGCGACGGCGCGATGCCGCCGTTTTCCGAACTCGGCGGCGCGGCCGGACCGGACGTCACGTCCCGCGATCCGGTTTACGGCGAATTCGGCGACAGGGTGAGAGAGTTCTTCTGGCACGGCAATCTGACGGCGGGTCGATTCGCGTGCGACGCGCTGCTTTCACAGTTGGAAAGCCGCAAGCACGGACTCTGGGGCTTCGATGAACGCAATCACTACGAATCCGCGCGGCACTACTGCGCGTTGCGGCAACTGATTGCGGCCGGCGCACTGAGCGAAGAGCAGCGCATCCGTGTCGACGAACGGCTTCTTCAAAATGCACTGGAGAACAAGGACAGTTACCAGGTTCGTGCGGTTACCGCGGATCCGGACGAAGTCAGTCGACACTTGGACCGCCATCTTCTGTCCTCGGTGCTGGGGCAGTTCGTGGCCCTGGAATACCTGGACAACATCGGCCATGTGCCGACTGGCAAACAGGCGGAGGTTCAGGAGAAACACCAGCGGCTTCGGGGCCATATCGACGCCTTCATTCGACAAGGACGTTTTCGTGCCGACAGAGAAGGCAAAGAAGGTTTGGACTGCGTGTCGGCCCTGGCCGACTTGTACCTCCGCGCCGGGGACGAGCGTTTGTTTCAGGCCAACGTGTTCTCGAACATGGCCGACTACTATGTGGCTAACGTGGACAATCTGGGCTGCCAGGCGGGGCAGGATGCCTACATCACCAGCATGCCTGGCCAGCACTTTTCCATTACCTCGGGAGGTTTGGGGCTGCTGGCCGCGGCTTATTTCCACCAAGACGGCCAGTACCGATGGCTGCACGAGAACTTGAGGCGTTTCTCGCTGTACTGGGGAAAGCGGTTTCGTGTTGAGTATGCGCCTGAGACCCTGAGTCTTCCGAGCAACATCCCCGCGGTTCACCCGAAGCGATATGTGGGGCTAAGTCTCGTGACGATCGAGCCGTGGCGGTTTGAAGAGTTCGAGGACAAGGCCGCAACCGAAGCGATCAGGCCAACGAAAACGCCCAGGGAAAAGCTGTTCAGCAAGGCAGTTTTCCGGGACGGCTGCCGGCCGGAAGACGCCTACTTGATGCTACAGGGAATCAATCCCGGCGGCGCGGATGGCTACCAGGGAAACGCGTTGGTCCGTTTCACCGAACTGGGCTCGCTGTTGCTCTTCCAGAACGCCGAGCGGCAATGCAGTTGGGCGCGCAGCGTCGTGTCGACGAGCCGTGGCGGACACGACCCGCAAGCGCCGGCCTGTGTGCGGGAAGCCAGCTTCAGCAGTCCGACCGTGTCGGGGATCAGTTCTGTGCTTCCGCATGATGGCGGGGTGGCTTGGCGCCGAAGCTTGGTTCGGCGGCACGGGGGCTACTTCGTCGTCCTCGACGAGATGACCGCCGATTCGGACGACACTTATCATCTCACCTGCCGTTGGCGTTCCTTCAACCCAGGCGAATCGGACGGCGGCCGGACCTTCCGAGCGCTCGATGGCATGACCGGCGCGGTCCTGCAGATTACCGCCTCCGAGCCCGTTGCACAAAGAGTACGGCTGGAGCCGCGAGACGGCTCGACGGAACCGACGATTCTATGCCAGTACAAAACGGCTGACTTGAAAGCCGGCGGGAGCGCGACGTTCCAGAATCTTGTGTACACCACCAACGACACGGTGGGGCGAGAGTTCGACATTCGGCGGCTGGGGCCTCGGTCTGTGCTGGTAAGCGGAACCTGTCGGGCGTTTCAGGAAACGGCCGCCATCGGGACGGGTAGCCTCGATCCGCTGCAAAACGCGAAAGGCGACGGCGGACTCTGGTACTTGTCGAATCATGGACTGGCGATCTCGGCTACGCGACAGTTCTCGCTTCCGGGTTGGTTCCGGATCGAGGCGTCGGAGGGCTGCAACGTTCTCCTGTTCCCGTTTAGCGGGTTGGGCGACATCGTGATACAGAATCCGAACACAACGCCCGTCGACGTGACAGTCGATTTCGACGGGGATACGCCGGTGCGACTCGACGACCGATCGCTCACCGAAAAAACACGATTGCGCCTTCCGCCGGGAGATCATTCCATCACGACCCTGGGATCGTCTGCCTTCTTTGAGCGAGTGGACGCCGAGTTGAAACGGCTGTGGAAAGAAGCTGTGATGCCTGAGGAGTCCAGCAATCAACCTGCAGCCTACCCAACCGCCAATCCTTGGCGCGAGGTCTGGCGAGTCTCGGATATCCTCCCACCATTAGAGAAGCACCGGACCATCAAGGCCACCGCCGAGCCGCCAACGACGATTGGTGATCCGGCCGATTGGGTCGATCGAGTGCTCTACTACAGAAACGAACCAAGCGCCGGCTGGGACGAGGGGATCGAAGGCGCAGTGATTTTGGATCTCCATGAGGAAGTTGCCGTCGACTCGGTGCGTCTCGTTGGGCGATTGGATTCGTTCGACAAAGGAGACATGTCTTTCGAACTGGCCATGAGCAATGACGGCTTTGCCAAAGATGTGCGCCGTCAGAGTTTTCCATCTCCACCATTCGACACCCAATACGCCGAAATGGTTTCGTACATGTCCACGTACCGCTTTCCCGCCTTCGTCCTGCCGGTGGGTCAGCGCGCCAGGCAGTTGAAAATCGTGGGACGTTGGCGGGAGAAGAAGGAGCCGGTGGTCTTCTACGAGATCGAGGTCGTCACGCAGGAACGACAACAGCGAGCCAAGGTGAGCCTCTTCGCGGGGAGATTCTTCGCGGACGAGCGACGGACGTTGCTGGCAGCCGGGGGCAATCAATTGATGATGCTGTCGCCGGAGGGTAAGCGATTGTGGCGGCGGGAGCTGGAATCGCCGTTGATCAACGTTAATGTGGCGGACGTGAACTCGGACGGGAAGCAGGATGTCATCGCGTTCACGTTGGCGGAAAAGATGCACGTGTACAACGGAGACGGCTCGCCGCGATTCGTACACGATGTCCGTCAGGGAGACACGAGCAGCGTATCGTATCTGCGGCCGGCTTTCGTCGGCGCGTGGCGACCCGACAAGAATGGAAACCTGGAGTACTATTTCCTGCCCCATGTCAGATACGGACGCGTCAGTCCCGAGCCGGAGTTGAAGCAGTCTGTCACGCCGTCACTGGGCGACCGCGGGGGCAAGTACGCTTTCACGGTTCCCGATGTCACGGGCGACGGGCGCGAGGAATTGGCCGTCGTGGGACGCTACGGCATGGGCTTCGGCGTGCTTGACTCCGGCTCGGACCTGGCGGCAGGCAAGTTGCGTTACCTTGCCACTCGTTCGTTGACTGGCCACAGTACGCCCAACATGCAGCTCCCACAGTATTTCGACGGAGCCGTGGTCCGAACGACGGACGACGAAAGCCGGTGGCTGGGGGTGGTGACATTGAACCCGGGCGGTGTCAATTACTTCTCGGCACCGAAATTCTCCCCCGTCTGGAGCCGGTTCACGCACACGACGAACGCCTGCCATTGTCTCGGCGACGTGACGGGCGACGACGTACCCGAGGTGCTTGTCGGTCGCGAAGACGGCTTTCTGATCCAATACGCTCTGGCCGACGGCGAGCTGATGAATAAAACCTACTGCGGCGGTGAGATTCGAGCAGTCGCGGCAATCGGAGACGGTTTTGTTGTGGGAACTAGCGAGGGCCTGTTGCTGCTCGATAACGGACTGCGCGCGGTCGGCTTCGCGTCCGGCGCCGTCCAAGCGATTCGCGTCATCGAGTCCCCGGCTTCAGAAGCTCCGTTGATCGCTGTCGCCTTTGACAGCGGAGCGATCGCGGGTATGAATCTTGATGTAAAGCACTGAATGCCCCCAAACCCGTTGTCCAAGCGGTTGGCTGATACTTACGTTGGATACGCAACGGTATGGCTATGCAAACACGAAACACGACAGCATGACGCGACAAACAGACGACGCGACCTCCGGTGTGCGAAACACGCGCACAACCCGGAGATGGTATCAGTTCAGCATCTGGTCCATGTTGGTGCTGCTGACGTTGGTCTGTATCGCCGCTGCGTATTGGCGAAGGATGGTCACAGCGTACGAGGGCCAGGCATCGGCGGCAGAGGAGATCACGAAGATTCGTGGCTGGATCACGTATGAGCCTGCGGTGCCGGATTGGCTGCAATGGCTGCCGCTGGCCGACCGCTGCAATAAGGTGGTTGCGGTCAATCTTCAGGAACGCGACTTCGATGAAGGCAGTCTGCAACCGTTGGCCAGACTGCCGGACGTACGGCGGCTGTACCTGGCCAGAAGCTCGGTTCGCGACAAAGACCTCGAATACGTCGGGAAACTGACGAAGCTACGCAGGCTCTCGCTGTGGCGCACCGAACTAACCAACGAAGGCCTGAAGCAGTTGAAGGGACTTGCCGAGTTGCGCCTGCTTGACATCCACGGCAACCGGTTCGTGGACGAAGACGCGTTGGAGTGCTTGCGTCACTGGCCAAAGTTGGGTCTTTTGATACACGATTTTCCTGTGACGGAACGAGGCTTACAGCTATTGGCCGCACACCCGAACACCCCCGTGACGCAGTTGTGGGCAAGCCGAGTGTCGGATCGTGGCTTGGACGACCTTGTCAAGTTGCAGCGGCTCGAGCGATTGACCGTCGAGCTTGAATGTGGACGTGAGCAGATGATGCGGCTGGCTCAGCTACAGCAACTGAAGCGTCTCACGGTGCTTGGGCGGTTGGACTTTCCCGTGGATAGGCTCCAAGCCGCCGTGCCGAACCTAAGGGACATCGAATTACGTCGCCTGTCCGAGGTCAGTTTCAGCGAATTGGCCAGGCGTTGGGGCGAACGTGCTCAGGACCTGGAAATCCACGGGACGTATCTATGGAGCGCCGAGACCTTCGATCGAGACCCGGTCCACGTCACTATTACGCAACGGGAACCGCTGTTGAAGATCGATGCCGAGCTGAAACCCATCACGTGGGAGGATATCCGGCGATTTCGGAAGCTCGAGGAGGTGACAATCGAAGGCAACGGATTCGATGGGGCGCAGCTCGCCCACTTGCGAGAGTTGCCTCGATTGACCGAGTTGCACCTGCGGGTGCATCTGGACGACGAGACAATGCGCATGATCGGTCAGCTCGGCGGATTGCGGCGTCTAGACCTTTCGGGATACAAAGTCGCCCTATCACCACTGGAGCCCGACGCGTGCGATCCACTTGGATCGCTGGACGAGCTGCAGACCTTCACGGCGGCAGTGACTCGCATGCAAGACCGGCATTTGCATTTCCTTCGACATTGCCCAAAGCTGCGCCGCGTCTATCTGTGGGATCTCGGGATAACTGGCGAAACCCTCCGCCATCTAAGCGAAGCGCCTCGTCTGGAAGAGTTACTTGCCTTCAACTGTCATCAACTTCAGAATGAAGATCTCGAACACTTGAAGAAGTTCAAGAACTTGCGAACCTGCTGGATCGACGGCGGCTATATCTATCGTAGCGCCATGGATTCCGTACTGCAGCATCTGCCGTCGCTGGACATGGATCCGCAAAGATGCAAACTTTACAGATCCGGTGAAGCCGGACTCAGCCATCGGGCACTTTGGAAGCTACCCGACTTGTAGGATCGTCCGTCCCAGCTTGACGCCTGTCATGTCGCGTCGTACGAGGATCGGTACATCACCACGGTATCTCAGATGAAGGAGAGATGACACATGCGAATCTTACTGATAGCCGCGGCCGCCGTGGTCGCGACAATGTTGGCGGATGCTTCAGCGGGGGCGCAGAAGGCGCGGACGTACACAATCGCAGCCAAGACGATTCAAAGCATCGAGGAAGCGGCACCTGATGCCCCGTTGGTCAAGCCGGCCAGGCCGCGCAAGGTTCTGGTCTACGGGCGAATGCCGACCCATCCGGAATCGGTCGTCTGTTGCTTCAAGGCGATGGAGATTTTGGGCAAGAAGACCGGCGCGTTCGAAGCGTTTCTCAGCGGCAATCCGACAGTGTTCTTGCCCGAAAATCTGGAGCACTTCGACGCCGTGGTGATGAACAACACGCACGAACGATCTCCGATGCTGCCGCAGGACATGAGTGGGCTTAGCGCTGCGGAACAGGCCGAAGCCAAAGCGCGGGAGCCGCTGTTGAAGAAGAGTCTGCTTCGATTCGTGACCGAGGGCAAGGGGATCGTCGGCGTCCACGGTGCCACGGCCGGAAGCGTCCAGTGGCCGGAGTTCGTCGAATTGTTCGGAGCCCAGTACAATGGCCATTTCACAAGCGATTTCTGGGTCGAACCGACGGAGCCGGATCATCCTTTGGTATCGTTCCTGGACGGCAAGAGCTTCGAGGTGTTCGACGAGTTTTACTTCTTCCGCAAGGGGCTGACGCGGGAGCCGTTCCCGGCGGACCGGTATCGCGTGCTATTGCGTTTGGACGTGGCGAAGACAAACGACCCCGGCCGGCGCGACGACAAGAACTATGCGGTCACGTGGATACGCCCCTACGGAAAGGGACGCATATTCTACTGCTCCCTGGGCCATACCGCCCGCGCCTACATGAGCCCTGCCGTGTTGAAACACTACTTGGCCGGCATTCAATACGCCGTGGGAGATTTGAAGGCCGACGCGTCGGTCGAGCCGTAGTAGTTGAAATGACCGGAACCTGCTGGTGGGAACGAAGAGTCGGCTCGGCGTTTCCAAGTACAAGCGGGGCACAGGCCGCCGCTTCTCCATAACCCCTGGTTTTCCAAAAGCGGATGGGGAGGGATTCGAACCCCCGGTACCCGTGAGGGTACAGCAGTTTTCAAGACTGCCGCCTTAGTCCACTCGGCCACCCATCCGTTAACTCGATCTGCAAATGTAACTTGTCCTGACTATTGAGACTGGTGTTGGCGGTCGCAGGTTCGTTTCCCCCGTAGAGCCTGGTGAGAATCCACCTCGGACCAACGGATCGATCCGAAAGCCGGAACCGCAGAATGTCGAACAAGGAATGGCGAAGGCAGAAGGTCGCAACGAAAACCTCGGGTTGCTTGTTTGCCAAATCAACGCCCGAAACTCAGCTTTTCCTTCGATGCTCGCAACTCGTCGTTCGACATTCGGTATTCGCCGCCTCCAAGAGAGGGGATCGAACCTGACTCAACACTGCAGAACTTCGTGACCCAAGTAACCTAACGTGGTACGGGGTAGTGTGTCAAACCGATCATGGCGACCTTCGACGAGGCGACCGCCTATGGCCTAAGAGTGGGGTGACGCGCCGATTCAGCTTGACCGCTAGCGTTGCTCCAGTAGAATCTAGGTATCAACGAGCGACGATCCGAACGAATTCGGTCTTTTCAATTGGGTTTTTCGCCGCCAGAGGCGTTTGGATTATTGCGAACGTGATTGTGGGGCAACGTGTTTTGACTGCTTAGGGGCATGTACGTTCGTCGCGATGGCACCCTGATCGAAGTCCAGGCTCCGGCCAAGATCAATCTCTTTCTTGAGATTCTGGGTCGACGCGATGACGGCTTCCATGAGATTGAGACTCTCATGATGCCGATCTCGATATTCGATACCGTTTTTCTTTCGAGCAATTCGGAAAGACGCATAGAGCTAACGTGCAGGTGGGCTTCCGGCTTGGAGGCACAATCGCCTGCCGAGCGCTCCCGTCATGGAGGCGTCTGGGAGGAGTTACCGGAACAGACGGACAACACTGTCGTTAGGGCCTTGGAGCGTCTGAGACTTCGCGCGAAGGTTGAATCAGGCGCGCGGGTTCGGTTGGTCAAGAGGATACCGGCCGCGGCGGGGCTGGGGGGAGCCTCCAGCGATGCAGCAGCGGCGCTTGTGGCCGCGAATCTGGCTTGGCGGCTGGATTGGACCTGCGAGCAATTGGCCGGCGTAGCCGCCGAAGTGGGAAGTGACGTTCCTTTCTTCCTGCAAACCGGCGCGGCCGTATGCCGGGGACGCGGCGAACGGATTGATCCGATCGGCGCGTGCAGCACGTTCCAAGTCGTCCTCGTTCGACCGCCGTCGGGATTGTCCACGCCGGAGGTCTATCGGCATTGTCGTCCCGCGAAATTGGCGAATCGAGCAGACCCGATTGTCGAGGCCGTTCGGAAGGGCCGCGCGTCGCTGGTCGGCGGGCTCATGTTCAATCGTCTGGAACCTGCGGCCGAGCGATTGTCGCCTTGGATTCGGAAGTTACGAGCCGCGTTTGACCGCCAGGGTTGTCTCGGACACCAAATGAGCGGAAGTGGTACAAGTTATTTTGGCATCTGCCGCCACGCGAGCCACGCAAGACGAGTTGCGAGCCGCTTGCGGGCAGCAGGGTTGGGGGCGGTGTTCCAGACAACTACACTGTCGGTTGCACCGTGTTAAGGTTAACAGCCCTTGGAGAGCACACGAGCGAACCAGTTTAAGGAGGAGCGTCATGGAGATCACCGAGGTTCGCATAAAACTGATGGACAAATCGGACGATCGGCTGCGGGCGTTCTGCTCGATCACGTTCGACGATTGCTTTGTGGTTCGTGATCTGAAGATCATCGACGGCGTCAACGGCCCGTTCGTAGCGATGCCCAGCCGGAAGTTGACTTCGCATTGTCCGAAGTGCGGGACCAAGAACCATTTGCGGGCTGCCCACTGCAACCAGTGTGGCGCGAGGCAGGAAGAAGAACGAATGGTCCGCGACCAAAGCGGCCGGGTCAAGCTGTACGCCGACATCGCGCACCCGATCAACTGCGCGTGCCGCGAGATGATCCAAGAACGCGTTATCGCCGAGTATCAGAAGGAGGTGGAGCGGGCCGAACAGCCGGGGTACATATCGCGGTACGACGATGGGTACGACGATGAAGGGCCAGACGACTTCGACGCGAGCGATGTCCCGGATGCGGGAAAGCCCAGCCCGTCTATAACCTCACACATCGAACCGGCAGAATCGACCCCGCCGCCGCCTCACCAGAAGCCTAAAGATCAGCCGGCACCGGAGCGGCAGGAAGAAGGACAAACCGACGATGGGTTTGGCGCGGGCATCTTTTGATGCGTAGGTAGGTCCCGGCTGCCGGACGGGACCTCCAACTCCGGCAACGATTCAGCCGAGGCCGTGGCGACGAGGTCTGCCGCTGGAGTTCACGCTTCAGCGTGTCTTACTGAACCTGAAAACACAGCACGCTAAAGCGTGAACTCCAACGACACTGAAGGTCCCGTCCGGCAGCCGGGACCTACTTCTGACGCGACAAGACCTTTCGAAATAGCTCGTTTTGCCGGTTGCGAAGACGCATGCGGGCAGGAATCATCGAAAGGTTGGTTCTGGCTTCAAGCTGGCGTAGTAGGGCGAGACTCTAGGGGATGTTACCAAGAGAATGCATGCGGAAGAAGCATTTCGCAAGAGCGAAGCAACGCTTCGCCTGATGGTCGAGCAGATCCCGGCAATCGTGTGGACGACGGACACCGAACTTCGATTCACGTCGTGCACCGGGGCCGGCCTGACCCGGCTGAATCTCCAGCCCGACCAGATTGTGGGGATGTCCCTGCACGACTATTACGCTACCCAGGACGAGGACTTCCCGGGCATTGCGTCTCATCGCCGCGCATGCCAAGGCGAATCGGTGAACTTCGAACTGGAGTGGTGTGGGCATGTCTTCCAGTCCCACGCCGAACCGCTTCGAGATGCGCACGGGGCGGTGATCGGCGTCGTGGGTGTCGCCCTGGACGTCACGGAACGGAAGCGTGCCGAAGAGGACCTGCGACGCCTGAACCAAACGCTCGAGCAGCAGGTCGACCAACGCACCAAGACGCTGGAAGCCATCACGACGGAACTCCGGCGAAGCGTCCAGCACAGCCGGCTGATCGTGGACATGGCCAACGAGGCATTCATCGGCATGGATGCCAATGGCCGGATCGTGGACTGGAATCCGGCCGCCGAAGCGACCTTCGGCTGGACTCGCAACGAGGCGCTGGGGCGAGCGTTGGACCAGATGATCATCCCGGTCCGGCACAGAAAGACATTCCACGAAGGAGTGCGAGAGTTCTTCCAGACGGGCGAAAGCACGCTGCTGAACACACGCGTCGAATTCTCGGCCCTTCACCGTGACGGCCAGGAATTTCCGGTCGAGATGTCGGCCACTCACATCCTGCTTGGCGACGAGCACAGTTTCAATGTGTTTCTGCACGATATCCGCGAGCGCAGAGAATCCGAGCAGGCTTTGCGGGATTCCGAGGCTTTGTATTCTTCGCTGGTGGAACACCTTCCCGTGAACATCCTCCGCAAGGATCTGCAAGGGAGGTTTACCTTTGCCAATAGGGCGTTCTGCGAACTGCTGGACAAGCCGCTGGAGGAGATCCAGGGCAAGACCGACATGGACTTCTACCCCGAGGAACTTGCCAGCAAGTACCAAGCCGACGATCGGAGGATCATCGAGTCGGGCGAGACATTCGACGACATCGAGAGGCACAAGAAGGGGCGGAAGACCTTGTACGTCCACGTGCTGAAGACGCCCGTGCATGATGCCGAGGGAAATATCGTCGGGACCCAGGCCATCTTCTGGGACGTCACTGACAAGCAATTGGCCGAAGAGAAGATGAAGCGATACTCCACCGAACTGGAACGCAGCAATCGCGAACTGGAGTACTTCACCACGATTGTGTCGCACGACTTGCACGCGCCGCTGCGGGCCGTGGGTTCGTACTGCGAGCTACTCGAGCGGGAATACGCCAGCAAACTGGATGCCACGGCCCAGGAGTATTTGTATTTTGCCAGGCAGAGTGTCGACCGCATGCACGCGCTGATCGAAGACCTGCGATCGGTGGCACGCGTGACAACGAGCGGCAAACCGCTGAAACCGGTGGACTGCCAGGAAGTGCTGGAGGCCGTGCTGACGAATCTGACGGCCGAGATCGAACAGAGCGGTGCCGAGGTAACTCACGATGTACTGCCCATCGTGATGGCCGATTCGACCCAGTTGATGCAGCTCCTTCAGAATCTGGTTGGCAACGCCATCAAATACTGCAAAGATGGGTCACCGGTGATTCACGTCAGCGCGGATCGCGACAACGGCCGATGGCAAATCGGCGTACGCGACAACGGCATCGGTATCTGTACCGAGGACCAAAAGCGCATTTTCGAGATTTTTCAGCGCGGCCACGCCGACGAGGACGAATACTCGGGCACCGGCGTGGGGTTGGCGGTCTGCAAGAAAATTGCCGAGCGGCACGGCGGTCGCATCTGGGTGGAATCCGAACCGGGGCAGGGAAGTACGTTTCGCTTTACCGTGCGAGGTGCCAAGTAGGCCTACTCCAGGCACGCGTCCAATGCACCTTGGAGCCGTGTTTTCGGCTGCACACCCACCATACGTTCGGCTACTTCCCCGTCTTTGAACAGCAGCAATGTCGGTATGCTGCTGATGCCGAATTGTTGGGCGGCTTTGGGGCTCTCGTCAATGTTCAGTTTGCCAAACTTGATCGATCCTGCATTCTCGGCGGCCAGTTCTTCGATCACCGGCGCGATCATTCGACAGGGTGCGCACCAGGGGGCCCAGAAATCCACCAAGACCGGTTCAGTGGCCTTAAGGACTTCGCTATCGAAGTTGCTGTCGCTGAATTCGCCGACGTTTTCGCTCATCGTTTGATCTCCCAGTAACGTAATGCTCCAGTCACACGGCCGCACGGATACCGAGCACCGACTTGAAATGATTCTAACGGCCATGGCCGAACAGTGTCAACGAGCCCTGCCGATCGTCATTTGACCGGAAAAAGCGCTTGACGAGCGACCTGGAGTTCCGGGCGTGCCGGTCCGTGCACGCGCAAAGCCATAGGGTATTCCTTGGGAAGTCCGAACCCCTGCTTGCCGAGGAACAACGATTCGCCGCTCCACTGATCCAGAAACTCCTGAATCGAAAGGCGGACGTTGCCGCGGATCGGATCGGCCAGGTAGACCGTGTCGTCGTGAATTCCCCGAAAGACGACGAAATGCTTGTACTCGTACTTCTCGATTCGCACGATGACGGGAGCTTGCGATTCAGCCAGCTTCGCAATCGGAATGCGAACCACCGCGCCCAAGTAACCGAGGTCCTTGGACGCATTCAGTAGATCCAGCATCGAGAATCCGTTCTTGATGCGGTCTTTGAGTTCTGCTTGCGGGTCTTCCGCGCGACCAAGCCGAGCGAAGATGGCCTTGAGAATATCCTGCTCACTTACATCGTCCTCGAAGTAGTGGCGCAGCAGAGTTGCCAATGCGGCCGACCCGCAGGAGTAGTCAAGCCGCTGAATGACAACGTTCTCGTGCTGGAAGGCCCGCCACGGCTTGGCCGGTCGCCGTACCTGAAACCCGTTGCCGACGGGCTGGAAGAACTCGTGTTGCGCCTGCGAACTCGCGTCGTTCGAAGTAGCCGAGTCGGTGATGGTCTGACACCCGGTGGCAGCGGCAGCCCAAAGCACGACCGCCGCGGCGAATGGTCGAATTCCGTTGTTGTTCGGATGTCCGGCCATGTCTTATTCGTCGTGAATGTATCGGAGGCCGAGCGTGGTGTCCGCCGCGTCTCGCGTGAGGCCGAATTCGACGTAAGGTTGAATGCGCGACTTGAGGGTCAGTCGTCGCACGAACCCCAGGCGAACCGAGAGCGGTTCGATATCCGAGTTGGGAATCAGAATATCGTTCACCGACGTTTTGTCTTGCAGGAAGCCGGATACCTGGGTGCTGAGCGAAACGTCGTCACTGACTGCAAGGCCCAGACCGCAGTAGAAGTTGAACAGGTCACCCCGCTGAATCTGAAGTCCTTGCTGTACGTCCTCGAACTGGTACTGGTACCCGAGACCGCCAAACAGCACGATCGGGTCGAAGGATTCGACAAAGTTGAACCCGACGCCCACTTTCCATATGCCGTTGCCCAAGCTTGCCTGGTCGCCGCTGATCGTGGTAATCGAACTGGAACTGGTCGGCGCGGTAACCGAGAAACTGACTGCCGAATCGGGCAGTTTGAAACGCGTTTCCGGCAACTGGTAAACGCATCCGGCGGTTATGTCACCCAGTGCACCGGCCTCTTCGGTCGATTCGGCCAAGACGTTGTCGCGCTCGAAATGCGAAATCCCAAACGGGACCACGCTGAACAGTTCCAAGTTCTCCGACCAGCCGTAACGAATGCTGAACGGCACGATAAACGCCCGACTGCGGATCCGCTCCAGCACGGGTGCGCCCGTAGGCAAGACGACGACTGTGGCAGCCTCCTGCCGAGTGTAGAGCGCCCCGACTTCCGTCTGGACCTTACCGGGTTTGAGCAACAGACTGGTATCTCGAGCAAGCCACTCGTTTGTGTTTTCGGGCGGCTTCGGCCCGATGGGCTCGCGCGGATTGGTTGATTCCGAGTTGTTCGAGGCCGCGGTTGATGACGCTGGCGGGCCGGTTTCGGAAGGCGCGACGCGCGGCTCGCTCACGAAACGGGGGCGTGGGCGATTCGGCGGGGGACCCGGCGGCAGAGGTCGCGGAGGATCGAAGGAGGATCGGCG
This sequence comes from Pirellulaceae bacterium, assembly GCA_016784735.1. GTDB lineage: Bacteria > Planctomycetota > Planctomycetia > Pirellulales > Pirellulaceae > JADHUC01. The sequence goes on along the minus strand of JADHUC010000004.1, from coordinate 47,475 downwards.
GTTGACGGTCGGAATGGAGAGATTTCGCAGAGTCTCTCGGTCTGGAACGGCCGGGAATCGCCGTGCAGCATCGTTCATCGGGGCTGGAAAGCGAACGGCCTTCTTCGGGTCTCTCTGGCCGTTGGGAGCAGCCTCGTCGTCCGGTGCCTGCTTGTCGGTGAGTGATGGTTGTGACGGGAGTGTTTGGCCGACGGTTGGCGGAAAACGGATCGCGCGGGGCCCTGCATCGTACGGATCGGCTGCCGCTGCCGCAGTTGGTCCGCAACAAGACAACCACGGCAGAAGCCAGTAGACAAGCAAATAGCTGGAAATGGCCGCTAATCTCATGGACCTTGTTCTCCAGCTTGCGGGCGATCTACGAATTCGTGCACGTTATCCTCAGCCCACCAAACGCGTTGGTGCATCACGTCCGGAAGTCAGTTTCTGACGGCGCAGGCCCGTCCATTCGGCTCAGCCATTATGAATCATCGGGTCGCTACTTCTCGCAAATGAACGACGGTCGGTATCCGTCTCAAGGATCGCTTTACGCGATTCTCTTTTGCAGCTTTCCTGGTTTGACATGAACGCAACCAACGTTGCTCGTTGGAAGCTTAGGAAGAATATGCCAGCCACAACAAACGACGTGGTTTTTCGGGATCTAGCTTGCCGATCAGTTCATTGAGACGACCGGCACCGCCGTCTGCGGCCTGTGGCCACGCCGCAGCGGGCCGGGAAACCCCAAGAAAATCAGGGCGAAAAGATGCGCCTGCCGATGGTTCGCCCAACCGCAATCTTCACGACACTGGCGTTCATGCTATGCGCGGTCGAAGCGTCCGGGCAAGCAACGCGATGGCCTCCGTTGACGGGGCCAAGTCGGGAGTACTCGTCCACATACCCAACAATTCAGCCCGCACGCGCGCCCCCTCCCGCTGCTCGAAGCGCACCCGCGACCTATCCGGCAACCGACGCGCCTCCGCTCGCGGGAACGAGGGGATCTCGATACCCGATCCCAGCCGATCAACTCCCGATCCGCCGGGACGACGCCTCAATGCGTTCTGGCCCGGTGGGACGAGACGGGATTGGATATCCCAATACTCGGCTGCCGAGCTACTTCCAATATTCCACACCGCCGCCACAGTACGCCAGGGAACAGCGACACCAAGGCACCTTCGGTGCATCGATGTTCCCGGTTACGACGTCAGGCGAGACGCGACCAACTCTGCCGAACAGAGGCCAGCAGCGGCCCCAAGGCAGCTTCGGTGCGTCGATGTTTCCGGTCACGACGCCGCGCGAGACGCAACCAACTCCGCCGGACCAAGGCAACAGGCAGCTTCAGGTCCATCCGGCTGCCGAAACAAAGCCCGGCGTCAATTCGACGGACCCTCAAACGAAAGACCCCATGCTGGGCGATTGTATGTCATGCGCTCAACCATACTGGGTTGTCGCCGTGGATTTGGTGGGACTTCGGCGCAGAAAGGCAAATGACTATCCACTGATCACGGATCAGGTGACCGGCGCGTCGGTGGTCAATGCGCTGGATCTGGACTTCGACTACAAGCTGGGCGCCCATGTCGATCTGGCTCACCACGCGGCCGATGGAGTGGGCTGGAATATCGAGTACCTGAGCATCCCCTCGTGGGACGGCAACCGGGCGGTTACCGGAAGCCTGCAACTGAACGGACCGGGCTTCGATCTGGCCGTCGATCCGGCGGTGTTCTCGGTGGACTACAGTACCAGCGTGTACAGCGTCGAACTTAGCGTGAGCCGCAGTGATGGCTATCGTTGGACCGGTTTCGCGGGTTTTCGCTACATACGCCTTAACGACGACCTGCTTGTCGCCGAATTGAATGCACCGTTCTTGGGTGTCTTGGACATTGAAACGGAGAACAACCTGTACGGAATGCAGATGGGCGGCGATTTGCTGGTCTACGACCGCGGCGGGCCGCTACGTGGCTCGATCGAACTCAAGGTCGGTATCTACGGCAATGACGTGCGCCAGCACACGCGATCGAACCTTGTCCTGCCAAGCGTTACCGCACGCGGGAAGAAAGCGGTATTCGCCGGGGAAATGGAGTTTCTGCTGACGTACGAAATCACCAAACGGCTGAAGGTCCGCGGCAGCTACAAGCTGGTCGGGCTAGGAAGCGTGGCTCTGGCGCCGGACCAAATCGGAGCCACCGACCTGAGCACAGGCCGGGCGGCCATCCACTACAACAGCCTGTTGCTGGACGGAGGCTTGCTGGGCCTCGAGTACGTGTGGTAGCGATCTACCTTAGTATCCGTGCGAGCCCGGGAAGTGACTTTGAACGAAGCTCTGCGTCATATGGCCTGCGAACTCGAAGGTCTCTTGGTACGCCTTGCCTTGCAGGGCAAAACCAAGGCCGCCGTCGACGCTACCGACCCATCCTTCTAGACCGCCGAAAGTCCCTTCCACCACAATTCCGCACCCGTCACTGTAGTGGAATTGGGCAAACATGCCCTCCATGATGGTGACCGTGCCGGCGGCAACTCCGTCGATGCAGACCTGCTTGATTTGCACGGGGCGCGGGGCAAGTGGCTGGCCGGACGGAATTATACCACCTGCGCCGCGGATGGTGCGAGCTTCTTCGACCGAGACGATTTCGCCCGAGCCGATGCTCAGCGTTGCCAGCGCCGTCGGTAGTTCGTCTGTGGACGCCTTTTCCTGACTCCGTGCAGTGGATGCCGAGCCGAACAATGGCGGCAGACAAAGCAGGCCAAACAGCAATACAATACGACTCATGTGACTGGCCTCCGTAAGTTGAGGATTACCGTTCCTAGCGCGCCTTAGGCGAGCGGCAGATGAAGATATACCAAGGTAGCAGGCACACTCCGTGTGCCGTCCGCTTCCGGCTACGGCACACGGAGTGTGCCTGCTACTTTCCAAGACGTAAGATTTCAAGCGCCGCTCGCCTTAGCGCCCGATCCTGATTCTCACGACCACGGGATTCCCTGCAAAGACGCCGCCGCTTAACGTCAACATATTCAATTCGAAATTGCCGTGCCCCTGGATCACCGCGGCCACCAACGGCAGGTTTACGTTCAACAGCCACTGACCTCGCACCTGCGACGCCTCGTCGTGGCTGAGGATGTCCTCGGGATTAGGCCGCAGCGCCGCCAAAGCCGGCGGCAGTTGACTGTAGTCGGCGGCCTGGACCGCCGCAGGCTGGTCAGCCCGCGAATCGCTTGCTGCGATACAGATAAGAGTCAGTGCACATGCTACTGCGGCGGCTGTTTTTCTCATCGGGCTACTCGTCCTCGAATACTTGGTCTACCGGAAATCGACGGCGAACATCCCTGGCACGGCGATGATCGACAACGTCGAAGTGCCGCCTTGGAATAACAGTTCGCCGTTGAAGACTCCCGTCTCGGTTGCGATTACACCCTGGTAGGGCGCATCATTGCTGATCACTGCCATCCCTTCCGCGCGAAAACTAAGACCGTTGGAATCAAACGCCATCGTGAGGCTGTCCCCACCGGCAATGCCGGCCCATTCAAATTGACCTTCGGGTAGTTGGCTGTTACCGCGGAATTGAACGATCACTCCATCGGTCGCGAACAACGAACCGGTGCCGCGCACGTTGTGGGCCTGCCGGCAGGTGAGCTGGTTCGAGTCTGAGACGTTCAGCGTTCTGAGCGCGAGGGGCAATTCGTTTGTGGCCGCAGGTTCTTCGGCTTGTACCGTAGTGTGGCCCAGGGCGACAAGAACGCCGAAGCCAAGAATCGTTGCCCACTGCTTTGATCTGCGCATGTTGGCCTCTTCGAGCGGTCGGTGCGTTTCCGGTCGACACGTTTCCGAGTCAAGGCCACCGCACACCCCGTGCCAAGAGTTCCACGGTCGACGGCCGAGCCGATTCTTGCGGCGGCTTAACTCCAATCAGCCAAGGAGTTAGTGGTTTGCCACGCACGTAACAGCGCAACCTCCGTCGGCAAACACCGATGGCCGGACGCCCTGCCTTGGGGACGCCACGTCGGCTTTTCGCAACATCCAGCGGCAAACGGTCAACAAAGAAGGCCCAACGTCGCGGAACGTTGGGCCTTACGATTTCAGTTTATCCGCACAACCGGACTATCGACCGTACGACTGGAAGAAGTCCTGCGTGAACATGCCGCTGAAGTTCAGCGACTCCTGCAATGCCTTGCCTTGGAAGTCAAAGCTCAGCCCGCCGGAGTAGTTCACGCCAATCGTCCCTTCCAGGCCGCCGAAAGCACCTTCGACGACCAGCATCGACGGATCGTCATTCGGTTGTTGCGGTGGAACGATCTGGACGAACTTGAAGTTCGCGAGAACACCTTCCATCAGATTGATAGTGCCGTAGGCGTCGCCCCAAACGCTGAACGCCTTCGTTTGGTACATGTAATGACCGCGCACGTCGTGTGCTTCTCTCTCAGTAACGACGTCGCCCGTTGCCGCGCCGATGGCTTGAAGCGCCGCGGGCAACTGTTCGGTGGCCGCTTTGTCTTCGGCTGCCGTAATCGATGCGAAACTGAGGACCGCCACGAGGCTCAATAGACTGAGTGAACGGAACATTAGCCCCTCCTTACTGAGGTGAAACGGAAACATGGTGCGACGACACGATAGTCATAGACACGAAAAAGTGGCTCTTTTGCCACGTCAACTTTCACCGTGATTTGATGGATCAGCCATGTCAACGGTGGATTTTTCGGAATGCCTGGGAAACAGAAAGATTAGGCCGATAGTACGGATCATTCCGATTGGCAGTGAACGGCGGCGGAAGAAGAGGACGTGTCCAACGAATTTAAGGAGACGACGAATGGGCACCGCCGTACGGCTCGCGAAAAGCCATCCTACAGGGACCCCAACGTCAACGGCTGGGCCTTATCGCATTCGTCGGCCCCGTGCTGCGGGTTGGTCGCGGCGTTCGTCGACTCGATGACCGGGTCTTTGCTACTAGATTTGCTGGGCGACAGTTCGAAATCCGCCCTTGCGCCGCGGCCAACTTCACCTGTAATTCCGGCGGGACTAAATGGCTGTCCATCGGGGTCGCTTGAATGTGCAGTAGGATCTTCCGCACTTGATCACGGGAGGCAAGTAGGGACACTCGCACGGCCGGAAATCTACGTCGCGTTTCCTTGACGGTTGTTTTCGCAATCGTGATCGGGTAGGGTACGCGCGGTTACCTCTCCCGGTCGAAGACCGCTGTAGTCTCTCCAGTCCAAGCCGAGAGGATTTCACGATGCAAGTAGATTCGGTTCGTCCGCTCTCAGCGTGGTGGTCCGTCACTGCTCCTTCCGTTCTGCTCGCCTTGGCGTCGGTTGCGCCCGCTGCCGAGCTACGAATCAAGGTGGTCGACGAACAGAGCCGCCCACTTCCCTGCCGAGTACTGGTTCGCCCTGCTGGCGGCGACTGTATCATGCCGGAAGGGGCTGTCACGGTACCGATTCCACCGGATAAGTGGTTCGCATGCGTGGACAGTGCGATTGTCGAAGTACCGGAGGGTGACGTCCTTCTGCGGGTGGAGCGGGGACTGGAATACGTCCGCTTCAAGCAAGAAATCAAAGCTACCGCACCCGAGACTACGAAGATCGTGACGCTACGACGATGGATCGATATGCGCTCGCGGGGATATATGTGTGGCGAGAATCATGTTCACGTCGCTCCGGCAGAATTGGGGCCGATGCTCGTGGCCGAAGGCCTCGACTTCGGCACTTCGCTTACTTGGTGGAACGGCCCCGACGCACGGCGGCCGATTCCGGCTGGAAGCCAGCGGGTAAGCACTTTGGAGTTCGCCGGACAAAGTGTGCCATCGAGCGTCTTTGACGCGGAACTGGAGTACGGCTGGGGGGCCGCCTACATCCAGAACTTGCCCGCGCCAATGCCGATCGAGACCGATCGCGCGCGGCCCAACCTCGACTACGTTCGCCATGCTTGCGAAGTGGGCGGGTTGGTCAGCTACCAAGCCGGCTGGTCGCGAGAGGTCTTGTTGGATGCCCTGCTGGGCTACGTGCACGTGGTTAATATCTGCAACAATAATTTTCACATGCACCGTTTCCAGCCACGCAGTCACTACTCGAATCTGCTCCAGGTGCCCGACTTTCCGGTCTACGATGACACCGACCAAGGTATGATGCGGATGAACACCGACACGTACTACCGGCTCTTGAACTGCGGATTGAAGCTCGCGACCGGAGCGGGAACCGCCATCGGTGTCAAGCCAAACCCCGTGGGCTACAACCGAGCTTATATCCGCGTGGCGGCCGACGCCTCGCTGCAGGAGTTCAACAAGGCCTGGGCAGCCGGCAAGAACTTCGTGACCAACGGACCAATGATTTTCCTGAAAACGGGCGCCGGTCAGAAGCCCGGCGATACGATCGACTTCTCGGCGGACGGCGATCGCGTGTCGGTGGAATTGACAATTCTGTCCGACCAACCGCTGACCTCGGCCGAGGTCGTAGTGAACGGCCAAGTGGTACACACGTTCGAGGTCGCGGAGAAACATCAGTTCTCTGGCACCGCCGAAATCGACGTTCGGAAGGGCTCCTGGCTGGCAGCTCGATGTACGGCGCGAGATGATCTGCTCACCGGCCAAGAGCTGTCCGTGTACCGATCGGGGGCAGACGAGCATCGCTTCCGCCAGCGACCCTCTCGATTGCGTTTTGCCCACACGAGCCCGATCTATCTGTCTGTCGACGGGCAAGACGTAGCAGTTCCGGGATCCATTCGCGAAGGGCTATTGATGCTGGACCACTTCGAGCGTTTCACGCGCGAGCAAGCAGATGACCAATACATTGGCCCAACGACCGCAGCGATCGAGAAGGCGCGAGAGAGTCTGCGGGACCGGCTCGAACCGCAGTAGGAGGCGATGTGGCCTGCGCATTCGATTGGGCTCGAATGGTGGCGAAACGGTGGACACCACAAATGACATTGAATCAACATGTAAACGGCAGGGGACGAACGTGAAACCGCAAATTGCATCAGACTACGGGATTTGGCAGCGAGTCTTCCTTTGGATTGCGTCGTGTACGGCGGCTTGCTGCTTGACTGCGACAGTCAGTACTGCTGCGGAGTTGTCAGGCCAAAACTGCCGGCTCGCCATCGTGCCCGACCAACCCTTGAGCCGGGACCGCAATACGACCTTGTTGGCCCGCTTCGACGCTCGGGACGACAGCAACGCCAATTTCGCTCGCGTTCATGGCGACGAAATGGGGCACAACAGCGACCCGACAGTGGACGGCAAGTTCGGTGGCGGAGTAGCGGTGCATGGGGAAAACGGGTTCCTGCTGTATTCCGGTCTCGACAATTGCCCTCGCCTGTCGGGCACGGTCGAGTTCTGGGTACGTTCCGATTCCGAAAAGTCGGTCTGGGCAGACGGCATCGGGCACTGGCTGATGGTGCTGTATCCGGAGCGGGCCGAGTACGATGTCCGCTACGGCATGCAGCCCAACATCCTGTCGCTCTACAAGACGCCGACTAATCATCTGGTGTTCAAGTTGTTCGAAGGCGGCGTTCAGCGATACAACCTGGGCAGCCGCTTGGCAAGGCCGGATACCGGGAAGAGTCTGTCGATAGGCGTCGAGGACCTTGATGCCAAAACATGGCACCATTTTTTGTGTTCGTGGGACTTGCGACCACCGGGGCGACTTTGGTTGCTTGTGGATGGAGTCGGCACGACGGCGGAACTCGATCGGGCCGAAGACGCACCGGAGCCCAACCCCGGCAACTTCATTCTGCTGGGCGGTCTGAGCGGGCTGCCCGGCGACAAGATCCGTACCTCGGAATGCGCGTTCGACGATTTCCGCATCCAGAGCGCGACGGTGACGCACCGCCTCAGGGAACCACTACCTCCGAAACGTACTGTCGGCGAAATCGACGAAACTCGGTTGCTGGAAACCGAAGACGCGGTGAGGTCCATGCTCGATTTCCTGCTCCAATTGCAGTTCGAAGGCGGGTTGCTGCCGTCGTATTCGTGGCCGGCGCTCGATTCTTCCGGATGGGGCGATATCGGGCGCGGAGTGGACATGTGGTTTCCGGCCAGTGCCAAGCTGGGCGAAACGTTGATCCGCGCTTGGCGCATTTGGGGCGACGAGCGGTACCTGGACGGGGCCATCGAAGCCGCGAACATGTTCTGCGAGACCCAATTTCCCGAGGGGGCTTGGGCCTACGCGTACACGTACAGCCGAGGCCGGATGTTGCCGAAGAATCGCCGCGTGTACATCGCTCAGGCAATGCAATCCAACCAGATCCGTTTCCTCAGCTTGATGTCGTGCCTGCTGGGCGATGAGCGTTACGAGCAGGCCATCCGCAAAGCGGGCGATTGGCACGCCTCGATCCAGTTTCCCAGCGGCGCGTGGGGCTGGGAGGGATACCCGCTCGATCACAAAGGACCCTACGGGCATCCGGCGCTGAACGACATCGTGACGCCGCAGGCGATGTGGGATCTATTCGTCATTTGGTGTGCCACGGGCGAAGACAAGTATCTCAGGCCACTCGAGCAAGCCGGCCAGTGGCTTATCGACGCGCAGTCCGGACCACCGATGTACGGCTGGGCCGACCAATACGACGAGAACAACAACTTCATCTGGATGCGCAACTTCGAGCCCCCGGCCGTGTCTATGCAGGCCGTGTGGTCAGCAGCCCGTGGTCTCGTTTTCATGTACGACCTGACGGGCGATCCTCGTTATCTTGAACCGCTGCGCAAGGTGCTAACGTGGATGGAGTCCGTTCCCGAAAAAGAACGCGGATGGCTGTGGTACGCTCATCGAGACTATTCGGCGGAGGAGAACTTTGCAGTCATCAAGACGCCTGACGATCCCGAGGGCATCAAACAAGGCGTGGCAATACGGGCAGGTGAACCAGTGGTCGCGTACTACCGCGAGTTGTTGCCGGTCACCCACGACAAGGCCGTCCGTGAGATCATTCCACGGCTGGCCGCCCATTACGGCGTCAAGCACCGATGGATTGAAGATCTGGTTCGCCAAGCGTTGGAGGAACGTGCCGACGGTCCCGTTTTCCCGGGACGGTTCGGCAAACTGCCCCGTATCCGATTCGCCGAGACGGCCCCCAGTGTGGCGGACTACGCGAGGCAGTTCAACCAGAGTCCCCGTGGTGCGATTCTCGAGAAACTGGCCGCTTTCGCGCGAGGCGAGCCCGGAGATCTGGTGACGCAGCATCGCGATTATGGGTGGTGCTTCAACCCCAATCAGGCACTCAATTACTGCGAACAGGTGCTGGACGACATTGAAGCTGCGCGTGTCGCTGCCGGCGATTTCCGTCCCGGCTGGATTCCTCGCTACGGACGCTGGCCCGGCGGAAGCTGGGTCTACATGGATCCCGGACGCGACTTTCTTGCGTCGCCCCTGGCTGCCAACAACCAGTAGGCAACGTGCCTGCAATGGCGGACCACGAACACGGGCACCGCCTTGGGCGAACATCAATTAGTATACTCGGTGACTTCTGCACGCCATACGCATGTTGGAGTTCACGCTTTAGCGTGTCTTCGAAGACACGCTAAAGCGTGAACTCCAACAAGATTCCGCGCGAGCGATGGCACTGGAGGTCGACGTATGCTAGACTAAAGGGGACCTGCCCACCAGCGCGGGGGTGTTTTGCGTTGCCTGGAGTCACAGTAGCAAGACGTCCAGTTAAATATAGTGGGAAGTCGAGTCGAACAGAGATGAGAGCAAGATGACTTCCATTACGCTTTTCAGGGATTTGAGAGCGCGCCTGGCTCGCACGCTCAAAAAGGCCCTGATACAGATTCTCAAGGCTAGATCCGACCCAGAGCCTACGCGCGCTCGGGCGCTGGATGTCTACGCGTCGGCAGGGTACGTACTGCGAGCTTCGTCCGCCTTTGTCGGCAGCTTGACCGATTACGTCGAGCATCGGGCAACGTTGGGAGATGCCAACAACAGTGTGGCCGAACGCAAGTTGAAAACCACGGCGGACTACTACGGCGACTCGATCGACACCTTTCTCTCGGCTGTGGCGGCATTTGACTTGCCGCCGGACGGCGAGGCATCCGGCAACGCTCAGAACACCGTAAAGGCGGCTGCCGGCCTCTCTCGGGAACTCTATTCCGACTCGCCGGCGTTGGACCGCTATCGCGTGATTCTGGCGGAGGCGAGAGAGAATCACGACTCGCTTCGCCACACGGTGAACGACCTGAGAAAGGCAATCAAGCAGACCTACGCCATATCCAAAGCGATGTCGTTCTGACAGCGTTCTGCTTCGGCCAAGGTGTTACGTGGCACGTCACTCGGGTCGATTCGCGCAGACTTCGATCTGGCGCAACGCTTCGTAGGCGGCCACGGCGACGGAGCTTGCCAAGTTCAGGCTGCGGACTTGGGGCCGAATGGGTATTCGCAACGATCGTTCGGTGTTGGCTTCTAGCAGCGACTTGGGCAGCCCCTGAGTCTCGCTGCCGAAAACCAGAACGTCGCTTGGCGTGTACGAGGCGTTGGTGTAGAGCCTGGTCGCGGTCTTGGTGAAGTACCACGGTTCGGGTATGGGCAGCCGATCGCGCAATGCCCGCCAATCGTCCACAGCTTCCCACTCGAGGTGTTGCCAGTAGTCCAATCCTGCACGACGCAGATGCGCATCGTCTATGCGAAATGCCAGAGGTCGGACGAGCCACAGTTTCGCGCCGATGGCTACGCAGGTGCGGCCGACGTTGCCGGTATTCTGTGGTATCTCCGGCTGGAACAGCACGATATTGAGTAGCGGTTCGTCTATCAATAGACCACGACCTCGTCGCGTTTCACCCAGCCTTCCTTCGCACCGGGCAAGCCGACGAAGAACCAGTCGCCGCGGCGTTCCACCACCACGAACTCGGTCCCCTCGGCCAGCGGCTGCGTGAAGGCCGGCTCGAACGAATCGGCGTTTCCTTTCCGGGCAACCGCCTGCTCGACGACGACGCCGTGCTTGACACTGTCGAACCGGTACCAGTCGTAGGCGGCTGAAGCCGCCATGAGCAGCGTCAAGGCCAACGCCGTCCATCCGCAGTAAGCGACCCAACGGCGCCGACCCGCGAACAACGCCCCAAACGCGACCAAGAATGCCACGGCGCCCATGGCGCCGGCAAGTCGGAATTTGCCACCATAGCTGATCCAATCCTGCCAAAACAGAACGTAATCGACCAGCGCCCGATCCCTGCGAGCATCGTCCGCGTCCAGGGCAGTTCGCAGGGCGAGATCCAGCAGAGGATCCCGCGGCCGGTACCGCTTCGCCTGCCGGTAGCACGCAATCGCCCGCCCACGCTGGCCGGCGCCCATAAAGGCATTTCCCTGGTTGTAGAGCACGGTGCCGGAGACGAATCCCGCGTCCAGGATTTCCTGGTACAGCAGGGCGGCTCGAAGGAATTCTTCCCCGCTCTTCCCCGAGTCGCCGTTTTGCAGCAAAGCCTTGTCAAACGCTTGCTGCGCCAATTGAAACCTACGGAGCACCTCATCGTCCGGCGCACCGCCACAACCGGTCGACAGCAGGAGAATCACACCCGCAAACAACCTCGCAACAGTTCGTCCGCCTATCATTGGCCTTTGGAGTATCCTTAAACAGCTAACCCGGTTCCCATGTCACGAGGCGGATCGGTCCTGTTGGAGATCGCTTATCACTTGCTGAATCTCGCTGGCTTGTTGAGGTTCCGCATGCGCAAGCGAGTCGAAGATCGTCTGCGCTCGCTCGCGTTCCCCAGCACGCCAAAAGCAGGAAGCGGCGCTTATCCGGCTACGTCGAGCCAGGGCGTCATCTCCTGCCAGTTCGTAATCGCTGGCCAACACCAACTCCAAATGGCCGGCTGCAAGCAGGTGTTGTTTGGCCTCCTCGGCGCGGTCGCCCATCTCAGCCAACATTGCGCGCTGTACTTCGCGCGACTTGACGGTGACCAGCATGTCGCTCACCGCGGGCTGAACGAGACTCATGTCACTTCTCCTGTCGTTTCATGTGGCAAAGGCCAGACGGCCCGCAGGTGTTTCAAACTCGCAGACGCAGACATAGAATCCTGCGTCCAGGCGATCGGACAGTCGTTGCCATCGCACATCCCATGCCCACTGGAAGTCGCTTCGTCGCGATCTTCCGGCGATTTCCAACAGACTCCCTTCGTCGTCAACGAGGTAATCCGCGGATGCGCCGCGTAATGCGATGTCGCGGATTTGGTGTCCGCCCGCATGGAACAGCGCCAATCCAGCAACCGCAATTGCAGCGAATTCGACCAGACGATGCGCCTCGTAAGTGCGGCGTACCTTCCTTGTATTATTACCCGGTACGCCTTCCGATACAATTTCAAACTCAGACTCCTCGCTTCCATACCCGGGCACGCCTTCAAACTGCATGGCGAATCGACACGGCGTCGCGAAGCCCTGGTCTTCAAGCACTGCGACCGTAGCCGCCATGAAGTCGCTCCACAGAAGGCCAGGGTGCATATCGGGTAAGTCGACCAATCGCAGCATTAAACTATGGCATCCGTTCTCTACAAGAGGTGCCCTTCTATTTCAAGACACGTTTGCGCTTGAATATCGTGATCAATTCGTCCAACAATGTGCCGGATTCGTCCTCCAGACCGTGCAATGCGGCGGCGCCGGCACCGTACCTAGCGGCATCGCACGCTTCGCACCAGGCTGTCAACCGTTCGACGATCGACTCGTCCGCCCCCATTTCCAGAAGGCGCTCGCGCACGTCGCCCGTCGTTAGACCGGCTTCGTCGATGCCTGCGACGTCGGCAATCAGGCCGACGATTGCAGCCCGCAAGCTGTCGGCTTCCTCCGCCGCGTCCGCGTGGCGGCGTCTCGCCTCGCGCAGTCGCCCGCGGGCCCGAGTCGCGGCGGCCCGTCGTCGCACTAGAGCCGGATCGCCCATAAGGCGCCGCGCCTTTTGTGTCACCAAGACGACGATCACATAGACGCCCGCCAGGCTCCCCAGTCCCGCAAACCAACGGTATGGATCGACAGAATCGTCCCGCAACGACGTCAGCGTGTGGTTCGCCATAAGACCACCTTTTTGGATTTCGACGTCCCTGGCGCCTGACGGGGAAGCGTTGGCCATGGCAATTTCTGTGCTAGACAATTCCTCGGCGATACCGACTTCGACAGGGATCTCCGCTGTCTTCAACGTGACATATTCCTCGCGATCGACGTCGAAGTAGCTCATTTCGACCGGCGGAAACCGCTCGATCCCCGCATCCAGCGGTCTGAGGCTGTACGTGAAACGCCGCATCTCGTCGTCGCTTTCTTCTGTCCCCTCGTGGATGCGGAAATGGTCCGCGACTTCCGAAATGTCCTCCAGTCGAGGTGTCGTCAGCGCGTCCAGAGTTCCTTTCCCTCGTACCGTAAGTGTCAACGTCATCGGGTCGCCGACCTTGGCTTTGGTCGGCGCAAGTTGACTTTCAATCTGAAACTGGCCGATCGCTCCGTTGTACGAAGCCGGTCGGCCATCGAGGGGAATATCCCTAACCGTAACGGCTATCGGCTTCGCGATAGCATAGACGCGCTCAAGCTCGGCTTCACCGCGAGTATTCACTTGGGCGATGAATCGAGCCTTCAGTGTGGCTGGGCCAAACGAGTATTCTCCGACCTGCTTGGCCACGAATTCCCGCTGGAATGAATACTCCCAATAGTCTACGGACTGACCCGACTTGTCGTTTCGGCGCGTCTTTCGAGCCTCTGACACGAAAGTATTTGGCGATTCATCGAACAGGGAAGCGCGGAATATCAGGAGGCCGTTGATGCTGAACCCTTCGCCACGGCGATTCAGCAGATTCCCGAGCCAACGTCGCACGGGCTGGATCGGTTCGAGACCAGTAGGCAGTTTGCCATCATCGACCCACGGGAATGACAACGCAGGGGGCTCTACTCCGCGTCGGTCGAAGAACACAGACATTGGGGATGATCCCCCGCCAGACAACGCGGCCAAAACCGCAACCGGATCTCGGTCGGCAAGAGGACCCGGCAATGCCTTGACGGCGACGTTCACTTTGACCGTGAAAGGCTGCATAGGGTAGACGGTCTCTTTGTCTACGGCGACTTCCAGAATGGCCAGGTCCTGGTCCTCCGGGGCCACGACCTGGAGCGTTACGGCTTGCCCCCGTAACACCTTGCCCATTACTTCGGCGGTCGGAGCGGGGATCGTCAATTCGCCCGAGCGTTTCGGTGTGAGGAGGAAATCGTAGGCGCGGCGATACTGAACGATCCTGGTCATTCCGCCATTTTCATCCACCCTGATCTCTTGCGAGTCGAGCGATTGTGCTCCACGAGATTGGACCTCGAAATCGTCGAAGCCTTTCAGTTTCGGTGGAGATGGGTTCTCGACGTTCACGAGGGTGACGCGATACAGGACCGATTCGCCTTCGTAGATGCGATCCTGGGAGAGTTGGACCAGCAATTCCGGTTCGCCGTCCGCAGCAACGGCCGACGACGAGACAAGCAAGCAGCCAAACAAGATCAGTGACTTCATCCTGTCCTACCAGTCCTTGTCAACGACGACTCCGCCTCGGAGATAACGCCCTAGTTTCTTCTGCATTTCGCGATGCTCGCGTTCTCGCTCTCGCACTTTTCTGAGCACGGCCTCGGCCTGTTGTCGCGACGGATCCTGGCGTCGCTGTTGTTGCTGCTGGTCGCTGCCGGACGGTTGCTGTTTCGGCTGTTTCTGTTGGTCGTCTTGTTGCTGCTGATCGTCTTGATTCTGGTTCTGCTGCGGTTGTTTCGGAAGCGACTCGGCAATCTCTTTCAACAGTTTCAGCGCTTCCTCCTGTTTCGGCAAGGCAGCGTCCGCGTCTTTCTTATCCAGCGAATTCGCCGCTTCGTCGCACAAGTCTTGGATCTTCGGTCCGAGTTCCTTCGCCTTCTCGAGCGACTTCTTCAAGGCTTCTTTGGCCTGCTCGGCTTGCTCCGGATCGGTCCCGGGCACGATTGGCGTGACCTTGGGGCTGCCCGGTGCCAGTGGAGCCGCATCGAGCCGTTTCAACTCGGCGTCCGCCTTCATCGGCAGAATCTCGCTCCAGCCTTCGACTCGACGTTGATCACGCGCAAGTTCCGGGTAGTCGGTCGGTCGGGCGTCGTTGGAGTCGTCCTCCTCTGGTTGGTCGACGATGTCCTTCGAGCTATTGACGAGCCGATCTTCGTTAGCCGCAGCCTTCTGCAGGACGTGTTGGAACGGCGCGATGACCGAGTAGATTTCGTTCAGCGCGTCCAACGCCTCGGTCTGGCCGCCGACCGCATCTGGTAACTCCTGATCGTCCAGACGTTCCGACGCCTTCAGCATCGCAGTGCGTGTCCGATCGGCCATATCGTTCAATGCTGCCAAAGCCTGCTTCACTTGTTCGGGATCAGGGGGCTTCGCGGCCGGTTGACCGGACGCTGCGGCAGATGGTTGAAGCGTCTGCTCGATCTTTCTCTTTAGCGGTTCGATTTCGTCGGCCAGTCGGTCCTGCTCGGTCTTGACCTGCCGGATCGCCTGGCGGCGGCGTGGAGACTCCTCTTGCGTATCCGACTGCTTGACCACCTGCCGCAGTCCCATCTGTTCGGCCTCGATCATCTCCAGAAACTCTAGCAGGTCCATCTCGTCGCGCTGCTTCTCGCGGTCGAGCTTTGCCCAGGTGTCCTGCATGTGCTTGATCCACAATCGCAGTAGTTCCAGATTGCGGCGCGCACCCGAATGATTTGGCTCGATCTCCAAGCAATCGCGATAGTGCGTGATCGCTGAAGCAAGCGACTGACGTCCTTTGGTACGGATTTCCGGCGTTGCCTGCTCGGGGTTCTGGCCAAAGATGGCTTTTGCTTTGGCGGCGGCAACGCACCCCAGATTGTAGTGGCTGCCGGCGGCCAACGGTGCGTCCCGGGACATGGCCGCCTGGCGAAACAGTTCGATCGCTTTGTCCGCGTCTCCCTGGGCAGCATACACACAGGCGCGATCGTAGGCGATCCGCTCGTCTTCGGGCAACGCGACGTCCGCGTCGGCAAAAGCCCGATCGGCGGCATTTAGGTCCCCGGCCCGATAGTGTTGGACCCCTTCCTTCACGCGCCGGTAGGCTTTCTTGGTCGAGCCGCACGCGTCAGCCTGCCACGCTATGAATGCAGCGGCCAGCCAAGCCGCTGCCAAAACCCACTTGAGAATCGTTCCGTTCATTCGGGTTCTGTTGTTTCGTCAACTGTGTACGACAAGACTTACCAATTCCCAGAACTGGCATTATAACCTCGTGTGCCGCGGTTAGTACCGGTGTCGAACCTTGACGTGGTTGCCGGAAACCCCACAATGACGCGATCTAATGCGTAGTTCGCATGTGTTATTCGGTGGATGTCTCCACCCCACACAGGAAAGGACTGAGTTGTGGCCAGTTTTGCCGTGATTGTCGCTGCGGCCGGCAAGAGCAGCCGGTTCAAAGATCCCCACTACAAGAAACCGTTTGCCGTACTGGCAAATCGTGCCATATGGCTGCATTCGGCCGAGAAGTTCGTCAACCGGGACGACGTGAAGCAATTGATCCTGATCATCTCGCCGGACGATCGGGAAGCGTTCAACATGAAGTTTGCGGCCAATGCAGCGGTCCTCGGCATCGACGTGGTCGAAGGCGGGGCGGAGCGAGCGGACTCGGTCGCCAACGCTTTGGCGCGGGTCAAGCCGGACGTTGACTTTGTGGCCGTTCACGATGCGGCGCGGCCGTGCATCGCAAACGAGTGGATTGACAAGGTGTTCGAGGCGGCAGAAAAGTCCGATGCGGCGATTCTGGCCATCCCCGTGCGTGGGACTCTCAAGAAACGCGCAAAGGACGGGAAGATCGACGAGACCGTCGTGCGAGAACATCTGTGGGAGGCGCAAACGCCGCAGGTCTTTCGCAGGCAACTGCTGATGGACGCCTATGCCAATCGCGGCGATCTTGACGCTACGGACGATGCCCAATTGGTGGAGCAACTGGGCCATCGGGTGACGATCGTGCACGGCTCGCCCATCAACCTGAAAATCACTACCAAGGAAGATTTCCATTTAGCAGTGCACGCGTTGAAGGCTCTGCCCAAGCCGAAAATCCTGGGGCCGGTACACCCGTTTGCCGACGACGATCTCTGGCGATGACAGCGGCTGGCCAGATCATCAGACGGATCTTGGGAAACGGCGTGTGACGGCCAGCACTTCGTCCAAGACAAGACGGTTGCAGCCTATGGCTTCGCCGCCGTGGCTCGTGGGGTGTCCTTGCCAGTCGGTCAGTGCTCCGCCGGCCTCTTCGATCACCGGCCCGAGCGCGGCCGTATCCCAGATATTCACGATCGGGTCGACCATCACTTCGGCTCGTCCGGTAGCAACCAGCAGATAGCCGTAGGCGTCGCC
This sequence comes from Pirellulaceae bacterium, assembly GCA_016784735.1. Lineage (GTDB taxonomy): Bacteria > Planctomycetota > Planctomycetia > Pirellulales > Pirellulaceae > JADHUC01. The sequence goes on along the minus strand of JADHUC010000004.1, from coordinate 30,209 downwards.
CCAAGTGCGTGTGATGTACGCCGTTCGCTCCAAAGCGAAATAGGCGTCCAACGCGCCGCGCTCGGCATACGAGTCGATCTGCGACGTCACGAACAAGCCATCAGCAAGTGCCGCTCGCGAAGACACTCGCGCCGGGCGCGGCTCGGCATCCGCCTTGACGTACCACGCTCCGTGACCGGTGGCGGCATACACGCATTCGTCCAATGCCGGTATGTCGATCACGCCAATTACGCTCGTGCCTTCGTGTTCGACGCCCACCAGCGTGCCGTAGAGCGGCACTCCACAGATAAACGACTTTGTCCCGTCGATGGGATCCAGGATCCAACGAAAGCTGGAATCCCCGCGTTGCTCGCCGAACTCCTCGCCGAGGATGGCATCGCCTGGAAAGGCGTCGGAGATTCTGCTCCTGAGCAACTGCTCCGCGCACCGATCCGCCTCGGTTACCGGCGAATTGTCGGACTTGCGTTCGACGTGCAAGTTGGCTTGCTGGAAGAACTCCAGCGTCGAGCGTCCCGCTTCGCGAGCGGCCGCCAGTGCGAGTTCCAGCCTGGAACGGATTTCATTCTCTAGGTTTGTCATGGTGACCTTCGAACACCAAGTCGTTTAACCCGAAGCCGGAGGCGATGGCGGGCAATGGGATGGACTGTCCACTCGCGGCACCCGCCATCGCCTCCGGCTTCGGGTTAAACGAAAACGTCGCATGCGGGCCGAAATCGTGCCAGGAATGCCGTGCGTTACACCTCGGGCACTTTGGCGGCCGTTTCCTCGACGATTGGCGGGGGCGCGAGCAGTTGCGACAGCTTGATGGCCTCCAATTGCCGGCGGGCCGTCTTCGTGACTTCCTTGATTGCCGACTGGAGGTTGTCCTGTACTTCGTCACTCTCTTCCGTGTCCGGAGCCTGCTGCTCGTTTTCCATGGGCCCGTCGATCGCTTCGATGACCTCAAGCAGCGAAACTTGCTCCGCTGGCCTTATTAGCGAGTAGCCGCCATCCACGCCGCGTGTTGACCTCAGGATACCATGAGTCACCAACATGCGCAAGATCTGAAGAAGAAACCTCTCCGGCATTTCGCCTTCCGAGGCGAGCTTGCTGCAGGGCACGGGTGTCGAGGAATCACTCTTGGCCAACTGAAGCGTGGCTTGCACGGCGTAGGAAACAGTTCGCGAAAGTTTCATGGTAGCCGCCCGATATTGCTGCGACTGCCGCACTGCCTCGGATGTGACTTGCGCGAATCACACGTCGTCCGCTCCGATTTGTGTGCAGCAATCTGATCCCGCGTGCGTCAAAACTGCTTGCAGGATATAGCAAAGCTGGGGGAGATGTCAACCAATTCAGCGTTGTCCGCCACCAGTCGCTGCAGATTCGGGATTCGGCGAGGCGTCTTTCTGAAAGAAACCGTGCCACGCCAGCAACACGGCTCCGCTAACGAGCAGGCTGTCGGCGATGTTGAAATTCGGCCAGGTGTAGCCCTCGTAGCGAAACAGGATCCAGTCGCGAACGGCGTGTTCGTAACCTTTCGGTACGTTGCCGTCGTGCCAAAGCCCGAGGCGGTCGTAGAGATTGCCGCCGATGCCGCCCGTGACGCATCCCAACGCAATGGTCAGCAGCAAATCGCGAGCGGCCTGAAACCAGAAGAGCCAGACCAAAATGCCTACGGCGGCGGCAATCGAAAGGATCGCAAAGAAGACGCCGAAGCCCTCTCCCATACCGAACAGCGCGCCGGGGTTCAACGCGGTTTCAATGCCAAAGTACCCTTCCCAGATCCACCACACATTCCGCGGTTGGCCCAGTTGCGGCGTGCCGCGCCACTGAAAGATCCAGTGCTTGGTCAGCAGATCGACGGCGCAGCCCACCACCGCAAGGGAAAAGAAAATCACGTAACGATTCTTGGGAATCGTCAGAGAATCGAGGCACTCAGTGGCTTTCAAGTTTGCTTGCGCACTTGACACAGTGGGGCGTGTAGGGAATGGCGTTCAGTCGGGTCTTGGGAATGCGTCCGCCGCAATCGACGCAGCTACCATAAACGCCGTCTTCGATCCGTTCAAGAGCAGCTTCGACCACTTCAAGCGTGCTTTCGTCGTTTTGCAGTAGGTTGAGCGTGAATTCCTGCTCGTAATTGTCGGTCCCCACATCGGCCATGTGAATCGGCATCAAGGAGAGGTCGCCGCTTGCTTCGGCCCGAGTCTTGTTTAATGCGGCATCCGCCATGGCGTGCACATCTCCGCGCATGCGGGATCGCACGGCCAGCAGACGTTCCTTGTACACCTTCATTTCCGGTTTCTTCATGCCACGCTCCCAAATGCTCGATTCGTCACCGAATCGCTCCGAAAACGACAACACGCCAGCCAACAGCCAACGTCTTTGACAGCCTTTCAAGTCTAGTTGCCGTACTAGAGACTGTCAAAGGGGGCGGGGCGGTCGAGCGTGCCCCAAAGAGAACCAGTACTCGTAGAATACCGTCATTTCTTGCTGATTCGCTTCGCTGCCCATTCTCTAAGCTTTTCGCGAAAAATCTTGGCATTATGGCGAATGTCTACGGGCAGGGACGAGTGGATAAGAATGTCTCGAATTCCACTGGTCAACGGGTTGGATTGGGCGAGTTGTAACAGTTCGTCTACCAGCGGTTCTTGTTCCTTCTTGGATCGGGGGCGATGTTCCGACCACGGTTCTGCGACGATCACCGGCCGCTGTTCTCCTGCCTTGCCCACGCCCACCAATGCACAACGGTAGATTCGTTCGTGCTGGTTAAACACGGCTTCGCAAGGGATCGTGTACATCGGCCCATCGGCTGCCAACACGCGGTGGGATTTGCGTCCGCAAAACCAGAATCGGTCTTGATCGTCCAAGTAACCTACATCGCCTAGGCGGTGCCACACGCCGTCGCCATCTTGGACTTTGTGCAGTCGGTTCGCCTCCGTACGAGTAACATACTCCGTGGTGACAACCGGGCCTTTCACCATCAGCTCGCCGATCTCGCCGCAAGGTAATTCGTCGATCTGGTCGATACTCGCGATTGGCCCATCGTCGATGCGAATCACTTTCCACTGGATGCCTGGAAACCGGCAACCAACGCACGTGCCGGCGCCCTCTCGGCTGCGCGCCGCCGTCTCGCCGAGCACTTCCGTGGCCGAAGTGGAAGCAACCGGCAACGATTCGGTGGCTCCGTAGGGCGTGTAAATATCCCCATCGGGATGAATTGCGTTTTTCATTCGCTGCAGTACGTGCGGCGGAACCGGCGCGCCGGCCGACAGCACGCGTCGCAGCGTGGGCAGTTTGACGTCGTGTTGTTGGCAGTAGCGACCAACCGTGTTCCACAAGGCAGGCGAACCAAACGCTTGCGTGACGTTCCAATCCCGTGCGGCTTCGATGATGTTCCGCGGGTCGACGTTGGCCGGCCGTGTTGGGTCCATGTCCGGGATGATCGTGGACACCCTCATCGCGCAATTGAACAACGCGAAAAGCGGAAATCCCGGAAGGTCGACTTCGCCCGGCTGAATGTCGTACAAGTCGCGGATTTCGTCCACTTGCTGGTTGAAATTCCCGTGGCGGTACAGGACACCTTTCGGCGGCCCAGTGCTGCCAGTGGTGAAGATGACAGCGGCCGGATCATCCGCTTCGGTCGCTGCCGATTGGAAATCCGGGCTCAGTTGCCGTGCTCGCAGTTGGCGAATCGTCGGGCCGCCCCAGAACCATCGCCGTCCCACAGTGACATTCAGTCTTGCCCTGGGGAATCGCCTTCGCAGAAGTGAGCGCACGGCGTGGGCCAGTGGTATCGCGACGAATCCGTCTGGCTCAACCTCTTCCAGACAACGAATCAGGTTCTTTCGTCCCATGCCTGGGTCGATCAGTACGGTGATGACGCCCGCCTTGAACATGGCAAATACGAGCGAAATGAAGTCGATGCTGGGACGAACCATCAGCACCAGGCGTGTTTCGGGGCCGCCGCCGAGCGTCCGCAGACCGTCGGCCAACAGGCTGCTGTCTTCGTCCAATTCGCGGAAAGTCAGATGCCGGTATTGGCGTTTGCCGTTGCGGTCCCGCCCGAGCGGTTCGACGACGGCGATGCCATCCGGATCCTCCTGCGCAGTCGCGGTAAGGCGGAGGCCCACGTTGACGATTTCTGCCATGTCGTGCTCTACTTGATCAGCCGCGCGTTCAGCCAATTGGCGTAGTCCAAAGCGTCGCCTCGTTCGGCGAAGTCAACGATGAGCGCCATTCGCGAAACGCCCGTTACGTCCACCGAAACAGCGGCCGGCTTGTTCGATCCTCTGACGATTGGACTCTCGTACGCGGGCTCGCGATTCAATTTGCCGCTGGAGTCGGCCAGGAAGACGCGAAACACCACGCTACCGCCCAAACCGGCTTGATCGTCCAACGCAACATCGGCCTGGAATCTTCGATACCCGTCGCCCAGATCATAAGCCAATCGCGACGTGGTGTGCATCCCGAGTCCTTTCGCGTACAAGCAACCGGCGTTCCGCAATCGCCCGCCGAGCACGTTACGGTCCGTCTGGAATGGCCACTTCGTTGCCAGGAACGGGACGTGTTTGTATCCGATTGACTTCAAATCGGAGACATAGGTCACTCGCTTGCCAAAGGGCCTCAGCAAAGTGAGCTCCGCCCAAATCACCTCGGGGTCCGCCTGAAGTTCTACTCGCCCTGGCAGTTTGAGCTTGACGAAGGCGCCGTCCGAATTGACGTGCTCGACAATCGCCAGGCTTCCGTCGCCGAATCCCATCATTGCATGGAAATCACGAGGCTTCGGAGTCTCAATCATCGCCGGGTTGAAGACGACAGCGGCGGTTTTGTCGATTGGGATTTCAACATCCCTTCCTTCGGTCGAAATTGCAACTGCAGGCGAGTCGTTTGGATCAGTCTCGGATGCCTCCCGGAGCCCTTTCACCGAACCGGACACGACGTCTCCGTTCTCCAACAGGAGCCGGTCCTGTGCACCGGTGGCGGTCAGGATTTTCTCGTGCAACCGATCTCGCTCGAAGGGCGCAATCGGCGGATTGAAGACGACACCGCGAACCAGCGACAGGGGCAAGTTCGTTTGTCCCCACAGCTCACCGTAAACGACAATCTGCTCGTCCGCGATCTCAAGCACTTCGGCCATTAGCAGCGAGCCATTGGCCAACAGGATTTGGGTTCCTCGGTAGGAGTCTTGGTAAACGCCCCAATGCACCAGATCGGGGGCAGACAGCGAGCGTGTCTCGGACCCCAGGTCGAGAGTCACATTCCAGTCGTCATCGACGGCGGCGATTCTTGCTTGAAACGGTTCACCGTCCACCGGGACTGCCAGGCGGGTGTCAAGCGCCGCCTCTTGTGCTGCGACAGCGGATGCGATCAACAGGGCGCATAAGATGGCCGTTGCCAGAACACTTGGCCTACGGGTCATGATGGGCAGCGTCATGAACGACGACTCTGTGGGCTCAATGCTGGAAGATCGGCAAGTAGTTGTTGGGCATCTGCAGAATGATGCAGGCCATGGCGGTGCCATATTCCGGCGAGATGGAGTCGAACCAGGAACCCTCGGGGGTCTGGCGTGCGAGCAAAGCATCATGTACCGCGGGATACCAATCCCGCCAACGCTCGCCGCCAGCTTGCCACATCGCCTGAACGGCGTAGTAATGCCCGTAGAAGTAATGGCTGTCGCGCTGCGGGGCCTCGGAGCGAGGAACGTGCTTCATCAGGTAATCGAGACCTCTTTCGATCTCCTCGCCTTCGTAGATACCGGCGCTGTACAAGGCGACGATGCCTGCGGCGCTGCGAGGAAACCGGCTATCGCCCGGCTGCGATAACATGTACATGAAACCGCCGTCCGCATTCTGGCTGCGTTTGACGTAGTCGATGCAGCGGTCGATCGTCTCGTTGGGCACGAAGATCCCGGCGTTGCGTGCGGCCCGCAGAGCCATCACCTGACAGATCGTCACCGAAATGTCCGCCTCCTGGCGTTTCGGCTCGTAGCGCCAGCCGCCTTCCTCGTTCTGGGTGTTGATAATCAATTCGACGGCATTGGCCAGTTTCTCGCGAACCATGGTATCCGGATACATGCCGTAGGCTTCGGCCAGGAACAACGTGGCAAAGCCATGTCCGTACATGGGGCCGTGACTCACGGCGTCCGACACGATGAATCCACTGTCGTGGGCGTTATTCAGAACGAAAGAAACGCAACGGTTGACATCGCGGCCATAGGCTCCTCGCCCCGGTGTGCTTCCGTTGGCCATGAACGCCATGCCGGCCAGACTGCAGACCGCTACGTTGCGGCCGTATTGGCTCGCTGCAAAGGATCCGTCATCGTTTTGCCGCGACCGCAGAAAGGCAAGCCCGGCCTTGATCGCCTTGCGCGTTTCGGGCTTCATCAGATTCGTGGCGTCCTTGGGCGGCTCCAGCAACGGAATCTGGCCGGCACCCTGTTCGGCGAACCCAAACAGGCCGACGCCAAGCGCAGCCGCGCGGGCCAGGAACTTTCGACGATTCTCAGTCCGCATATCTACTTGTCCTTTCGGCAAATCAGCCCCGACGGCCGAGGGGTACGTCCTGACACCCGAAACCCGAGACCCCCAGACCTTTCCCTAGCCTACCACGAGCGTTTCTCCTCCGCGAGTCTCTTGTAGTAGTCCTCGATCAGTTTCTCGTATTTTGGCAGAAACTCCTCTGGGCTGGCATTTTGCATCTGATCGCGGATTTTTGGCGGCAGGTGCCCCCAAACTTCCTTGAGCATCAGCTTCAAACGGTCCAGTTCGGCTTGGCTGCCCATTCGCTTTCTAACGCCGGACGTGCTGTCCTTGGCCGGACGGCTCTTGCCTTTGTTATCACCGGTGCCTGCCTTGCTGCCGCTTCCGGGCTTCCCGCTCGGTTTCTTCTGGCCGTCGCTGTCGCCCTGTCCGCCCGAACACTTCTTCTTCGCCTGCTCGATCAGCAGCTCCAAATCCTCGACGATCTGTTTCTGTAGTCGTTGAGTGGGCTGCGAAGTATTCCGATCGCCGATCAGATCCTCGACCGCACGCATCCGGCGACTAATCAGAAGGAGCGGATCCTGCATTTCCTCCCCGAGATCCTCACCCGCGCCAAGCTGCCGAAGCAATTCTTCGTCCAGTTCCGATTTCGAATCCGCCGGGGCAGCAGGGGCTTGATCAGGCTTGTCTTTCGACGGAATCGCATCCAGGCCATCGAGCAAATCGTTTTCCAGATCGTCCAGCAACATGTCGTCCAGCGAACGAGGCTTATCGGATCCGCCTTTGACCTTCTTGGGCGCAGCGCCCTCTGCGGCGAAGGTCGAAGTGGCGATCAGCAGGCACGCCGCCGTTAGGATCGAAAAACAGAGTGTCAATCGTTTACACACGTCATCGCTCCTGGTCAATTCCCTCGAGTAATTGGCTGTCGAGACTGTCTTACAGATCCAGGTTCGGCTCGCCGTCAGGCAGATCGGGAAGGGCGTCGGGCTCCTCCTCCGGATTGCCTTCGGTCGGCGCGGTCAAGTCCATTGCCAAGTCGGCCAGATTGCCCTGTTCCGCGGCCAAGTCCTTCAATTCGTCGAGTTGCTCCTCCGACAAGGTCCCAGTCCGCAGTTGTATTTCCTCCAATTCCATCGTCCGACCGTTGATCTCCTCTTGCATCAATTTTAGCAGCTTCAGCTCGGCAAGTCTCTGCACGGCATCAGCCGACGGCGGAGGCTTCGGTCCATCGCCACCGGGCTGCTTGCCTTCCGGCGGCTTGTTCGTCGACGAATCATCACGTTTCAATGCCTCCTCCAACTGGCGGAGGCGAGTCAACGCGGACCGTTCGGGACGTTGCGTGGCGTCGCTCGTGTCGCCACGGTCCAACCCGTCAGCGGCCCGCTCCATCTCCCGCACTGCTCCGCGCAGAGCCAGCACGAACGATTCGGCCTTGGCGATTCTGTCGGCCAATTGGACACTGTCCGTGGCCAGCGAACGCTGTTGCCGGGCTACGTCACCGACGCTGGTCAACTGCCCACGGGTCAGCCGGCCGCCCTGCTGGGCGCGCCGGCCGTCCAATTCCGCGGTCGTGTCGATGATGGCCTGCTCGCGGGCCACCAGGCCGGCGATCTCCTGCTGAAGGCGAGCCATCTGTTCGTTAAACAAGTCTTGTTGTGCCTTTCGCCGTTCCTTATCGAGTTCCCGTTCGGCTTCCTCCAGTTTCGTTTCCGCGTCGTTGGCTTGTTCAAGTGCGCTCTCGGATTCACCTTGCTTGCACGCTTCGCTCGCCGCATCCAACTGGGATGACGCCTCCTCGATCAGCGAGGCCGATTTCTCGGCCTGGAGTCGCTTGAGGCGTCGAGCAAGCCTTTTGGCCTGGTCCGCTAGTTCCTTCTGCTCGCGGCCGAGTCTTTCAAGTTCACGTCTTCGCGTCTGTTCATCCGCCTGCTGCGCAGCTCGGTTGGTTTTGTCCCGCAGCTCTTTGACCTTTCTTCGCAACTCTTTCAATTCCTCCGCGGCTTCGTCCATCTTACGAAGACGGCGATCCAATTCGTGCTCGCGGCGATTGGCGAGGGTATCGAGCAGTTCCTGCAGACTGCCGACAATCGCCTTCTGTGCTTCGGCCGCCTGACCGACGCGATTCTGGTCGACCTGACGCGCGCTCTCGTGCATCTGGCCGCCAATTGCCGTTCGGCGTGCCAGGTCTAACGCGTCGGCAAGCGTTTCCGCCGCCAATGGATCGGCGTCCTGCAACTCCAATCGCATGTTGTCCATGCGGCTTTGGATCTTGTCGAATCGGCGAGCCAACTCGGTTTGCCGTTCCACAAGACGCTTCAGTTTGACTTTCTCCTCTGCGTCCAGATCCCGGAGTTCTTTGCCCAGCGTATCCAGCCTGGTCTGTTCGGTTTCGTGCAGAATCTCGCCCTGGCTCTGCTTGATGCGGCTGATTTCGCGGGCAAATCGCCGATAGCTGTCCCATTCGGTCAGCTCGCCCAGCAGTCGTTCCAGAATAGCGATCACCTCGTCTTGACCGGTGCCCGCCCGCCCGAGCGGGCCTGCCAAAGCCTCGTCCTGTCCGGTCGCGTTGGGATCATCAAGCGTGGGCAGGCTGGCGCGAGCGACCTTCATGGCGCCGGTCAACTCGCGCTCGATCAGCGGTACGTGTTCGCGGCTGATTTGTTTCACCACTTCGAGCAACTTGCCCATGTGTCGAGCAACCTCCGGGCTATCGACCCGGTTGCTTTCCAACTCGTGAAGCAATGCCTCGATCTGAGTCTGCACGCCGTCGTTCGGATCCGCCAGCATCCGGCCAACCTGCCGCTGATTCAACTCGGCGCTCTGCAGTTGTTCGATGTCTCTCTCGTCGAGCCGCCCTGCCACTTCCAGACCGATCTCCAGCGACTTGGTCTGCGACCGTGTTTCGCGTTGAGCTCGAAGCACCTCGGCCAATTGGCCAAGGATGTAGGATTGGCGAGCGGCAACACGCTCTTCAAGTTCATCATTGGAAATGATGGTCAGACGTCTGAGTACGCTTTGGCCTTCTTGTGGTTTGTAGTCGCCCGCGACAACGGAAAACTCGATCCACTGGCCGGGTGCCAATCCATCGAGTCCAGACAGGTCCCAGGCATATTCGACGTCGCGGCTCTCGCCGCGTTCGCCTTGGCCTCGCAAGCCGCTCTCTTGAACGCGAGGCGCACTGTCCGGACCGCGGAAGATCTCGACGGTGTCCTCCACCGCCTCCTGGTTAGGCTTGGTCGCATCGCTGCGGCTGTACCGAAGCAGGACCGTGTGAATCGCCAAATCGTCTTTGACCAGCGCGCTGATCGGCACTGCCGCATTCGAAGTGACAAAAGTGTTCGAGCCGGGTTTCTCCAGTGAAACGGTCGGGGGAGTGTCCTTCACGGCGCGAATGTTCCAGCGTTTGTTTCCGTCACTGCGGAGCCCCTCCGGGTCAGTGACTTCGAACCAGTAAGTCCCGGACTGGTGAATCGTCCATGCCGGTTCGAAATCATGACGGACCCGAAAGGCCAGACCGCTTTCCGCGAGTTCGACGGGGAACACGGTCGGCGCGTCACCTTGGCTGGAAACCAAGCCCAAGTCAGCCGCGGGCTTGGTCAAGCGCCCGGTACCTTCCACAACGGTTCCTTCGATGGCATGGATGTTCTCGCCCGAAAGCTCAGTCGGCCAACCTGTGTAAGCGGGCGGATGCAGACGGAGCTGAAGCGTTTCGATTTGCGGCGGTTCGACAACCGCTAACGAGATCCATTCCATGGTGTCGTCATCGCCGCCGGTTGCGCGATAGCGAAAGGGACGCCTGACGTTTTCCCTTTGATGCACCATGCGATCGTTCAGAAACCTCATTTCACTGTTCTGAATCTCGCTCTGGTCATCGCCATCGAACCAGAAATGGATCTGGACCTTTTCGGGCAAGCGTCCGTTGCGGTCCACCAATTCCACCTCGAAGTCGGAGCCCATGGCGATTCGTTTGGGGCTTTTTTCCTTCGTGAACTCTAGGGCGTTTCGTCGGGGCCGCGGAGGCCACGGTTGGTCCGCCCACGGCATCGCCAATCGCCGCGCTGCCAAAGCTGACGAGTTCATGTCCAAGCAGCAAATGATGCCAACCACGAGGCAGACGACCAACGCCGTCGCTGCCACGCAAATTGGCTTCACAATGCGGAGACACGGAGCGAAGTCCAGCCGCTCGATCTCGCCAAGCGTCCGGGCCACCACCGCTCGTCGCAGATCGGCCGAGCCCGCCTTGGGACTGTCCTCCGATTGGTCCAGGAATTCGATGCTGCTGGAAAGCTGGTCGCGAAGATGAGGGAACTGCTGTTCGATCTGTTGAGCGATTCGCAAATCCGTTGGCCGGCACCACAAAGCCGGATTGGCGAAGCGATAGACACTCCACACCAGAATAACGAAAACGGCGATCGAGCTGAGGAAACGAACACCGAGGTCTTCAAACCTGACCAGATAGTCCAGCAAGCCCAGGCCGAATGCTGTGGCAACCACCAGGATTACCGCGATGCCCAACCCGTACATCGCAACGAGACCACACGTCCGGCGGTTGATGGTGCTGACCTTCTGTTGGATCGGATGAAGCATGACAGCTTTGTCCAAAAGCCATATTACGTAGATAAGAACCACAACGTGGCTACTTCTACGATACCAAAACTACCTGGCAAAAGTCAGCAAGCGTTCTGTTCCACGAGTTCCAGCTTAAGGTCGAGCGCGGTCGCGAGAGCTTCGATATTGGAGAGTTTCGCATCGCGGCCGTATTCGATGTCGCGGATGGTGGCCGGATTGGGAATGCCGGCCAACTTGGCCACGGCGTACCAGGTGAGCCCCTTGGCTTCCCGCGCCGCACGAATTTGGGCGCCGATTCCCGTCGTCGCGGGCTGCGGACGGTTGGGGTCGGGTGGAAAATCCTCCATCGCTTTCCGGCGAATCTCATTCAGACGATTCGCTTCCTGAACCGACACCCGGCCTTTCCTGATAACTCGGCTACCTTTACTCTTGGCCATGTCTGTCGCTCCTTAGGGCTCCGGAACTTGATAGGCGGTGACCGGATAAACCATGTCGTCGTCGATCTTTTCGTAGATGACAATGATATACTCGCCTGCCGGCGTGTAGCCAAACGAACAGGGAAGGCCGCTAGAATAGCTGGTCGATTCGCTCTCCGGGTTCCTCAAAACAAACTCCACTTCGTCAATTATCAATCCATGTTCCGAGATGTGTTGAACGTTTCCCTCAGGGTCGTCCGGATCGTCCCAGATGAAATCGAGCAGTGGCATTGCCTGGCCCTTCCGCTGTCTTCATGGATTATATCAATGCATTGCTGTATTGCAACGCATTGACATGCCATTCGGCTGGGTGCCTGTGACGGGCCGTGCGTTGTCCGGTCCCCGATCAACCAGGGGACTATAATAGCCCGACCTTCTTCCGAAGCAGCCATTCGGTGACGATCAACACGACAAACAGTGCCGCCCAGATTGGCAAGTTCCAGATCGGCGTCGGCGGCAGCGACTCGATCCGCACCTGACGACCTCGGGGCAAATCCTTCAGCAGCTTTCGTGCCGTTTTGAAGGTGTAGAACTGGCCTTGCGAAGTCTTGGCAGCCAGTCGCAGGTCGTCCGCATCCATCTCCAGACGTGCCTGTTCGCCAGGCGGGGCCACCACGGCGAATCGTCGGGATGGGGGCCTGCCTTCCAACGTCGGAGTCGCGACCCACGCGCGGTAGTGGCCATCGGCCAGGTTGCTTGCCGTGCCATCGAAGACGCCCCGACTGGCCGTGTCTCGGCGCAATGTGACCTGCCGTCGCTTGCTTCCTTCTCGTTCCATGACGACGGTTACACCATCGTCATGTTCCGGGGCCAAGCGGTCATCGAAGAAACGCACTCGCAGCCGGACCGACTCGCCGCGCCGGTATTCCTCTCGGTCGGAAGTCAATTCGGCCAGGCGGCTGCCGTCCAGCAGTTTCGATCGACTCAAGTAGCGAATCGTCTGAAACCAGTATCGGGCATGGTAGTGTTCGCCCGCTTCGTGTCGCGACCAACGATAGCTTTCGTCTGTCGCGTGAAACACCACCTTTCCCGCGCCGACAAACTGGACGCAGATCACGGGCAGATTCTCGCCGCCTGAACCGGTCCGAGTTGGATCGACAGCCAGCGTGCGAGCCCCGTGACGAATATCCGATACTTCCAGCAGCCAGTAGAATCCGGGCAATGTTCGCCACGCCTGCAAATTGGCGGCCAGCGTGCTTTCCAATTGCATCTGCGGGCTGTCGATGCCTAACCTCGTGAGCTGAGCCGTAAACTCTTGTTCCAGCACGGCGCCGAGCGGCGGCGCGGTTGCCGTGTCCAAATCGATTGGCAATAGCTTGGCCAGTGGCGTCTCGCGATAGGCCAGCGGCGTGTATCGCGGCCCGGCGATGAATACAACGCCACCGCCTCGCTCTTCGACAAAGGCCACTATGTTGTCCATGACCGAGCGGCTGAGAAACGACGGATTCACGTCGCCGAAAATCAGCACGTCGTAGGCGAATAGCTCGTCCCGGCTGACCGGAAACACGCGCTGCGCCGTCTCGTCCAATTCCGCGTACTCCAAATCGGCTTCCTGTAGGACGGTTGTCAATTCGATCGCCTTGTCTTTGCTGTCGGGTTTCAGGCCGCGCCCCAGCACGTTTTTCAGGAATCGGAATTCGAAACTCGGATACTCCTGGACATATAACACGCGCAGCGTCTCGTCGCGGACTTTGACCAATCGCGTCTGGTCGTTGTTGTCAGGATTGGCTTCGCCGTCGAGAGGCTCCACTTCAACCGTGAAGTGAAAGTCTCCTTTTTCTTGCGGACGGAAGGACAGACGCGCCGATTTTGGCTCGCCGTCTGGGCTGATGGTTACTGTCTGTTCGGCAAGCGCCTCGTCGCTTCCGCTACGTGTCAGACGGACGGCGACCGATTGTCCTCCGAATCCGGGGCCCGATACCTTGAAATCCAGATTGACCACGTCGCCCACGAAAACCACTTCGTCCACCAACAGATCGCTCAACCGCAAGTCGCGAGGCGGTTTCTCGTTTCCCAGCCCGACAATGTAAAACGGCACTGCCTTTCGGCGGGCATACTGGGCAGCCTCAGATACCGTTTTTCCCTCGGTCGTGACGCCGTCGGTCAACAGAATGATCGCTGCCGTCGGTCTGCCCCGCTGCGCCTCCAAGACGTCTCGTACTCCCCTGCCCAAACGGCTGGTCTCTTCACGGGCTTCGATCGACCGGATCACATCCGCCGCCGTCGCACGTGACTCGTCGCCGGTCGGTTCGTCTGTTTCGCTGTGTGTCAGCGCCCGAGCGGAGCCGCCGACAACGTAAAGTTTCAGATTGTATTTCTGCTGCAGTCGCGCAATTACACGGCCATCGTCTTCGAGCAACAGCAGCTTGGCCAGATTCAAGCGGGTGCGTCCATCCAAACGCGCCTTTCGCAACCCTTCGATCAACGCATCTCGCAGTTTCTGGTCGTCGTAGTGATCCATCGTCGCCATGCTCTCCGACTCGTCGATCATCACAACAATATCCGGCAGATCCGTTGTGTGGCGGTGCAGCATCCAACCGTACATCATGAACACGACCAGGCAAACAAGGGCAATACGGATCGCGGCCAACACGGTTTTCATGAACCGGCCGGCAGCACCTCGTTCGCGGATGTAGATGGCGATCACGAGTGCTGCGGCCCCAGCCAACAGCAGGATCGTCACCGATGGCGGCCACGGCCACGAGTGCGATCGCGTCGTCTCGACTCCCGTACCCTCTCCGGCAAACAGGAAATCGGTCGCGTCTTTCAGGAGTTTTACGAAGTAGTCTATCATGAGGACGCGTTTCCGAAGTACCAGGCCGCAAAAGACTCGGCCAACAGTAACACAAACACAGCGCCCAGGAACCAGCGGAAATACTGCATGGGCTTTGTCGTCGGCAAGGAAACCTCATCGGCACTCGGGCTGAAATCCTGATTGAATTCGCCGGGGAGCAACTCGGGATCAAACCGGTCGAGGTCGCTCTCTCGCGTGTTTACGTTCACGGCGAACAATTCTCTCTTGTCGAGCGGCTCGCTATAATGTGCCGTGTAAATGCCACTCCACATGGCGCGGTCGTAGACCCACCGGCTGCGCTCGCCGTCGGTCACCAGCGGCACGCGGTCGCTATCACCGTCTGGGCCTTCGACAGAAAGCGTCAGTCCTCCGGCCGCCGCCGCTACCGATCCTTCGACCGTGTCGCCCACCAGCAGATTCCGGTCACTGGTCCTGCCGCCAACGGCCAGCGTCAGAATCTCTTGCACCAGCGGCGGAAAACTGGGCCACGAGGCGATGGCAGTCCACGGCGTCGGTGGGTTCGTCGAGCGGTCCATCGACTCCGGCGACACTGCCGTGGTCAATACAATACTTCGCCCGCGGAGTATCGGCTCTTCAACAATAGCCGGATCGCCGTTGTGAAACTCTAGTGCCACTTTGGCCGCTGGGCTGTCGTGACGCGTCACTTTGAAGTACTTCCAGACGGGCGTGCTGATCAAGCCGCTACGTTCGTGTCGCGCAAACGGTGCCACAATGGCGTGCCGGTACTCCAACGGGTTGAAGAAGTATTGGGCCTCGGGCGCCGGCCTTTCGAGCCGAACCGGCAAGATTCGTTTCCCCGACAGTTCCCCACCCAACTGCTCGTTGTAGCTATCGGCCTGCACCTGGTCTCCCAGTGAAACAACCAGTCCGCCCCCGTATTTCAGGTAATCGTACAGCACCGCCGACTCGTCGCCACTGAAACGGCCAACGTTGGCCAGGAAGACACAGTCGTACTGGCCCAAGTCCAGTTCCAGCAGTGCGTGCTCGAATCGCACATCGGGTCGCACGCGCGGATGTTCGGATTTGCTTGGCTCCAATGCCAGGGCAATGTGCCGCGCCGCCCCCTGCTTTCCCTCGATGCACAGCACACGGATCGACTCGCGCACGGGAACGCTGAGCCAACGATGGTTGTCCACCATAAGCGCGTCGTCGGCCAGACGAGCCTCGATCTTGTGTTCTCCCGGCGTTTCGAAGCGATATGGGAAGGCCACCGTGGCCCGTCCACCAGCCGACACGTCGATCCGTTCCGCATGGATCTGCTGGTCGTCGACATACAGCGCAACCTGACGGCCCGTGCGACTGCTGCGGCCAAGATTCTGTACCTCCGCTTCGATGGTGACGTTGCGAGCGATCGTCACGAGCGACTCGCGGACCGACATGGCTGTGACGGCCAGGTTCTCCACGTCGGTTTGTCCCACGTCGAAGACCACCAAAGCCGATTCTCTCGCCAGCCGTTCCACACGCTTTCGGCATGTCTCCGTTGCGGAGTCTTCCCACGTGGTTTTTCCTAGGTCGGTGAAGAAGCAGACCTTTCGGTCGTTCAACCGCGAGTGTGCGACGTTACCTTTGTGCAGGATCCCTTCGATTTCCGCGAGTGTCGTCGGCAGGTTAGCGCCGCCGTGCCGCATTCGCAGATTCTCGATTTCCTCCATCACGTCCTTCGGATCGAACGCCGGTTCGGAAATCACCACCACGGGCGGATCAGCCATTAGAACCAGCGTGAAACCATCGCCCTGTCGGCTGTCCCGGACGACCTGGATGGCCAATTGTTGAGCGACTTCAAAGCGGCTCTTCTCCGACGCTCGGTAGTCCATCGAGTAGGAACCGTCGAGCACCAGAACGAAATGCGTCCGTCCCGCGGTGCCCATCGATGATCCCAACGTGGGGAACAGAGACCAGATAGGATCGGCCAAGGCCACGGCCAAAAGGCACAGAATCGCCACGCGTATGAGCAGCAAGATGAGTTGCTCGATCCGAATCCGTCGAACGTTCTTGCGGAGGGCGGCCAGCAGATACTCCATGGCCGCCCAAGTGACCTCGTTGTACTTCCGCTTGCTCCACAGGTGGATGATAATCGGCAGACTGGCAGCCAAGCCCCACAACAACATGGCGCCATTGGCGAACGGAAGCGATTTTAGTAACGCGGACAACCAAGACATATTTCAATGGTAACGAGAAAGCCGCGATGGTAACACACGTGCTGGCACTAAACGCGTACCACGGCGGCAGCCATCGCGCGTTCCTGGAGGGGTGGTCCCGCCACAGCCGGCACCGGTTCACGAAGCTTTCCTTGCCCCCGCACAAGTGGAAGTGGCGGATGCGACACGCCGCCGTGACGTTTGCCGAACAGGTCGGGCATTTGGGGACTGACAGCTCCGGCCACGATGTGCTGTTCTGCACCGACATGCTCAATCTGGCCGAGTTTCGCGGATTGTGTCCGCCGGAAATCCGGCCTCTTCCAACGGTCGTGTATTTCCACGAAAACCAACTGACTTATCCAACCAGGCATGAAGACCAACGCGACTTGCACTTCGCATTCACGAACATGACGACGGCCCTGGCCGCAGACCGTGTTTGGTTCAATTCTGCGTTTCACCGCGACGAATTTCTCGCCGCCCTCGCCGAACTACTGGGGCGGATGCCGGACTTCCAGCCGACCGGGGCCGTCGCGGCAATTCGCCAGAAGTCCGCAGTCCATCCGCCCGGAGTTGAATCGTTCCCGGCTCGCGGCCCGAGACCGCCCGGACCGCTTCGCATCCTGTGGGTTTCGCGCTGGGAGCACGACAAGAACCCTCAGGCGTTTTTCGACGCGCTCGATGTGTTGCTGCGGCGCGGAGGCGACTTCCGGGTCAGTGTTCTGGGCGAATCGTTCGACCAAGTCCCCGATTGCTTCGAACAGGCTCGCAGGCGACTGACGGATCGCGTCGACCATTGGGGCTTCCTGCCCGATCGGGACGATTACCATGCGGCGCTTGCCGCGGCCGATGTTGTCGTTTCCACGGCAGACCACGAATTCTTCGGTATCGGCGTGCTGGAAGCGGTCGCCGCGGGGTGTTTCCCATTGGCCCCAAAGCGGTTGGCGTATCCGGAAGTGTTGAGTAACCGCGCAGAATTCCTCTATGATGGAAGTGTGGCCGGCCTGGCCGAGCGATTGCTGGAATTGGCTGGAAGAATCCAGAATGGCCGATGGCCGCCAGACAACAGCGCTCTGCAGGTCGTGGCGGAACCATACCTGTGGAAGACGGTAACACCGCAAATGGACGAAGCGATTCTAGAGTTGGCTGATCCCAGTAGGTCCCGCTTGCCGAGCGGGACCTAATCACGTAGGCCCATCTGGCACATTTCTAGGAAGGAAAAGCGCGATGCGTAGCGTTCTGTGCTGCTGTGTTCTATCCACGGCCTTCGCTACTTTGGCAAACGGCCAAGATGCTGCCAACGCATCCCCGGCACTACTTCGTTGGAAACTTGGCGAAGGTGACCAGCTTCGCTTGAAGGTGATACAGACAACAAAAACTGAGACCAAGGTAAACGACAAACCAACTGCCATGTCCATCGACACGGGCATGGAAATGCTCTGGCGGGTAGACGGAGTGGAAGAAGGCGGAACGATGCGAATGACGCAATCGTTCACGCGTTTCATGATGAAGACGGCAACTCCCGACGGACAGACCGTGATACACGACTCGCTGTCGAAGGAGAAGCCGTCCCCGGAAACTCAGGACTTTGCCCGCGACATCGGTCCGCTGCTGCGAGTTCGGTTTGCGGTGGTCATGTCTGATCGAGGCGAGATCGCCGACGTCGCACTGACGCCGGAAGCCGAAAGCCTCTTGGCAGACTTACCCGACGCGTCCAAATGGAAATCGCTGTTGACCAAAGAGGGGATGAGCCGGACGCTGCGACAATCGTTGGGATTGCTGCCTGAAACGCCGGTCGCGGTAGGCGACGCGTGGTCAAACAACCACGAACTCGATTCGCCCGTAGGGAAGATCCGGCTCGCTAACAGCTACACCTACGAAAGCACGATATCGCGAGACGGCAAATCCTTCGAGAAGCTCGCCGTGGTGACGCGCGTCGAGCCGCAAAACGAAACGAAACCGCTTGAAGGGCCTGCGATTCCGATCCCTCGTGAGTACGGCGGCGTATTCTACTTCGACACCGTGGCCGGGCGACTCGTCCACTCCAGGATCACGCAAACCACGGTGTCCAAGGTACCCTATCGGGACATGACAATCCAAGTGACAGCCAGCAGCAGTATCCTGATGAACGTGACGCCGGTAAATGGAAACTGACTCGCGCTGGCCGACTGGCAGAGGCCCTTCTTCGTCCCCGCAGCTCTTTATTTCTCCTCTGGCCTTGATCATAAGCTTGCGAAATGCTGGCGGTGGTAGCACGTAGGGCACGTTTCTAACGTGCCGTCCTTCACCAACTTGCGCACATTGGCACGTTGGAAACGTGCCCCACATTGACGACGCTACGATCAAGGCCGCTCTTCTTCCGTCCCGTTAGCCATGCATACCTGAATCTCTCCACCAACGACACGGACCGGGTAACTGTCGGTGCTGATCCGCCGGTTGTCGCACCACGTGCCGTCGTGTACGCAAAACCGCCAACCGTGC
Source organism: Pirellulaceae bacterium (assembly GCA_016784735.1). Classification (GTDB taxonomy): domain Bacteria; phylum Planctomycetota; class Planctomycetia; order Pirellulales; family Pirellulaceae; genus JADHUC01. The sequence continues at coordinate 11,275 of JADHUC010000004.1, read as the reverse complement.
CAAGGGCAGGCCACGATGCTGTTCTCGAGCTGGCCGTCCGCCAGCGAAGCTCCCTGGTGGGGGCAGAGATCGTTAATGGCGCAATACTCACCGGCGTCGTTGAACACGGCCACGACCTTCTCGCCGACGGGATACGCCACACCTTGGCCTTCCGGAATGTCACCCACTTTGGCTACCGTGACGAATTCCGACATGGCAGTGCCCTGGAAAAATCGAGTACTCTGCTAACAATAGGTTGTGCAATTTTAATCGGACAATCCCGGAGGCGAAAGGCAACCGTTACGCTATGCAAAAAGGAAAGCTCAAAGATCACCTTATCAGTCATGTTTTGCCACGAGTGCAGAAGCCGGCCCAGTATCTAGGTGGCGAACTGAATATGGTTCGCAAAGACGCGGATGCGGTCCGTGGTCGCCTTTGTCTGGCCTTTCCCGACGCGTATACGATCGGCATGAGTCACCATGGCTTGCAGGTGCTGTATTCGTTGATGAACGCCCGCGAGGATTGGTATTGCGAGCGTTCCTTCACGCCATGGCTGGACATGGAGAAGCAATTACGAGCGGCGAATCTTCCCTTGTACAGTTTGGAGACGTTTACTCCGCTGGCCGATTTCGACGTAGTCGGGTTCTCGCTCCAATACGAATTGTGCTATCCGAACGTGCTGACCATGTTGGATTTGGGTGGAATTCCGCTGCGCAGCAGCGAGCGGACCATGAGCGACCCGTTGATCATCGCTGGCGGTCCCTGCACCCAGAATCCCGAACCAATGGCACCGTTCATCGACCTGCTGGTCACCGGGGACGGCGAAACAAGCCTGCCGATGATCTGCGATCTGTGGAAGGACGCGCGGGAAGCTTGCCTGTCCGAGGGCGGTTTTGCCACCGGAGATGCCGGACGCCGACAGCGCGAGGAGGTCTTGGCGTCGTTGGCGGCCCAACTGCCGTTTGCCTACGCTCCGAGATTCTATGAACCGGAATACCGTGGCGGTCGCTTTGTGTCTTTGAATCGTTTGCGACCGGAGCTCCCGGAGACAATCGCGCCGTCGGTTGTTGCGGATTTTGAGAGCATTCCGCTGCCGACCAAATTGGTCGTGCCGTACGTGGAGTGCGTTCACGATCGCATTGCCATCGAAATCATGCGCGGCTGCCCATGGCAATGCCGCTTTTGCCAAAGCACCGTCATCAAACGCCCGTTGCGAGTGCGTTCGGTCCAGACCATCGTGGACGCGGCTTTGGAGAGCTACGGCAACACGGGCTACAACGAGATATCGCTCCTTTCCCTCTCCAGCAGCGACTATCCGCATTTCGAGGAGCTTATCCGAGAGCTAAAGCGTGTATTCGGACCGCTGGGCGTGAACGTCTCCGTTCCCAGCCTACGCGTGAACGACCAACTGCGAACCATCGCGGAACTGATTGGCAACGACCGCCGGTCCAGTCTGACGCTGGCACCGGAGGTAGCTCGTGACGACATGCGCGAGCAAATCCGCAAGAGAATCAAGAACGACGATTTGTACGAAGGCTGCCGCGCGGCTTTCCGCAACAACTACCAGAGCGTCAAGCTATACTTCATGTGCGGCCTGCCGGGCGAACGCCCGGTTGACCTGGATGGCATCATCGAAATGGCAGAAAGGATTGCCAGGATTCGCAAGGAGGAGCAAGGACGCATCGCGAACGTGACGGCCAGCGTGTCCAACTTCGTCCCCAAGGCTCACACGCCGTACCAGTGGAACGCCATGCAGACCAGAGACTATTTCCGCTGGGCCCATGGATATCTGCGACAGAAACGCCGAATTCGTAGCGTCACGGTCAAGTGTCACAACATCGAGACCAGCCTGTTGGAAGGCGTGCTGAGCCGCGGCGGCCGCCGCATCGCCGACGCCATCGAACTGGCCTGGCAACGCGGCGCTCGCATGGACAGTTGGAGCGAACGTTTTGACGCCGACCGCTGGTGGAAAGCACTTGAAGACGCGGGTATCGACTGCGAGACGGCGTTGCACAAACCGCACGAAATCGGCGACCGACTGCCCTGGGACCACGTTAATGTGAAGTACGGCCGACGGTTTCTCGAAAAGGAACAGCAAAGGTCAGTGACGCAATTGTCCACCATGGCGGACGACGCGTAGCGATTCCGCCAACCCGTATGTTTGTTCGAAAAGCCGTAGCTGCACTCGCCAGAGTGCGGAAATCCCCGCGTTCTGGCGAACGCAGCTACAGCCGCTTATGAGTTCCATAACAGAGCCAAACACCAAGAGTCATGCACGATCAGAATCTGCACGCCTGGCAACACGACCACTCGTTCGGACAGGATAAGAAGAAGCCGGGCGAGGCGAGGACTGTCGTCGTCATCGTGCTCACAGCCGTGACGATGGTTGTCGAGATTGCGGCAGGGATCGCGTTCGGTTCGATGGCCTTGTTGGCGGACGGTCTTCACATGGCATCGCACGCGGTGGCGTTGGGGATTTCCGCCTTTGCCTACGTCTACGCACGGCGACATGCTCACGACGGGCGGTACAGTTTCGGCACGGGCAAAGTCAATGCGCTTGGCGGATTTACCGGAGCCGTACTGTTGGGCGTGTTTGCCGCAATGATGGGCTGGGAGAGTGTGCTTCGGTTCATTCAGCCTGTCGATATCGCTTTCAATCAAGCCATTGTTGTGGCCGTCCTCGGCCTGATCGTCAACGGACTCTCGGTGTTCATCCTGGGGCATTCGCACGAGCATGACGAGCACGAAGATGACTCATCGCACGATCATGCAGACGGCGGTGCGATGGAACATGCCGACCATGACCATCACCACCACGATCACAATCTACGCGCAGCATATCTCCACGTGCTGGCCGACGCACTCACGTCGGTGCTCGCGATCTTTGCCCTGTTGGCCGGGAAGTTCTACGATCTGATTTGGATGGATCCGCTGATGGGAATCATCGGCGGAGCGCTGGTGGCCAAGTGGTCACTGGGCCTCTTGCGCACAACTGGTGCGGTGCTTCTCGATAGGCAGGCCTCGCAACACCTTCAGGATTCGATCCAGGAGAGCATCGAAAACAACGGCACGGATCGCGTCTCGGACCTGCATGTCTGGTCCATCGGGCCAGGCATTTACGCCGTTGAACTGGCCGTGGTAACGCACGACCCCAAACCGCCGAACCACTACAAGCGACTCCTTGCTGCTGTCAAGGGCTTGGTGCACGCCAATGTGGAGGTGCACTGCCACGAGGATGAATCCGAGTTGGACGACGCCGAATCACGGAAGACCGTCAGCGATCTTCCGTAGCAACGTGTGGCGAAACAGCTTCCACAAGCGAACGGCGGTTGTTGTCGGAATGTGTGCCACTGTTGGGAATCGGACGCGCCATCCACCCCACTCGACTTACCACGATTCCCAGCAGTGCTGCATCGCGAGCTGGCGCAACACTGCTCGAAACGATGGAAGGCGACCGGACATGGCAAGCCCTCGTCGTTTCGAGCAGTGGCACACCGAGAAAACGGGGCAGCTATTTCGGTACGCGTTGCTAGGGCGGCGATTCGATTCAGGACGCAAGCCGTTCCGAAGAACCAAATGCTAATGATCATGCCCCTCGTGACCGTCTTCGTCATGGCTACTGTGTTCGATCGCGCCGATATAGGGCTTCCCTTGGATCGTGAGTTGCAGTCGCCCGCGAAGTTCGTCTTCGTGACACAAGGCGTCGCAGAGAGCTTCATCGACGATATCGAATTGCGACGCCGTGTCTGCGGTGCCTCCCTGCTGTTGAACCGCCTTCAGAGCGTACTTTACGAACTTCCCTTCCTGGAGCAGTTGCACTGTGACCTCCGGCAAGGGAACGGCAACCGGTTGCTTCCCCGCCCCATCCAGCAGATGGACCGTTACCGTATGAGTATTCTCGTCATGCAATAGCTCGGCGTGGTACTCTTCGCTTCCCAGTTCGATCAGATGTCCACCGTGGGGGCCTTCGGTCGGATGTTCGTCCTCGGCATCACCGTCGTTGCCATGATCTGCTCCGCCGGCGACTTTGTTGGTTGGCGTCTGTGTGGAATCGGGGCCGCACCCAACCAGGGAAACACTCAAGGCGCCGGCGGCGATCACACACAAAGACAAAAAGGCGATACGCATCTGAAAACTCCTTTCATAACTTGAACTCAGAAGTAAACGTTGCGGCGCCCGCCCAGTAGTGTCCTTTGGCGCAGACGCCGCATACTCCACACGTTTGACTCTTACTCCGCAACAGCTAATTCACTTTCGGTTGGAGGCGCTGACGATTCCTCTGTCAACGCAATCTCATCTTGGGGTTCTCTGACGACTTTCTCTGCCGCCCCGCGGCCGAACCTCCAAAACAGTGCAGGGCGGACCAGGAACTCCAAGAGTGTACTGCTGATCAGGCCACCGATAATCACCGTGGCCACCGGGTAGAGGATCTCTTTGCCGGGTTCACCGGCGGCCATCGCTAGCGGCACCAGGCCGATTCCGGATGTCAGGGCCGTCATCAATACCGGAGCGAGGCGTTCTTTGCCAGCGCGGGCGATCATCTCGCGCGACCACGTCTCGCCTTCGTATTTCACAAGGTGCAAGTAATGGTTGATCAACAGGATTCCATTTCGCGAGGCAATCCCGCACAAAGAGATGAATCCCACCATGGCGGCCACGGTGAGTGTCTGGTTCGTGATGTACAGAGCGGCCACCGAGCCGATGAAGGCCATGGGCACCGCGACCATCACCTGCAACGAGAGGTTTGCCGAGCGAAACATGGTGTACAGCACCAGGAACATCCCAACCAGCGACGCCGCGAACAGGACCGTGATCACGCGAGATGCCGACTCCTGGCTCTCAAACTGCCCGCCATACTCGATGAAGTAATCCTCGGGCAGCGAATGCTCAATCGGCTCCAGGCGGTCCTTGATCTCCTCGACCACATCCACGAGCCCCCGTCCAGTGACATTGCACTGCACGACGATACGTCGTTTGGCGTCTTCGCGTTTGATCGTGTTCGGGCCGGTCGCCTTGTCATCCACATCCGCCACGGACTTCAACATCGTAGCTCCGCCGCCCGGCAAGTTGATCGATAGCCGCTTGACCGTTCCGAGATTCTCCCTGTAGGGTTCGTCCAGCCGGACCAGCAAGTCGAAGGTGCGCTGGCCAATCAGCACCTCCGAGACGACGGTGCCGTTCATGGCGGTTTCGACAAATTCGTTGACATCTTCACGCTGCAGACCGTGCTGTTTGAGTTTGTGACCGTCGACGGTGATGCGGAGTTGGGGGATCTCAGTCTGTGGCTCGACACGAAGACTCCGTACACCGCGCACATCGCTGATAGCGTTCTTCATTCTCTGGGCGGTTCGGCGCAGCGTAGCCAAGTCGTCGCCGTAGAGCTTGATCGCCACTTGCGCCTGGACGCCGGACAGCATGTGTGAAATCAGGTGCTGCAACGGTTGCTCGATGCCGACTTCGATGCCGGGGATATCCGCCATCGCCTTCTCGAGTTCATCGATGATCTCCTCACGACTCCGCGTGGTATCCGGGTCGAACGTGGCAATGACTTCGGTGTTGTTGACCGTCACCGCATGCTCGTCGAGTTCCGCCCGTCCGGTCTTGCGAACGAAGGCGGTCAGATCGTCGATTTCTTGGAGACGTTGCTCGACCTTTCGAGTGACCCCTCGGGCCGTTGCCAACGAGGTTCCGGGTGGCAGCACGACGTTGATTTGCACGGCGCCTTCGTTGAACGGGGGTAGAAAATCGCGTTCAAAGTGCAACAGACCATAAGCACTGATGCCGACGGCCGCCAAGGCCCCACACAGAATCGCGATCGGCATCCTTAGACTCAGCCGGATAACGCGACCGGCTGCCCACTTTAGCCCGCGAAGCACAACACCTTCCCGCTCCCCCTCGGAAAAACGATCCGCCCACATCACCGCCTTCCAGAGCAATGGTGTGACCAACGCACAGACGATCAGATGCGGCCAGACGGTCAGCCAAAGCGGCGCCTCGCGAAACCACTGGGCTCCGCCCGAGAGCCCCAAATACGAAAGCACGACCGGCATCAGCCAGAAAGATGCCGCAAACGAAACCATCGCAGCCAGAACCGCAGCCAGACGGGACCAAACGTGTTTACATGCCAAGAGCCAGTACGACAACGCCGGCGTCAACGTGAGCGACACCAGCAGCGAGGACAGGATCGAAACGATGTAGGCGACTCCCAACGGATTGAACAGCCGCCCCTCCATGCCGCTTAAGGCGAAAACCGGGACGAATACGAGCACCACGATGAGCGTGCCGAAAACGATCGAATTTCGGATCTCGACGCTTGCTTGAAACACAACCAGAATCGCCGGTTTGGGGGAATCGCTGAGACGATTCTGACGGAGTCGCCGGAAGATATTTTCCACGTCCACGATCGCATCGTCTACCAGTTCCCCGATCGCGATAGCCAGCCCTCCCAGCGTCATGGTATTGATCGATAGATCGAACCATGCAAACACCAGCCCGGTGATCACGATCGAAAGCGGGATCGCGGTGAGCGTGATGAAGGTGGTGCGCAGGTTGAGCAGGAAGAGAAACAGAACGACGAGCACGAGTAGAGCGCCGTCGCCCAACGCCTCGACCACGTTATCAACCGCCCGATCGATGAACGATTTCTGCTGGTACAGCTCGGGATAGATTCGAGCGCCCTTTTCTTCCAGCGAACCCTCGATCTCACGAAGCGCTTCGGTAATCTGTTCGGTAACGCGGCGAGTGTCCACTTGCGGTTGTTTGTTGATGGTCAGGATTACCGCCGGCCCTCCCGCGAAGGTGCCGTCGTCTTGCCGGACGAAAGCCGAACTGTCGCCTCGTTTTACCTGCGCGCCCTCGACGATCCTGGCAACCTGCTCGAGCAGCACAGGCCGACCGTTGCGGAATGTGACCACCACGTTCTTGAGATCTTCAAGCGTCTGGATACGTCCCAGCGAGCGAACGAGAAGTTCGTTGGGCCCTTGTTCGTCGAGATACCCGCCCGTAGCGTTTCGATTGCTTCTCTCCACGGCGGTCTTAACTTGGCGGAGCGTGACGCCGTATCGCTGCAACTCGTCGGGCGAGACCAGCACTTGGAACTGTTTCCTCTCGCCGCCCATCACGAACACCTGCGAGACGCCCGGTATCGTGAGCAACCGCTGACGGACCTCCCAATCGGCAATGGTACGCAGTTGCATGGGCGAGGTGGCGCGGTGGACATCCACAGATCCGTAGCGCGGCAAGACGGCGTACCAACTCTTCCGGCTGGGATCGATCACAAACCACCGATCGTATCCCTCATCGGGCTGAAGATAAGCGTCAGCCGAAAGTGCGATGTCGTGGGCGGCCAGCGCGCGACGGAGTTCCTCCGAGAGCGTTTCGCCGTCGCTGAGTACGCTCCACGGCGTGTTGATCCGACACAACAGTGTCTTTTCGTTCTGCACGCCGAACATCCCGATAATCATGATCTGGCCCATGACCGACGATACGGGCGCCAGTTGCGGCGTCACGTTCGGCGGAAGCCGATCGGCAATCGTCGCAATCCGCTCGGCGACGATCTGGCGATCCCTGTAGATATCGGTGCCCCAATCGAACTCCACGTAGATCACGGAAATGCCCACACCCGACGAGGTCCGGACTGCTTCGACCCCGCTGGCCCCGTTCAGCTTTGTCTCCAGCGGGAACGTGACTAGAGTTTCTACCTCTTCGGGCGCCATGCCCGGCGCTTCGGTCATCACGACTACGCGAGGGCGGTTCAGATCGGGAAACACATCAATCGGCAACTGGCAGATCTGCCAGGTACCATAGCTGACCAGGAACAGAGAGAGTGCCACGATCAGCAAACGTTGCCGCAAGGCGAAACGAATAACGGCGTTAAGCATTTCAGGGTCCCTTGCCAAGTCGATGCTTAGTGGCTGCATCCAACGTGTTTCTGTTCGTCATCCCCGCCACCACCGCCGCCAGCCTTGTTCTTCAACGCTAGGTGCATCTGGTAGGCGCCCGAGGCAGCCACCACATCGCCAGGGAACAGCGTTCCGTCGTTTTCAATTACTGCCCAAAGCTGATCGCGGTACTCGACATGAACCGGCCTGAGGTCGAAATGGTCCCCGTTCTGCTGGAAAACGTACCAGTCGGCCCCGTCCTGGACCGCCGCATCCACCGGCAACACAATCCGGTTCTCCCAAGTTTCGACCGGGACATGAAGCTGGACTCGCTGGCCGGGCTTGTACTGCCAGCCGATGAAACGATGCCCGTTCGCCCTGGCTTCATTTCGAACAATCTCATTCGGCAAAGGCACATAGAACAGAAGCGCGCGCGAGTCCCTTTCGACCTCGTTCTCGACGTACAGAATTGACAGGTCAGAAACCGTTTGTGGTCCCTTCTCGTTCCGTTCGATGATCGCGGTGATTGGCGTGCCGAGATTGGCTGCCTCGGTCAGCTTCGGGGCATCCTGCTCGAATGCCCTGCCTTCGATGTACAATTCGCAGTAGTCTGCCAGCGTGCCCAGTGGAGCGCCCGCCGCCACGTGCTCGCCGGGCGCGACAGCCAATTCTGCTACTTGCAGCAACTCCTCGTGCTCGCCCACCGCTTCACAACTGGCAGGTTCCGGAGTCGGGATCGTCACGCCGGGGATCAACCGCCGATCCGTCTGGATGGCGTCGACCTGCTGCTCGGTCAATCCGTGCAGAATCAGCGCCTGACGCTGAGCGCGCAGCAGAGCTTCGGCCCGCTGCTGTTCGTACTGCCGTTCGAACAACTCCTTTCCTGCAATCGCTCCGCTGGCAGCCAGTCCTTCGATTCGGGTGATCTCACTTCTGATTACGTCAAGTTGTTCGACGGTTTGCAGGAACTCGCTCTGCGTTTGCACAAGGTCCTCGTGCGTCAATCGGAGATCAAACAGCGGTTGACCTGGACGAACGGCCTCGCCGCGAATTGGATACACGCGAGTGACAATGCCAGTCATCGGCGCCGAAACCTTGATCTGCGTGCGACCTGGACGCTCGGCGATCATGGCCGGCACAGCAATGGTGCGGGCGAAGTCACGGGGCTCGATCGTCACGAGCTGCAAGCCGACGTTCTTCCGTGCCTGTTCGCTCATCTGCAGCGATGTTCCCGCACCGTGGCCGACGTGTGCATCAGCTTGGCCTTGATCGACGGTGGCGACATCCTGACCGTCCTCTTGTCCGTCGGAACGATCCCCGATCGCCGTCAGCAACTGGCTGGCTTTCGGAAGCCACCAGCCACGGGACAGAAATCCCGCGGGGACAGCCACGGTAACCACCAGGGCGACCGCCAGAATCGACAGGCGACGTTTCGTGAGTCGAGGAAGCCGAATCTTCTTCCTAATTCCCGTTGGTTGTACGCGGTCAGTCCTTCGCGTGGCTTCATCAGACCTCTCGTGCGATACAGCCGGACACATTGGAAACCTCCTGACAACGGAGAGATATTGACAGTGAAAAGGCACGCAGGCGCCGAAGGAATGGCTAGCAGCGCGCAGCGCGAAAACGCCTACGTCTCACTGGGAACAAGCTGGAATCAAAGCAAGAGCGCTTGATTCAGAAGATGCACTGGAATTGGCGGGCCGAGATGATGTGGCGTCCTACCCCTCGCGTCGATTCGGTTCACGGGAGGCGACATTGGGACAACGGAGACGAACGGCAAGCAGTACGCGTCGATCGAAACCTGCGAAGTGCCGCCCGATTCTACACGGGCGAATTCGCACTGATCATGGTGGCATCCTTGATCGGAGGGCTGATGGTCGCCGGGCTCACCGCCATCTTCATGCTCGTGATGGCCACAGGGACAACTGGTTTCAACGGCCGGCGTGTCGCCAGGCTGCAAACCGTACGCGTGCGCATGATGGAGGCAGCAACCGCACGCCAGATGCGCGAGCACCATGAGCATCGAAATAGTGCGAACCACGCGGTACATGATCGTTTCCCGATTTGAGAACTCAGCCAATGTGAACATACGACTGAATCTCGCATCCGGCAACCCACCCAAAGAGGTGCATCCTCGTATCTCCAGATGTCGTGAGCAGGCAATATAGCCTGTATCGGTTGGCCGAGGTAGGCCGATTCAATCCGTGTCTAGATTTCCATGTTTCGTGGGGTTTCCGGAACGCTCAACCGACCCTGTTGCTAACCCAAGCAGCTTTCCGGCCTGGCTGCTCATGATCTTCTCCGTCTTGGTTATGCAATGCAACTTGCGCGCGGCGGTATAATCGCTAGTGCAACTGCCGTTCCCGGTCGCCTCATGACGACCGGTGTATCTGCTAACTCTTGGCGCAGTAAACACTAGCGATCTTCCGGCTTCCAATAAATCGCGCTGCGATCATCAAGAACTGTCGTCATTTCCGCATCGTTGGTGATTACTGCGACGACACTGCGAAGCCCACCTGCCGCCCAGGCTCCGAGTAGCGATGACGAAGCGGCTCGAACTGCTTTCAGAATCCACGGCATCGGCTGCGCCGAGGAATCTTCGGCTTTTGTGTAGATTGTTGTCAGGATTTCGTTCTGCAAAGTATCTAATGACAGCGGAGATCGACGATATCGCTGCAGCCGAAGCCGAACTCTGGTTGGCAGAAGCAAGTCAGGAATAAGAAAGGAGCCTGTGCAATGTCTGGACGGTATCTACCTGTCATGGCCCTAATGAGTGGGCTGATGTTGACTTGATCGCCGCCGCCACAAACTTGGCCGATCGTCAAGTCGCGTCCTCCGTTGCCGAGCAACGGTTGAAGCTGGCCCGCGAGGCAATGCGAGCCATCGAGGTACTCCAAAAGGCCCCAGAGCGAGTAACGAGTGAACAGATCTACCGCTGGTCGCACCGGCTGATGCAGGCGGAGTTGTCAGCGAGTGGAAACGAAGCCGGACGGACGCGATGGAGAAACACCTGCAGCGGATGAAGACGCTCGAAAGACGCGCCGAAGAGGGCCACCAGCACGGGGCAATAGGTTACTTCGACCTGTTGGAAGCCCGCTGGCGCCGCATCGAGGCGGAGGCCTTGCTGTCCGAGTCGAAAAGCGAATGAGACGCCGCGTCCATTTTCGCGTGGCTTTGGCAGGATTCCGCCAAGGTCATCCATGCCACGACGACGTCACTTTGGTGGTTGTTGATTTCTGTAACTGATTGCGGTCTAAGTAGCAGAAGAGTGACCGATGGACTAGTCGTCCGTCCATCTTCGATTGTCCGGTGCTAGCATCAGATTAGGCTTCAGTCCAGCCTAACGCAGGTTTGGTCCAAGTGGTGCTAGCGTTTTGGAGCCGCCGCCGCCGCTTGACGGTGTGCGTAGGATTCTC
>JADHUC010000109.1 GCA_016784735.1 Pirellulaceae bacterium | reverse complement strand
TGCACGTGCGTGTGATAATGAATCATCTTAGGGTCAATGGGAAGAGATGGACGGAGGATCATAACGGAAAGATGGAAGCCACTGTAAAGGATTCGGCCAACCAGCCAAATAAAATACCGAGCAAATCGCAATTGCACGATCATGAAACGGGATACGGCCCGGTCGGTGTTGAGCCACGCGACCGCAAAAGACGCAAGCAGCCCCAATCCAACATGCATCAGGTTGAGGCTCGTAGAAAGAAGAAGCCAAATCACGAAGAAGCCGCCCGTCTTGACAATCAAGGTTCGATACTTGTTCAGTTTCATCGCAGTGCCTGATAAATGAGGCTTTGGTCTACCAAAGTTACCGATAAGGTACCCACGTGGCGTCCGGATTGTATCGGTGGAACTCGCCGGTCGCCGGGTCAATCGCCATCAGATGGATCCATTGGTTATGGAATATTTGCTGCAGAACCGTGTGCTTCTGGATGAGGGCGGATATTCGAGCGGTGGGCGCCTGGAGGATCGCGATCAGCCGCACTGGTTCGTGGTAGTGTTTGCTACCATCGTTCAAGCCCTGCAGAGGCAGTCCCGCCGCAAGATCGCTGTGGGCGCCGTGCATCACACCAACACCTGAGACGACATTGTGTGTCACTTTGCTACCCGCGCCATAAGACCAGGGATCTACAGCGGAGAAATAATACTCCATACTAATCCACTGAGTGACGACCAATGGAGCTGTCATGATCCCTTCCAACACCTTCCCCTCGCTATCGGCGTCAGCGTCATAACAGTGCAAAAAGCTGCGCCCCTCCAGATTCAGGTCGCGGGTGAGCCATCGTTTGCCGACGATGAAAGCGAAGTTGCTGGACAATCCCCATTCTGGACGAACATTCGCCCAGTCCATGCTGCGCGACCGCACGTGATCGAAAGCTTGTTCGGGTGAAACATTCTTAGGAGCCTGCGGTAGCCGGCGACATCGCTCCAGAGCTTGAGATCCGCCCGCCCGTTCCAGGTCTCGAGTCAATAGCTGTATATCCTCGGCATGACTCTCAGGAGCTTGTTCTAGATCGAGGAGTGTGACGCGATCGGTCACCATGTCATGTTTTCCCGCAACAAACAGAGTGTCATCCGGTACGGATATCCCATGTTCGTCGAGTATGCTGCGGACTTCTGGTCTGTTGCCCATGGCTGCGAATATCCGCGCATTGGGGTCGCCGTGACCGCCGCCACAGGCACCGCAGTTGTACGCGGCGGCATAAGGATTATTGTCCGCGGTGCTTCCGTGGCCGCAGAGAACCACGAGCGGGGCAAAGTTCTCGGTTAACCCCATTGCTCGCAAGCCCTTTTCTATAAAAAACGCCTGTTCCTCCAAAGTGAAACCGTGAGGCAAGACTGGTGTTGCGTCGTCATGATGATCCTCGACGACATCGATCGGTATCTCGGTCACGACCTTGGGAGCGAACCATTTTCGTGCCCAGGACTTAACGGATTCGTAGGATTTCGTGAAAAACGTTTTGCCAACCAAACGGAAGCTAAAGAATAGGCCCAGAGCATCAATCAGCATCAAGGAGCCGATCGGATTACTCTTGAGATCATGAAACAAGTGTCTTCCTAGTTGGTTCCAGCGTGACCCCGTGGCATAGGTCTGCAATGGTCCATCCTCGGCAGAGCGGGGAACCTCATTGACTGCAAACCCGGGAAAGATTGGCACCGGGCACAGAGGTTGACGCGTATCGTCATCGAATGCTTGATACCTAATGGGTATGCCAAAGAACCCGGCGTAACCGTGTGTCTCATACGGCCCCTGCGCTTCAATATGCCGACGGAACGGCTCGGACCGCGCATCAATGCAAAATGAGAGCTGAGCGCGCGGGCGGGCTCTTGTCGTCGGCGCCTTGCCAACTTGGGTGGACAACTCTCCGATCAGTTGCTCGCGATACTTGGACTCAAGCGCGTCCAGCCATACAGGGCCGTGTTCATCCGTGGGCAAGGCATCCAACCACCCGAGCAAAGATTGGATGTCGGATGGCGAAAGCGCCTCGACATCGCTAGGAGTAAGCTCCAAGAACTGCGCGAGATGAAAGAGACGCCAAGCATCCCTACAGATGGTTTGCGTACGGCGATCTACCGCATGGCAAGTCCGACCAACGCGTTTCTGGTATTCATCCTGGTGGGTCTCCCAATGGGAGGTCAGAGCGGACAACGTACCGTCGATTTGCCACTCCCGACGACAGAATGACTGGACAAGCTCGACCTCATAGAAGAGACGAACCGCCAGGTATTGCACCGGATCAATCGGGTGCTCTTTCTGCGCGGGATAATGTGGTCTTTCGCCGCGCCAACGAATGAAGCCTACCCATCCGGGCAGTTGAGCAAATTGCCGTGCCTGATAGTCCGGCCATCGCTGTTCGGAGATTCCGAGCCGTTCGAGGAATTGGGCGATCGCATCTTCGGGTGAATCTGGTAGATCGCGTATCTTTCGGGTGAAATGCTCTATGCCAAGAAAACGTCCGGAATAGTCCCTTGCTGCAAGCTCGCGCCAAGCAGGATAGAACCCGCTGTGTCTGCCCGGCATTTCCCAACCCGCCAATCCCTCGTCGAGAAAGGCCGCGGTCCATTTGATCATCTGGTCGTTGATTTGATCAACCAATGAGGCTCCCGCCAGCAATCCCAACCAGTCACTGATCGCCCGACCGGCAGGCAACTCCACTGTTGGCTGCTCGCTTTCTTCTGGCTCCTCATCCTGTTGGGACTCGTGAGACGTATCCGCAAGGTTCAGTGCGGACAACGTGCTTTCCCACAGTTGCGTCAGATAGGATTCAACACCCTCTCGTGGGTTCCTAGATTCATCGGGCAGATCATGCCGAAACTCCCTGGTCGAACCTCCACCACTGAGTTGCCAGCTCAAAAGGGCAGGGGCCAGTGCATCGAATCCGAAAAGAAGATGCAGACGCAATACGTCCAATGATGAGATTCGACGAGTGCCTACCATGATTGCCTGGGAATCAATGTCGGGCTTGGCACGTCGAATCGCTTGCCTGACTGCATCATCCGTAATGACTCCTTCTCGATACAGATGACGATAGTCGTCATTGGGGAGATATCCATTTCCACCTAAGAGATGTTTTCCTTTGCGTATTGCTTCGTCAAATGTTAGGTGTTCCAAGCCACGAAGGGGATTGCGATAAGCAAATATCTTCATCGGCCAGGACTGCGCAACGATGTTGCATGCCTCGACGACTTCATCGCGCACCCGTGCACGTGCTTCCGAGGAAAGCACCGGAGAGCCACTCGAATCTGCTTCAGATGCCATTCGTTCCGTATTAGCACTTTGTATCACGACCATCCTCACACTCAGGCCTGTTCACGGACGTGGACGAAAAACGCAAGAAAGGCGATAATGGACAGCCCCATGCCTACTCCTTGCGGCTCTTTTTCCGGGCAGCCGTTGGATATTCCGATAGCTTTCGATGCTCGTCTAACCCTGTTACGACTAATTCAGAGCCACTCTCTTTGAACTCGTTTTCCATTTCCTTGAGTCGTTCCATCACGGTGTGGTCAACAAAATAGGTCTCCGACAAATCGAGAACGACGGAACCATCCCCTCGTACTTTTTCCAATCTCTTCTTCAATCCGATCCACGTGCTGAATACTGCGGAGTCTTTCACGACAACCGTCGCTCGGTCTTCTTGCTCGACGTTTGCGCGGAGTCGAAAGAGTGAAATCAGGGGCGCGCCATTGAAAATGTGGAAGGCTGCTTTGACAGCTATGCCAATGGCAATCCCGATGAGCAGATCCGTTGCCAGAACACCGATAATCGTTGAGACAAAGATGACGAGCTGTTCGCGCCCGACTTTGTACATATGGAGGAATTCTTGCGGTGATGCTAAACGAAAACCGACTCGGACCAGCATCGCACCCAATGCAGCAAGCGGGATCTGATTGATCAATGCCGGTAGAAGCGCGACAAAGATGAGCAGAAAAGACCCATGGTACATGTTGGCGAACCGCGTTCTCGCCCCGTTATCGATATTGGCTTTGCTCCGCACGATTTCCGAGATCATCGGCAGCCCACCAACGAAAGCGGCGAGAGTATTCCCCACCCCGACGGCAAGCAGATCACGGTCCTGGTTGGTCTTCCTGCGCCAAGGATCAATCTCGTCGATTGCTTTGGCACTCAGGAGAGATTCCAAACTCCCAATCAGCGAAAACATCAATATATACTTCCACGCTGTGGGTGTGACCAAGCCAGAAAAGTCTGGAAATGTGATGGCGCTGAACATGTTTTCGGGGACATTGACGAGCAAATGTGCTCCACGAGCGTAATCGCGGCCGCCGAACGAATAGGTGTGCTCTTGACCTAGATTGAAGTACATTCCCATTGGGACGGCGATAAGAAGGACCACCAGAGGCGCAGGAATCGCCTTAAGACGTGGGCTCTTAATAAGTGGGTAGCCGAACATAATGGCCAGGCTGATGATCCCGATGAGCGCCACAGCCGGGTTCATGCCCATGACGAATTCTGGGATCTTTGCAAGCAGCTCCAAAGGTTCGCCTTGGGATCCCAAGCCCATGGTAACCGGGAATTGCTTGGCGATGATGATCACACCAATTGAGGCAAGTAACCCGTGAATTGCCGAAGTGGGGAAAAACTCGCCAAGGATCCCAGTTCGAAACACGCCGAAGAGAATCTGAATAATACCTGCCGCTACACCGACCCCAAGGGCGAGCCGATAAGCCTGAATATCCGCAGCCGGATCCTCTCCCCCGGTAAAACCAAATTCGGTGACACAGCCAATTGCTATAACAATCAGGCCCGCTGCCGGTCCTTTGATCGTAAGTTCTGAATTGCTGAAGAAGGTCGCCAGCATTCCTCCGATAATCGCGGTGAAGATACCAGCAATAGCCGGGTATCCGCACGCTAGGGAGATTCCAAGACAAAGGGGCAGCGCGATTAGAAACACAAGAAAGCCCGAAAGGATGTCGAACTTCCAATATCTACGAAGTCCTTCGAGTGTTCCTCTCGGCACCTGGTTTGCTTCCTGAGTCATTGAAGTGGATCTCCATCCTAGAAAGGCGATGGCCGTCGTGCGATTGTGAGACGGGTAGACGAACGTTGAGCTGGCAACCGTTGTCGTTCGAGGGTTGCCTGAGAACTGGGACATCGCAACGCCAGCGGATATCGTCCCCCGACCAGCAAGTCGAACAGTTCTTGCTCGAAACGAAAGATGCTTGATCGAAGTTGGCGAATACCGTCAACAATCTTTTGCATACGAATTTCCTCCGCCGGAGGCCGCCGAAGCGCAACAACACGCTCGGAGTTGAGTTGATTCAAGGCGTTCCACGGGCAGGCTAACAAAGCGGGATCAGACGCAGTGGGCAGGAGCATGGTTCTCAGACACACCGTGCCCGTATTAGCCGACGGTTACGAGTGTCAGAACGCAGCAAGCCGGCGGTGAGCGGTTAGCAGATCAGAGGAGCACTCACTCCGTTCCGAGAGGAGTGCTCGGCACGCATGCTGCGAAAGAAAGTATGCCGCCCGATTTCACCGCGCAGCCGACTTGAAGTGCCGGATGAACAAGGCTTTGCGAAAGCTGTGATGCGATTCCGAGAAAGGGGCTGGCGACACCTCATTCTGAGTGCGCTGTGGGACGACGCGTCTTCCTTCGACTCGTTTTCGCAATGCTCCGATTCACTTGAGGTCCGACCGTCACCATGCCATGTCTGCACGCCGACGGACCCTGGCAGAACGCCGAGAAACGAGGGAGCGCACAACACAACCAGCAACAATTTGAAGCGAAAACCTTGAGATCTCATGTCCCTGTAAGGCGAAATCACGGAAGGAAAAATCACAAAGCAATTCTTGGCAATATAGGAACTGTCGAGAAGGCAGTCAACAGACTTTCTAACGAAAAAAAGGGGCGTGATGGTTGCTGGTAATGTTTGGACCTGCAATTCTGGGGCCTCCACGTGCAGATCACCTGTCGCCGATAGTCACTCGCGTTGCAGACGGCGTGGACAACCACGCCATCCTGAATCTTGGCTTACTCGCAGCAGACCGCGACTGGCTTGACGGTACCGTCCGGCCCCAGTTCGCCAGCACGCAGGAGGAGATGTGGCCCCCCATGCCCACGAGCGTAATGCTGCCGAGGATAATCACCGCAGGCGCGCCGCCCATCGAAGGCCCTCCAAGTATAGTGGTTTCCTCGCTTCCGGCTGCGAACGCGCGTCGTTTCCGCCTTCGCACGCTCTCATCAGCCAAAATTCGCTCAGACAAAGTCGAGACGCCGCCATGGAGCTGGGGCTGTCGGAACGGCTCGCACGAGGCCGCCGCAACCAAGGATGAAGCCGAGGGCCAGAACAGGCGTTGAATCATTATTGCGCAACCGGTCCGTCTACCGAGGATCGCTCCCGCGATGCAAGACGCACCGCGCACCCAGTGCCCCGGGTCAGTCGAAAGCTCATCCTCGCCTCATGTCTCCGCCAAGACTTGTTTCCTCGTCGAATCGGCACTCGAGTGCGGCTTGCGCGAGAGCACGATTCGCCTGGGAGACCTTCGTGGCGAAGGCGATAATGTCCGTGGTTGCAGGCGCCAAGCGTTGAACTTCGTCCTCGTTTCGAACAGGCGTCATCGATGGTACATGAAGCCCCGGAGGGATCGTGACGCCCTCCACCAGCGAGTGGTGCATCACCACTACGTCGTCGCCCAACGTTGCCTTGAAGACGACGGTGTTGAAACCGATGAAGCAGTTCGCCCCAATCTGGCACGGCCCCTGGACGACCGCGCCCTGCGCGATCGACGATTCGGGCCCGATGTTGACTGCTGTGCCACCCAATGCATGCACGACCGCGCGGTCCTGTACGTTGGCACCCTCGCCGATGACGATCGGATGCACGATGCCGTCGGGGCCAAGCTCATCCGCTCGCAGCACAGCCTGCGGGCCGATGAAGACGCGATCCTCGACAACCACGTTGCCAATCAGTGTAGCCGTCTCGTGCACAAATGCGGCTTCCGCGACGTCCGGGAAGTCTCCCGCAGTATTCCGTTCAAGACTCATCGCACAACCTCCCTAATACCTCACCTTCCCCATGGTCTAACTCGCCACCTAGTGGTTGAGAATGGCCTAAACTCATCGGCCATACTACTATCACCACCAGCCATCGCTGTCGCAAGACTCGTGCCAAAGCTGCGCGAGGAATCAAAATGGTTCGCGGCAAGTCGGCGTTGCGGCCGTGCCCTTATGCAATCAAATGGTGCATGTGCGAAATCACGCAGCAAATCCGCGTCAAGATCGCATGTTCAAGGGGAAGACCGCAGGGCGAGAAGCCGTTCCTTGTACCGCCTTGAGTCTTGCCTGTTCATAGCATTCTCCGTCACCTCGCGATGCCTCGGTGGCTCGTAACCTGGCGGTACAGTCAGAAGGCTGGTTTGCAAGGCCTGTGCCAATTGCCGAAAAGAGCTTCTGTTGACGCGAGCAGTCCGCGAACCGCGACCAATACTGCGGTGGACCTCGCTGACTGCAAAGGCTTTTCTGTCCCGGTCTCCGTCGCCCATCCGTCATCAAGATGAGGCTAGGGAGAGAAAGGCAAGGAGTGGTGTATGGCCCGGTGTTACACTGTATCCCGCCGCGCTACGGTCGCGAGTTGGCGTGCCGAAGCCGGGACCTTGACGACAGATTAGGAGCGGAGACTGGTTCCGCTAGTCTGACGTGGGAATTACTCAGTACTTCCGCGTGAGGGCGTGCATTTGCGTGCGCTGTATCCCGACCACTTGGCCGATGCGGCTTCTGATGAGATCCGAGTCTTCGACATTACCCTGAGCCCCGTCAGATCGAAGACCTAGTCTAGTCAGCGGTCAGTTCGACGGGCCAGGACTCTCGTCCGCGCCCAAGCCGTGCCGTTCCTACCGGGAGTTTGATTGTTTCCGCGATCGCGTCCATGAGTGCGGGCGTCTAACCGCGAAAGACGGATGCTCCCTTTGATGATGCGTTCCTCCTGCCTAATCTGCTTCGAGACACAACCCTTTGTCTCAAAACCGACAAAGACGGCTTCCGGGGCGACGCCAGACAACAGGCAAGAATCCTGCGCGAGAAATCAGAACCATTTGTATGATCGTTGTGAAAACTCACACACAATCCATGCACCGTCGATTTTCAAGCGCCGCGTGACAAGGCTTCTAGAAATCGACCTGTCCGCGGATGCCGAGGATGTCGTTTTCTGCGGTCGCGTCGCCGTTATCGTACTTAGTCCAACTGTGGATGTAGTTGAACGTCCAGCGGACATACGGGTTCCAGTGCCAATTCAGCCCCACGGTCAGATCGTTTTGCACTCCACCGTCAGCATGGCCTGTGCCGCTCAGGTCCAGGTGTGACCAACGCGTAGCCAATTCCACTGCCCCGCAACCCAGGCCCGCACCGCGCACAAACCAGAAGTTTGTGTGCGGTTTGACGCGGGTGAAGCAACCTGATGTGCGACTGTAAGCTCGGTTTTCTCCCGTCAGAAACCAGCTTCCGTAGACGTAAAAACCGTGGAAGTCGAAACCACTGACGGGCACGTACATGTACTGGGACTGCACCGAGAGCGGACCCCAAACTAGCGCGCCCTCCAACCCCAGTACGTTGTACTGGTCGACTGCGATCGGGGCGGTCGTGAGCCAGGAGCCGCTTTCGTGGACCTCAGGTCGAACGCTGAAGGTGGCCAAGTCGTCCCTGTCGTCCACGTACTGGTATCCGATGCCCGTGTGGATCAGATAGCGGCCCTCCGATGGCTCGTCGTAGTAAGGAGTGTAAGTCGCTCGCGCAAGAGCAATCGTGCCCTGTGCATCGCCAATCCGTTCCTTTCTCACCTGATCGATGTCTTCGAAAAACGCGCCGAAGGCCCATGTGAGGTTTTCGTCGGCGCTGTGGTTGAAGGCGGCCACCCCGGTCTTCCAAGCCGCAGGGAAAATACCGAGTAAGGAACGTTCCATGAATGTTAGATACCTGTATGCCGTTGACCATTCCAGGCCAAATGGAGCCCTGAAGTTACCGAATCGCACATGGCCCAGAATCGGGACTTCGTGAATGCCGAAATACACATTCCTGACAACCACACCTTCGCGGCCATCGTTTTCCGGTTCGAAATCAAACTCGATCTTATAGTCGTAAACCCCATAGCCTTGACCAGCGACAGACATCCGCAGAAAACGATACTCAAAGTAGTTTTGGGCGTTGGCAACCTTCGCGAGACTGCCGGCGTTTTGAGCCGCGTACATTACACAATCGGCCGATATGCCGCCGCCCACCTTGTGCGACCAACCCTCGTCCGAGATGTCTTCCCAGCCGTCGTCGCACACTTCTCCCAGGGACGCTTCGATTGTATCGAGACGATCCATCAAGTTTTCGTAGGAAGCCTCAGACAGCAGCACGGCAGGCTGACCGTTGACCATCACTGTGTCTTGCGATCTGGCAACGCCGGGAATCAGAAGCAGACAGCCCAGCGCGATGCCCAGCCCAACAGAACTGAATGCTCTCATTTCCGTACCCCGTTCTCGTTGATCCGATCAGTCGTCGTCGAAGGGCTGCTGCCGATGCGCCAGGCCGCCTGACTGCCGAGGCTCCATTGCCGTTCACAAGAGGCCGTCTTTCTCCGGATTCGGCCGGATTGCCTCTACAAACCACACAGATCTTATGCCGGAGAAAAGCGAACATCCCTTTCAAGGTCAATGGCTCTATTCGTTGTATGACGCCATTCTCTCGACAACCCGTTTGCCGTACAGAATACGGGCTTCGACTGGCGGCGGAGTTGGGACATCGGCACCGGCCTCCTCGGGAGTAGGAGTCGTGTCGTAGTCGTCGACGCATTTCTTGCACAGGTCGACCGTCTCCCAACTGTACTTGAAGGCACCCTTGATCGGCACTTCGATTTCCTTGCGCATCAGCTTCTTGCGAGTGCAAGAATGACTGCAATCGCTGACGCCCTTCTTGTCGACGCTCGGGATGCACCACTCGAACCAGACGACTCTCTTCAAGTGGCTGTGACCCTTCTCCGGGCAACAGCCCTCGTAACCGGCCTTGCCATCGGTGCAGGAAACGTCGGTCGAGTGACGGCTGCCCCGCTTGCTGGGACCAGGCAGGCAAATAGGCTCTTCTTCGCTGGTCCAGCAAGTGACCTTCTTGGTCAATGGTTCCTTCTTGAGCCGGCACACCACGTTGCAGTCGTTCCTGCATCCGCAGTCGCGGCAGCCGCCCAGCAAGCTCAAGCCGCTCTTCGGCGAGCACCCGCCCTTGGTATCGCCGCCGCCGGCGTAAGCGGCGTTGACGACCAATCCGGCCAGCACGACGCCCACAAGCGTCGCGAACGTCTTATGGGAGAGGTTCATATTCAGCTTGCTCCTATCGGTTGATTTGTTGGGCCGTTCGTAGTGCCGCCTTTAGGCGGTCTAGGGCCGGCACGCCGCTCGGTAGACCGCCTAAAGGCGGCACTACAAACCCATTCACGCCCCTGCTCTAAAAATCGTACTGCATCCGCATGCCGATCAAGTCCGCGTTGTCCGCGACAAGACCCGGCCGCTCATTCCACGAGTGCCAGTAATCAAACATCATGCGGGTGTAGGGATTCCAGTACCAGTTGAAGCCCACCGCCAAATTATTGACCTGCTCGGCGTTCTCGTTCGTATCTCCCGTGAAGCCGGCGGCGTACAGGTTATCGACGTCCATGTACGACCAGCGGGCTTTTAACTCCCAGGCACCGGGGCCAATGCCGGCGCCACGGGCGAGCCAGAAATTCGTGTGCGGTGTCACACGACTGAACGTGCCGCGGCTTCGCTTGTACACGCGGTTCTCGCCGGTCAGGAAATAGGTGGCTTGGGCGTATGCGGCGTAGGCGTTGGTGTTTCCGACGCCTACGACGTCGACCACGTCGACAAAGCCCTCCGCTTGAATCGAAAACGGTCCGTGAACCCAGGCCATTTCTGCGTTATAGACCGTGTGGTGATTTGCCCGATCGTTGTCGCCATCGAAGTCGATCACCCGGATACTCTCGTGGGTCTCCGGGCGTACGCGGAGATTGTACATGCCGTCGCGGTCTTGGACGTGGCGAAAGCCCGCCCCCAGATGCAGCAAATAACGTCCGTCGGATGGCTCGTCGTAATACGGCGTCCACGTGACCCGGCCGACCACCTGCGTGCCGATGTTGTGGTCGACGATTTGCTTGGTCGATTCTGGAACACCATCGGCGAAGACACCAAAGCCCCACAGGACATTCTCGCACGCCGAGCGATTGTAGGCGGCAATGCCAACCTCACGACCGGCAACGAAGTAATTGGGCAACGCTCGTTCCAGGAATGTGATGTGCCTGGAACTGCTCAACTCTTCCATGCTAAACGGCCCTTTGAAATGTCCGATCAGAACAGTGCCCAGCAGCGGGATGTCGTTGACGCCCACGTACACGTCTTTCATTTCAACAACCGGGCCGACGTTGATCACGTGAGTAATGCCGCCGTGGGGACTCCCGGCGTTGTATTGGGCACCGGAATCATCGTCCGCTGCGAAGTCGAGCTCCATCTGCCAGAAGTAGATTCCATAACCTTCGCCCTCGGCGCGAAAACGTGCTCGCCGCATTTCGAGATAGTTCTGCCCCCTGTTTGTGCCGCCGTAACCGGGATCTTGGCCGACCCAGTTGACGGAGTCGAGCATGACGCGACCGCCCCACTTGACCTTCCATTTCTCTTGCGACACGTCCTCCCAGCCGCCCTCCTCGGCGTTGTCGGCGATCGACGCCTCCAGGGCTTCCAGCCGGGTCATCATGTTGTTAAGAGACGCTTCCGAAATGGTGACCGTGCGACCGTAGTCCCCAACCGAAAAGTGATCTTGCGACTTGCCTTCGCTTACCGTCAAGGCGAGGTAGCCACAGAGAACGATAAGCGTTGCCGCTTTGGACGATTTCATGTTCACCCTCCATGCGTGTTGATTCTGCTATCGGTGATTGCAGTGGCGAGGCTGGCCAGCCCGCCTCCGAGCCTGAACGCGGCCACCGCCTATCACCGAATCGGACAACCTGCACATGTGGAATATTAAGAAAGATTCACACTACCGTTGTAATGCGATCATTCGCTAAACCAGCGTCCTACGACCGTCATAATCGTTACAGTCCCTCGTCGCAGGCTCGAATCCGAGAGCCCCCGCCATCTGCACTCGCCCCTTGTGGCGTGATTGGCCTTTGACCCTGCTGCCTTCCACTGGCGTATGAAAGACCACCTGATAAGGCCGTTCCACGTGAAGCTTTGATGAAGTTGATGAAGCTTCCGTGAAGTTGGTTCTGTGCTGCTAGCAGCCTGTTTTGCCCGTTGTTACACTCGTCTCACACATCTCGGTCGAGGAAGTAGCTTTCGACAAGAATGGTCCAGTATGACGAGAGGAACTCACGGCAGTGAAGCATGGAGCCAGTGTTGACCGTTGCTTGCATTTGTTGATTCCACTTACCCTAGCCATCGCCGGGGGCTGTGGTTCGTCGTCTGCCGATGGTGAAGACGCCGCGCTTCTCCGAACCGACGGCGCGGTGGACCGGGCGGGATTAGATCCACACGTGGGCCAGCAGAGTTCGAACGTTTCGCCTGCGTCGAATGCGGTGGCCAGGCTGGATACCTCGCTTCTTCGAGAGATCGAGCTGCGCGTGCTGCCCAGCCCGATAATCAATGGCCCCAACCGCCACGCCGAGTTGCCCGATTACTACTGGGCCGAAAACCGCCTGCTGCGAGACCGCCTGGAGAGCGTCAAAAAGGCGTTTCGATCCGAGCCCGCGCCCGCTGGCCGGACGTTGACGCTGGTCGCCGGAGCAGCCGGCGTTGGTAAGACGTTCATTAAGGGAAGTGTATTCGATAAGGACTTCCCCAAGGCGGCGACCTGCAAGTTCGACATTCGCGAGTTGTATGACGAGTGGGCCGAGGAGGGCATCACCACGGACAAGGAAGACCTCGCGACCGACGACCTCGTGATCAGCCGACTGAAGTCCGTGACCGACAAGAGCCAGCCGCGATTACGAGAGTACCTGGAATCGCGGGGGGCCAGCTTCTACGTCATCGACTCGCTGGACGAGATACACGCCGACGACCACGTTTGGGTTTTGGAACAAGTCGCGGATTTTGCTTTTCATCGCGATCGGCAGTTCGTCCACGTCGCGGTGTTCGGGCGAGGGTTCGCGTTCCGCGAATTCTGGATCAAGCGGAAAGAACAACTCGGCCACTCCGACGCAGAGTTGTATCTCCTCAATCCTCCGGCCTTCTCCACGACTGGCGACTTGACCGTATCCAGTTGGAACTATCACACATGGAAGTACGACTTGGCGTGGGCGCCCGACGGCAAAGAAACGAGCAAGATGCCGCTGGACGTTTACTCTCGCTGGGTAGAGAGTGGATTCTCTCGCCAAGGCACGTTTCAGACGGTCACGTGTGAAGACAACAACAGCATGCGCCCCGCTGTGCAAAACGCTTTGGCCCAATGCGCAAGCGAGCACCAGGCCGTCTGCGGTGCGTTGTGCAATCTGGCGGGGAACTCGATGATCCGAGAGATCCTCGAGCGAGAGACGCTTGAACGGCGGCCGTACGACGAATGCCAGATCGGCCGGGCGTACCTCGACCGATGGCTCGTTCGTGAGACCAAGGTGCACGATCGCCCCAGCATCGAAAAGCCAGACCACCTTGATCTGTATTTGTCCTTGTTGGAGTGCGTGGCCGTAAGGTATCTGCGAGAAAGTGCAATCGACGACCGGGGATACTTCCCGGTTCGCGAAAATGACGTCGTCACGGCAATGCACGAAGGCCGAGAACGAGCATTCCGCGTGAGAAATGTTCTGGATGGATCCGGGCTGATAATCACTGACCCGCGCGTGGCGGGTGTCGCGAAGTATCGCTTCGAACCTATCTCGATTCAGCGCTTGTTGGTCGAAGCACACGGCGAGCGAATGGCCAAGGAACAGCGGCTTGCTTTGGGCCCCTGCGCCAAATAGCCGCGTGTATGTTTCAACAGCCACTCGACTTGTCCGCGGGTTCTTTCCTGGGTACCGCTTTCGCTGGTATACTGTCTTTTCCGGAAGCCCCGCCCGCATTCCATAATCGGCGTCGGTGCCCGCCCCGGTCGATCCGCGTCAACGGTCTTGCGCGGTGCAACGGAAAGCCCCGATGGTCACATGGAACCACGACGCAAAACCCGACTCGCCGGTTTGGCTCAGTTTCCCGTAGCTGGCCTTGTGGACGTGCCGCCCGAGGATCGCCCGACGGCCCTGCTGCTGTTCATCTACGTGTTCGGTAGCGCCGGCGGTTACGTGACGGCCCGAACGGTCGCCGACAGTTTGTTCCTCAGCCAAATCGGAACGGACAAGCTTCCAGCCATGTACATGGTGGCCGCCGGGGCCGTGGCACTGGCGTCGATCCTGTATGGCTCATGCGCGAGGCGACAGTCGTTGCGACGTATCGTCCGTTGGACATTGGCCTCGTACGCCGTCATCTCTCTCGCCCTTCCTACGCTGATGCACCAACACTCCGGCTCGTTGGTCCTCTTTGCGGGCGTTTATGTTTTTGCCCAAATCCGCGGCGCACTCGGGTCCGTTCAATTCACGACGCTGCTGAACGAACAGTTCACGCACGGCCGGCGGGGAAGTGTTTTCGGAATCGTTGCCCTGGGAGCCACCGGAGCCGGAATCACGCTGGGTGGCCTCGTCGGCTGGCTCGGGCAACGAATGGCGACCGAAGATCTCATGTACCTCGCGGCAGCAATGGATGTGATTGCATTTCTGCCGATTCTGTTCCTGCGAAGCAGTCCCATCGTGTCCGCGCCAGCAGCGGCCGTGCCACTGGAATATGGCGATCAGACGCCAGACGTGGACGAAACGATTGGCGGCGTGCCCAGTCCGTCGCTGCTGTTGATCGCGGGTCTGGTTTGTCTGACTGTGTTGGTCAGCACCCTGGTCGAATTTCAATGGAAAGTGGCCGCGGCCGACGAGTTGGCACGCGATGAAGCGAGGTTGACCACGTACTTCGGGTATTTCTACGCGATCGTATTTCTGCTGACCGGGGCTACGCAGTTGGTGCTGACCGGCCGAATCATCCACCGGTTGGGGGTCATGCCAACGCTGATGGTTTTGCCGCTCACATTAGCAGTGGCCAGCGTCTGCACGTTGGCGGCCTCGGCGCAACGCATCGTCCTGTGGGCCATCACCTTTGCCAAAGGATGCGACGTGTTGAGGAGGAGCCTGAACGACCCGGGCACGCAGTTGCTGTATTTTCCCATGCCCAAGAACGTGCGGCGTCAGGCAATTGCTGTTGTGTTTGGGATCGTCAAGCCGTCGTCCGAGGCATTGGCAGCCGTAGGCATACTCGCCGCCGCTCCCTTCATCGCCGTACGCCAGCTTTCCTATGCAGCTCTGTTGCTGGCAATTGTCTGGCTTGCGCTAATCCTGTGGTATTGGATCACGGGTAAACGCAGGCTAGGAGGGAATTAACGCGATCTTAACACAGTGCTCGCACTTTCTTCACACTCCCCCACGATAATCTCTCTCAGTAAAAGAGACATGTGTGCCGCAAGGGGAGTTTCGTTATGGATACCGAAGTCAGCTTCGAAGAACGAGTTCGACTTGATTGGCGTCTGGTGGTTGCTTATCTCGCCATCGGAGTGATCGCACTCGTCGCTATCTAATCGACCAGCCAACCACTTCCCATCTCTCAATTGGTGCCTTTGCGTCGTTCTTCCTCTGCCGGTCGCTGCAAGCCATCCGACAGTATTTCTTGCGCGGACCT
Organism: Pirellulaceae bacterium; assembly: GCA_016784735.1. Classification (GTDB taxonomy): domain Bacteria; phylum Planctomycetota; class Planctomycetia; order Pirellulales; family Pirellulaceae; genus JADHUC01. The sequence goes on along the minus strand of JADHUC010000109.1, from coordinate 16,278 downwards.
ACCGCCGCGCATGCGGCGGCGCGATTCTAGCATCTGTGCATTGCCCTTCCGTCGTGAGGGTGTGAGCGTTACCGACTCCCGGTCGACTAAGCTGAAGCTTACACATTTCGGTTTCGCTTGCGGACCTTGCTGCTATTCGCAGCAGTCGCGGCCATGGGACTCGCCCTTCTTGACACCGTAGAGCGGGGGCCAGGTTGTCCGGAGTGAACGTGGAATTCGAGCGTCTGGGCGCTTGGATCAGCTACGCGGTTACCGAGCGGCCAAGTCGGCTGTAAATGTTGCTTGGTGACCCTGGTGGGCAAGCCGGTCCGGGGCGCTTTCACGCATTAACGGGATCTTCACTCGATCCTCATCGGATTCTCATACGGGCCCCATAGGATTACGTCAGGTTCGACTGAGAAATGTCGTTTTCACTACGAGACCTGAGGGGGAGAATGGGATGATTTCAAGGCAAATGTGGCGGCTGTTGTTGCAGGCAAGTGGCTGTGGGCTGCTGCTGGTCACCGTCGGCTGCGGCCCCGCTACCAACTCGACGCAGGAGATCACGGATATCGAGGATGTGCTGGCGGAAGAGGATGGCGGCAGCGAACTTACGCAGATCGAAGGGCAGGTCGTGATTGACGGGTCGAGCACGGTGGCACCGATCAGCGAAGCAGCGGCGGAAGAGTTCGAGAAGGAGTTTACGAAAGTACGGGTGACCGTCGCGACATCGGGAACGGGTGGCGGCTTCAAACGCTTTACCAAGGGCGAGACCGATATCTCGGACGCCTCGCGACCAATCAAGGACTCCGAGTTCGCGGCCTGCAAGAGCAACGGTGTCCCGTTTGTCGAATTGCCGATTGCCTATGACGGACTTTCGATCGTGGTGAATCGCGAGAACGACTTCATTGAGCAGTTGACGGTTGAAGAGCTGAAAAAGATCTTCCTCCGTGAAGCGGGCGCGAAGACCTGGAAGGACGTGAATCCCGAGTGGCCTGATCTGGCCATCAAGATCTACGCCCCGGGTACTGACTCGGGCACCTTCGACTACTTCTTCGGCGACGTGGTTGCCAAGGACGAGGAGAATGAGCATCCGCGCGACGACATGTCGGTCAGCGAAGACGACAACGTGCTGGTCACGGGCGTGGCAGGCGAAAAAGGAGCGATCGGCTTCTTCGGTGCTTCGTATTACTTCGCCAACATCGACAAGATCAAAGCGGTCAAGATCGTCAATCCGGATGGCAAGGCGGTCGCGCCCACCCGGGAAACGATCGCGAGCGGCGAGTACGCTCCGTTCAGCAGGCCGCTGTTCATTTACGTGAAGCTCGATTCGCTCAAGCGCCCCGAGGTGAAGCAGTTTATCGAGTTTTACCTGAAGAACGCCGCTTCGCTTGCGACGAAGGTCGATTACGTTCCTCTGCCCGACGAGATATACGAACTCGCCCGCAACCACTACCAGGACCGCCTGACGGGGACTCATTTCCTCACGCGCGAAATGGAAAAGCGGAGCGGAACGATCGCGGAGTTGTACACGTCGGAGAATCTGGTGGATATTCAGTAAGATGGCCGGCATCACTGCGACGCGAGACATTTCCTGGGTCGTACACCATCCGTCACGTCGCCGCTCTAAGACGGCGGCGCGAGTGCGCGAGTTGTGCATCCGATCGTTTCTCGTCCTGTGCGCCGCTTTCTCGATTCTGATTACGTTCACCATCATCCTGGTTCTGTTTCGTGAGACTTTGCGCTTCTTCGGCATGGATGGCGTAACGGCTGGCGAGTTCTTCTCGTCGACAAAGTGGTCGCCGCTGTTTTCGCACGAAATTGGCGTCTGGCCGCTCGTTTCCGGTACGCTGCTGGTGACCGCGGTTGCAATGGCGATCGCTCTGCCGCTCGGCCTGATCACCGCCGTTTATCTGAGCGAGTACGCACACCGGCGTCTACGCGCTTGGCTCAAGCCGACGCTGGAGATTCTAGCGGGCATCCCGACCGTCGTTTACGGCTACTTTGCACTCACCATCATCACACCGGGTCTCAAGTTCCTGCACGAAGGGTTTAATGTTTACAACGCGTTCAGCGCCGGACTGGCGGTCGGAATCCTCTGCCTGCCGACCGTCTGTTCGCTGGCCGAGGACGCCCTGCAGGCAGTCCCGCGAAGCCTGCGGGACGCCGCGTACGGATTGGGTGGAACGCGGTTCGACGTGGCGACTAAAGTGGTCGTCCCCGCGGCGCTATCGGGTATCGTGTCGGCGTTTTTGCTGGCCATTGCCCGCGCCATTGGCGAAACGATGATTGTTGCACTGGCTGCCGGTGCCACGGCGCGGATGACCGTCGATCCGCGAAACGAGATTCAAACCATGACCGGCTGGATGGTGCAAATGGCACTGGGTGATGCGAGTCACGAGAGCATGGAGTATTTCTCGATGTACGCTGTCGCCGCCGTTCTGTTCATCATGACATTCGGCCTGACACTGCTCGGCAACATCGTGCGTAGACGATTTCGCGAGGCGTATGAATGAGTAGCAGTCTAGTTGCAGAGACATACAGCCTGCCGAAGCGAAGGCGGTCCGTGGCCGGGCGATATCGGTTGGACCGCTGGTTCGTCGTCTTTTGTCTGGCCGTGGCATTTCTGTCCGTTGTGATCCTGGCCGTTCTGCTGACCGCGATTCTGGTGCAGGGACTGCCGGCGTTGAGCTGGGGTTTCGTGAATTCACCGCCGAGCGCCAGTCCGGAAAAGGCCGGCATCCAGCCCGCCCTGTTCGGATCCCTCTGGGTATGCGGCGTCTGTGCGCTGTTCGCGCTGCCGATCGGGGTGGCAACAGCAATTCTGCTGGAAGAGTTCAAACCGCGCAGCCGGGTGATGCGGCTGCTGCATGGCTTCGTACAAGTGAACATCAGCAACCTGGCTGGCGTGCCGTCAGTGGTCTATGGCATCATCGGCTTGACTGCCTTCGCAGGTATGTTTGGCCTGCTTGGCAACGTGAACCAACCGGCGGTCGAAGTGGGGGCCCGGTACTTTGATCAGTTTGTCAGCGAAGGTAATCGCATCCTGCTCGTCCCGGTCGCGGGCGTAAGCTCGCCCAGCGTCGAGCCGCGGTCTGGCATGATCGCCACCGTCAGTTCGGGGCATCGCATTAAGGTCAACGTGATCGGGCCCCGGGGTCCGCTCCCCGAAGAACCAAAGCTCCGCGCGTTCACGCTGCGGACCGACGCCGAAGCCGGCCGAATCGGGAGGAAGTCGTGGTACTACTTTCGCTTCCCGTTCGGTCGCGGCGTGCTGGCCGGAGGATTGACCCTGATGCTTGTCGTGCTGCCAATCGTGATAATCGCTTCGCAGGAATCCCTGCGTGCCGTCCCCGATTCTTTGCGCGAAGGGTCGCTTGCCATGGGAGCCACTCGCTGGCAGACGGTCCAGGACATCACTTTGCGGGCGGCTATGCCCGGCATTATGACGGGGTCGATTCTGGCGATGAGCCGCGCCATCGGTGAAGCGGCACCGATCCTGATTATCTGCGGCATCGTTTACATTGCGTCGCAACCCGGAAATCTGATGGACGACTTCTCGGTCATGCCGCTGCAGATCTTCAACTGGGCCGCGCGGCCCCAGCAGGAGTTTCATACCGTCGCCTCCAAGGGCATCATTGTGCTGCTGGCCGTGCTGTTGTCGTTCAATGCTCTGGCAGTCCTGATACGCAACAAATTGCAGAAACCGCTGACATAACGCGATGACCACTGACGGAAGGAAGAGGAAAGCTCATGACCGTGATAACCGAGCCTCTGATGGCGAAAACCGATGTCGCGCTGCAGCCGCCGCCAGCACAGCGGCCGATCGCCGAATCGCGACCCGTGACCAGCGAGCGAGCGAAAACACCCAAGGAGACGAAAGGCGATACGTCGGTTCAGTTTGACCGCTTCAACGCCTTTTACGGCGATTTCCAGGCTCTTCGCGACATCTCGATGATGATTCCCGAAAAGCGGGTCACGGCGCTGATCGGACCCAGTGGATGTGGGAAGACAACGCTGTTGCGCTGGATCAATCGGATGAACGACATAGTGCCGTCGGCACGGGCCGAAGGCACCCTGAAACTGCGCGACTTGGATGTGCTCGCCCGCACGACCGACGTGGTCGACCTGCGGCGTCGCGTTGGCATCGTATTTCAGAAACCCAACCCGTTTCCCAAGTCGATTTACGACAACGTGGCGTACGGCCCTCGGCTGCATCTTAAACTGACGCGAGCGGAGTTGAACGAGTTGGTCGAATGGGCGCTGCGCAAGGCCGCTGTCTGGGACGAAGTCAAAGATCGGCTCCGAAAACCCGCACTCGGGCTCAGCGGCGGCCAGCAACAACGGCTCTGCATCGCGCGGGCCATCGCCACCGGCCCCGAAGTCCTGCTGATGGACGAGCCATGCTCGGCACTCGATCCGATTTCCACCAGTAGCATCGAGGACCTGATCTATGAACTGCGGACGCAGTACACGATCGTCATCGTGACACACAACATGCAGCAAGCTACTCGCGTATCGGATATGACCGCCTTTTTCTACCAGGGGCAAGTCATCGAATTCGGCACAACCGACCACATCTTCGCGTGCCCCGAGAAAAAGGAAACGGAAGATTATGTCACCGGCAAATTCGGTTAGTACCGCGTCGTGTGGAGACTATGCACAAACCAGCCATCTTGATCATTGGAAGGGATGGGCGTTTCCCACAGAGCCTCGAAACACGGTTGTTTCGGTCCGGCTGTGAAGTGCTGACCGCGTCCACCGGAAAGCAGGGCGTCAAGCGGGCTCTGGACGCTTTGCCCGACGCCGTAGTGCTGGGCTACGATATCCCGGACATGGACAGCTTGGACATTTGCGGTCAGATTCGCGGGCACCTGCCTCCACAGAAGGTCCCCGTGTTCTTGCTGACGCCGAACCACGGCGACGATCATCCTGCCAACGCTGCGTCACCGGCCAGCGAATCGGTTGATCGGGAGTGGCTCAGCATAGAGCTGGGAATGAACGCCCTGCAGTCATGCACGAAGGGCAATGCGAACGGGGACGAACGGATTTCGACTCAGGGTTTGGAGATGGACTGGCACCGTCATCGCGCGACAATCGACGGTCGGCGTTTGGATCTCACGCCGACCGAGTTCCGATTGCTGTGGGCTCTTGCCGGCGAGCCCGGCAAGGTGTTCGATCGGCGTTTGCTGAAGAGCGAATGCGCGAACGGCGGTTCGCGCGGCCAAGTACGCACGATCGACGTGCACATCAAAGCCATCCGTGGGAAGCTCAGCGAACGCTCGACGCTGATCGAAACCGTACACGGCATAGGTTACCGTTTTCGCGAACCCGTGTCTGTTTACGAGGAAGCACTTTCGCCGCGATCTTGAGCGAGTTCCGCTTGTTCGATGCGCTGGCAGCCGTCGCGATACTCGCCGCTGCTACATTCATTGCCGTACGACAGCTTTCCTATGCAACTTTGTCGTTGGCGGTGGTTTGGCTGGGGCTGATCGCGTGGTACTGGATCGCAGATCAACGACGACAAAGGAGGAATTAACGTGATCTTAACACAGTGCTCGCACTTTCTTCACACTCCCCGACGATAATTCCAGCGAACAGAAGAGATAGAAGCGATGTAAGGGGAGTTCTGTCATGGATACGGAAGTCAGTTACCAAGAACGAGTCCGAGTTGATTGGCGTCTGGTGGTTGCTTATCTTGCCATCGGAGTGATCGCACTCGTCGCTATCTAATCGACCATCCCGCCACATCCCATCTGCAGGCCGGCGCCGCGCCGTTGATTCTTTGCGTTTAACCCCAATACCGTTCAGTTTTGCGTGCATGCTTAGTGGGATAGGCTTCCAGCCTGTCATATCGGGTAGTCGAACTGCTCGGATCCCAAAATGTTGTGCAAGCATGACAGGCAAGATGCCTATCCCACGTGAGAATTGAACGGTATCGGGGTTAAACGAGCTTGCCGCTACTCACCTCGAAGGGCCTGAATGGGTTCGAGTTTGGCGGCTCGAAACGCTGGGTAGATACCAAAGAGAATACCGATGGTGACCGAGAAGACCAGGCCGATCGCGACGGATGGCCATGAAAGCACGGTCTCCCAACTCCATAGTGTCGCGGCACCGTAACTCGCGCCAATGCCGGCGCCAGCCCCAAGCAACCCGCCGCCGCTGGCCAGCAGAACGGCTTCGAGCAGGAATTGCGCGACGATGTCTCGGCGCCGCGCGCCGACAGCCCGCCGCAGACCAATCTCGCGGGTTCGCTCGCGAATCCCCATCAGCATCACGGCCAGGATCCCCACACCGCCGACCGCCAACGCAATGCCTGCCACGGAACCGATCAGAAACGTGAGCGATCGTGTCGTCTCTCGTTCGGTCTCGATCAGGTCGGCCTGGTTTTGAATGGTGAAGGTATTCGACTGCCGGCGCCGTCGATGACGTTCTTCAAGCAATTCGCTGACCTCTTGGTCCGCTTGGTCCATTCTGTTGCCGTCGCGTGCCTGGACGTAGATGGCATGAATGTAGGTGATACTTAGCAATCGGCGCATCGCCGTTTCCAGGGGGATCAGAATGATGTCGTCCTGATCGGAGCCGTAAGAGCTTGATCCTCGCGGTGCCAGAACGCCGATCACCTCGAACGGAACCCGCTCGATCTGGATACGCTGGCCGACCGGGTCAGTTCCGCCGAACAGCGTTTCCACAACCGTCGGCCCAACGACGGCGACGCGCCGACGTGAACGCTCTTCCGTTTCGTCGAAGAACCGGCCAGTCGCCAGCGGAATACAACGGATCTCGAACCCATCAATGGCCAGACCTTCGACGGTCGTCGATGCCTTCCTGGATTGCCAGTGGACAGTCGAGGGCTTGCTGACCGCTGCTGCGGCCAATGCAACCGAGGGACACTCCTCGGTGATCGCATCCGCATCCTTGAGCGTCAGCGCGGTTACCGTTTCCGACTGCCGCTCTCGGCCGGCGACGGTCCGCGCCTGGGCCGCTTGAACGACGATCAGATTGGTGCCCAGCGATCGGATGCGGTCGAGGATTTGCTTCTCTGCGCCGCGCCCCACGGAAACCATCAGCACGACGGCCGCGATGCCGATGGCCACACCAACGACGCTCAGCACCGTCCGCAATGGGTGAGCTGCCAGAATCTGGCACGACAGAACGAGGTTGGCGGAGAGCTTCACGGCACGATCACGCGCTCTTGGCGGTCGCTTCTTCGCTGGGCAACGCGCTAAGTTCCTCTTCGGCGTTACGAGGTTCGCTGATTGCGCGGTCCTCGACAACGCGGCCGTCTCGCAAAACGAGGACGCGGTTGGCGTACTCGGCCACCTCGCGGTCGTGCGTGATCATCAGGATCGTCCGCCCTTCGGCGTTCAATCGCTGGAACAGCGCCAGGATCTCCAGTCCGTTGCGATGGTCCAGATTCCCCGTTGGCTCGTCCGCCAGAACGATCACGGGATCGGTAACCATGGCACGGGCGATGGCGACTCGTTGCTGTTGCCCGCCCGATAGCTCGGTTGGCCGATAGTGTATGCGCTCGCCGAGGCCAACGGCTTCGATCACGTCTTCGGCACGTGCACGGGCATCCCCCGAATCCTCGTCTTCGTAGACCAGAGGAAGCATCACGTTGCGCAAAACAGTCGCTCGGTCGAGTAGATGAAACTGCTGAAAGACGAACCCGATGCTGCGATTACGCAGCAGCGACAGGTCGTCGTCGTCCAGCGTGGCTACGTCTACGCCGTCGAGCGAATAGCGACCGCTGGTGGGCTTGTCCATCGCTCCCAGAATGTTCATCAGCGTGGACTTTCCGGTGCCAGACGGGCCCATGATACTGACGAACTCCTTCTCCTCGATTCGAAACGACACGCCTTTCAGCACTTCCGTCTCGACGTTGCCCTTCGTATACGTTTTGACAAGATCTTCAACTTCGATCATTGGCTTTCCCTTACATTTTGGCTTCCCGCATGGCTACGACCGGGTCGACGGCGGCGGCCTTACGCGCTGGGTACAGGCCGAACAGCAACGCCACGGCGCTGCACGATACGATCGAGACGGCCAACGAAACGCCCGTAATCTTGACGTGTTCGGCCAACAGGACAGACGCCGCCACTCCGCAGGCGACGCCCACGACGCCTCCAGCCAGCGTCACGGCCAGCGCCTCGGTCAGGAACTGTCCGAGGATGTCGCGCCGGCGTGCGCCCAGGGCCCGCCGGAGTCCAATTTCACGAGCGCGTTCCGATACGGACAGCAGCATGATATTCATGATCACGATTCCGCCGATCAACAGCGCGATTCCGGTAGTGGCGTACAGCAAGTTGTTCAGCGTCTTCGACGTACTGAGCGCTGCGTCTGCGATGTGTTTCGGCTCGCGGACGAAGAAGTCGTCTTCGGCGTCAGGGGCAAGGCCGTGGTTTTCACGCAGTACGGCCCTGACTTGCTCGGCCGTTTCGTGCAGCTTTTCAGCGTCTTGGACTTGAATGACGATTTGCTCCAAATGGGGTCTCCCGAACAGCCGCTTCGTCGAAGTCGACTTGGGGACGACGACGCGAAAGTCCCAGTCGTCCTTTCCGGCGGCAGCTCCAAGTTCGGGAAACACGCCGACCACCTCAAAAGGATTATCGCCGACGCGAATGGTGGCTCCCACCGGATCCTCGTCACCGAACAGTTCTTTCCAAGTGATCCAACCCAACACGCCGACGCGGGCGGCCCCTTGTTCGTCCCCCTCCTCAAGTGCTCGGCCGAGGTGAATACCGTCGGAACGCCGGATATTCGCCCATTCGGGCTCGACACCGAAGATGCGCTGTTTGACCGTTTTGTCCTTGTATGAGACGTCCCAATTGCGCTCGTTCTGGACCGATGCGATGCGCCGGATATTCGACAGCCTTTCTTCGATGGTCGCGGTGTCCTCCGGCTTCAACGAGACGAGGGCGCGGTCCTTGTCGGGCGCGAACACCTGCATGGTTCCGCCTGGGCGGACCATAATCATGTCGTTTCCGTGCTTCCCGACTCGTCCCATGATCTCTGCTTTGGTCCCCTGACCAATACAGATCACAGCCGTCAACGAGGCGATACCGATGACGATACTGATCATCATCAGGAAAGTTCGCAGTTTGTGCGACGCCAGGGCTACGCAAGCCTCGCGTATGATTTTCGTTTGTTTAGCCATTTCCATTTCCTTGTTCTTGGTCCGGTACGTCCAGCAGGACCTCTTGGCCCTCTGCCAGGCCAGACACGATTTCGGCCCACGAGCCGGATTTCCAGCCTATTTTGACTTCACGAATCTCAGGCCCGTTTTCGCCGGGAACATAGACGACATTGCGGCCGCTATCGCGTTTCACGGCCTTTGATGGAATTGCCAAAACACTCCTTGGTTCCAGCAGGATTTCGACGGTGGTGGTCATCTCGGGCCGGAGGAAGCCTTCGTACTCGCTCTTGATTTCAATGGCGGCGACGTATTTGACAACATTGTCCTGGATGATGGCCTTGGGATAGATCGCCATCACCTTTCCCTGAAACTCCTTAACGGGGAAGGCTTCCACCACGAAAACGGCTTCCTGGCCGACCTCGATCTTTCCGATGTCCACTTCGTCCACATAGGCATCCACTTGAAGGCGAGAGAGATCCACAATCGTGACGAATGTCGGAGCGTTCAGTCCTGCGGCCACGGTCTCGCCTTCCTGAGTCGAAACGGAACCGATCACCCCGGAAATCGGTGCGGTGATGGTGGCATAGGCCAGCCGAGTTTCTGCGCTGATCTTGGCCGCCTTGGCTCGCGCGACCTCTGCCGCTGCCTTTTTCTGATCCTCCTCGGAGTTCGTGTTGACCACCTCCAGCGCCTTGTGCGCTGTCTTGAGTTGGGCCTGAGCGACGAGCAGTTTTTCTTCGGCTCGATCGCGCTCCTGCTGCGAGATGAACTCCTGCTCCAGGAGTTCGTCCTGGCGAGCGAGTTCCTTCTTAGCCAGATCGACCGTCGCTTCCCACCGCGTCACCTCCGATTCCGCCTTTTCGATTTCGCGGGGAAAGACGCGACTCAGCGCCGCCAATTTGGCTTCGGCCAATTCCAATTCGGCTTGGCGTTCGTCGACGGCTGCCTGGAGTTCTTCTTGTTCCAGTTCCGCGATTGTCTGTCCTTCCTCCACTCGATCCCGAAGGTTTGCGTGCAAGCGGACGACTCGGCCGGAGATGCGTGCGCCCACACGAACCTCGGCACCTATCTGGGGTTTCACTGCGCCGATGGCCTGAACGGTCACGGTGAAGTCGCGGCGAGCGACCTTGCCGATGGCCGGAGCCACAGTCTGCTCCGGTTGGCTACGTTGGTTGTGCCAGAACCATATCCCCGCCGCGGTACCCACCGCCAGTATCAACACCAGAAGGAGCTTTCGTTTCCCTTTCCGGCGTTTGGTCCTCGCGATAGCCACCCTGGTGTTTCTGGACCGTTCCCCAATCCGCTCTCCGGTGGCTGGCGTTTCAACAGATTCCAGATCGACACTCATCAACTTGCCTTCTTCCGGCGAGTCCGCGTTGGGTTTTCGGGGAATTGTAGAGAACCGAAAATGAGAGGATGATGAGAATAGCGGCCTGAGTGGCATTCCCGAGAAGATTCCTGCGATAAATACCCGCGCAGGAGTTTTCGCACGGAATAGAAACCCGGTTTTTCGCAAAAACCGGGTTTCTGTCACCGGTCCAATCTCCGAAAACTTGTGGTGAGGTACTTAATGCGACCGTTTCAGGCGTGCTCGCCGTCGAGGCCCAATCATGCGTCTACTGCTCGTTGAAGACTATGCTCCCTTGCGGAAATCCGTCGCCAAGGGTCTGCGCGAAGCCGGGTTTGCTGTCGACGTGACCGACAACGGCGACGATGGTCTCTGGCACGCAATGAGCAACGACTACGATGTGATCGTGCTCGATTTGATGCTGCCTGGCATGGATGGAATGACCATCCTCCGCAAGATTCGGCAGGCCCGGCGCGAAACGCACGTGCTGATCCTGACATCCAGAGATACCGTGTCGGATCGCGTTGCCGGACTGGATGCCGGTGCCGACGATTACCTGGTGAAACCATTCGCTTTCGAGGAATTGTTGGCCCGCGTCCACGCGTTGGTGCGTCGGGGATATCGTCGCAAAGATCCGGTCTTATCCTTCGGCGGCCTGCGGATCGACACGGCCGCGCAGCGGGTCTTCCGAGACGATGAAGAGCTGCATTTGACTCCGCGGGAGTATGCTCTGTTGGAATACTTGGCGATGCGAGCCGGCGAGATGGTGTCGCGAACCGATATTTGGGAACACGTTTACGACTTTCACTCGACCAGTGCCAGCAACGTCGTGGACGTTTACATTGGGTATCTTCGAAAGAAGATCGACTGCCCCGGCCAGCCGTCCTTGATCCAGACGATTCGCGGCCGCGGTTACACGCTGAGGGACGAGCCATGCTGAAATCCTTACGGTCGCGTCTGCTGGCCGGGATGTTGGGAAGCATTTCCGTACTTTTGATTCTGTTCGGCGTGGTCATTTACACAACGATCAGCCGTTCTTTGCTCGATGAATTCGACTTCTCGCTGGAGAAGATGGCCCGAACGCTGGCGGCGGCCGCTTTGGTCGAGCGTGGCGTGATCGAAGTGGAATTGGCGCCAGAGCTTATCCCCGATTTCCAGGAAGCCCGCGGGGGGCTGTACTTCCAGTACTGGGTGGACGAAGGACCGGTTCTGGATCGCTCGGCATCGCTGGCGGGCGCGGACCTGCCGCATTTTCACAGTCACGACGAGGCGCCTGTGCTGCAGTCGATCCGCCTACCCAACGGCCAGCCGGCCCGCGCGGCGGGCATGCGCTTTCGTCCTGCCATCGAGTACGCTCGCGAACGACCGGACGGCGCGATCCAAACCGACGAGTTCCCCCCAGTGACCGTCGTTGTCGCGCGTGAAACGGCCGCCCTCGAAGACCGTTTGGACCACCTCATGTGGCTCTTGATCGCCGCAGGCACTGGCACGATGGTCGTGGGGCTTCTCGTGTCCGTTATCGTCATCGCGCGTGGCCTCGGGCCGCTGCGCAGGCTGGCGCGCGACATCGCAGCCATCCACGAAGATGAACTGATGAATCGCGTTGGGTCGTCCGGCTTGCCCGATGAGATATTACCCGTTGTCCAGCGGTTAAACGAACTGCTCCAACGTGTGGAAGCGGCCTTCACGCGGGAACGCTGCTTCACCTCGGACGTGGCCCACGAACTCCGCACACCGCTAGCCGGCATCCGCTCGACTCTCGAAGTGGCCTTGTCCAGTGACCGATCCGCAAGCGAGTACAAGGAATCTCTGGTTGACACACTCGATATCAGCAAACGCCTGCAGTCGATGGTGGAAAACCTCCTGATGCTGGCTCGTCTAGACGCCGGACAGACCGCGTTTCACCGGGAGAGGGTTGGGCTGTCTGAACTTGTTGATGATTGCTGGCAGCCGCTCACGCAGGCGGCCGCCGCGCGCGGCTTGGTTTTCGAGAACCGTATACCGACCGATCTTGATTGCACGTCAGATCGCCAAAGCCTGACCGCGATTCTCACGAACCTTCTGGAGAATTGCGCCGAGTACACAGACGCCAACGGTCGTCTGTGGGCTACCGGAACCGCGGATGGGGACGGCGTCGAAATCGGGATTGGCAACACGGGTTGTCAACTGACGACGGAACAAGTGAGCCACGTGTTTGATCGCTTCTGGCGAGCCGATTCAGCCCGCCAGAACACGGGGCTGCATTGCGGCCTAGGATTAGCAATCGTCCGTCGGATCTGTTCGGCGTTGGGGAGCACCGCCGTGGCCAACGTGGATTGTGAGGGCGCGTTTAGCGTTGTTGTCAAGCTGAAAGACGACAGGGATCGGCGAGCAAGCTAGGGTTCACCGGCTCCGGCCTCATCTTCAGCCGCCCAGCCGGACTCCGCCAACGTTCGACCAATGGTGCGCTGGAATTGTGCCAAGGCTGTGTACCAACTCAAGACTGCCCGTACGTGTTGATTATGGGCGTCCGTCTGGGCAGTTTGCGCGCCGACCAGCTCGATGATGTTCCCCGCGCCCGCCTGATAACGGCCGGTGGCGACACGGAGGCTCTCGTCGGCACTGGCGACCAGTTTCTTGGCTGCTTCGATCGCTTCCCCGGCTTCGATAAGCCGGGAGTGAGCCGTCCAGACCTCCAATTCCACCCCGCGCAAATCGTTCTCGTATTGTGCGGCCGCCGCCTCATACTCGGACCACGCCTGCGCCTGGCGATAGGTTCGTGAGAAACCCGCAAACAGGGGAAGCTCCAGGCCGAGACCGACGGTCCATTCGTCGCCGCTAGGAAGAAACAGCTCGTCTCTGAAGCCATAGTCTGCGTTGGCAGACACTTGCGGAAAATACTCCGCTCCGATGGCATCAGCATCGGCGCCGCGAGCGGCGATTGCGGCGAGTGCCGCCTGGAGTTCAGGTCTCGCTTGCGCGGCTTCTTCGAGCAAATGCTCGATGTCGGCGAGTTCCTCTTGATGCACGTCTTGCGGCAGTTCCTCGATGTCGAATACCTGCGACACTTGGAGCCCCATTCGATTGGCCAGTTGCCCCTGGGCGATCCGTTGTGTATTACGGGCGCGGACTAGCGCGAGATCGGCGTTGGCCTTTTCGGTTTCCGCTGTCAGCACGTCGAACTTCGCGGCCACACCGCTTCTCTGCCGAGCCCGGGCGAGTTCCAGATTGTACTCGCTTTGCCGGACGTTCTTTTCGGCGACGTCGACCAGCGCCTTGGCGGCCAGACGTTGGTGGTAGGCCAGTTCGACGGCCACCGCTACGTCTTGCAGCGCGGTGTTATGCTGGAAATTCGCGGCTGCCAGTTCCGCTTCGGCACTGCGCACCCGAGCGTTCCGCAAACCGCCGTCGAGCAGCAGGTAACGCACTCCGAACATCGCGTTCACCGCGTTGCGCGGGCTTTCGGCCTTCTTCCGATCTTCGAGCAACTCGCTGTGGGAGAGGGCACCCGTCAGATCGACCTGCGGCAAATAGCTTGAGCGTTCTTGTCCGACCTGAAACGCGCTGGATCGGCTGGCCTGCCATGCAATGCGTGTTTGCGGATTGCGTTCAAGAGCAGTCAAGATGCACTCGGCCAAACTGAGCGTTCTGCCCTCGAATTCATCGGGCAATGCCGTGGCAGTGGCATCAGCAACGAAAGCATACGTGGGCGAATAGGTTGCCGAAGGGCGGTATGGCACATGAGCCGTTTCGCAGAATGGGTCACACCAACTGCAGCCAGCAAACAGCATCACCAGCACCACAGCCGTACGACGCGGTCGATCGAGCATAGTAGCCGCCGGAGAGTCTATGTTTGGCGTCATGTCTGTAGCTGGATTCGCTAGAATTCAGCCGTTTGCTCTTCTGGCCTGAATTCTTGCGAATTCAGCTACCCATCAATCGAGTTTTGGCGAGGCACTAGAGACTTCCCACCTTAGATACAAACCACCTGTATCGGTTTTATCGGTAATTCAGGTCCGGTAGTTTAGGTAGTTTTGTTCAGGTCGCATTTGCACAGATGGCCGGATGACTGTAGATTTGCACCGTGAATCGCGTTTCGTTCGCCTTTGGAGCCGGTCACCGGGGGCTCCCGTACTTAAGCCGTTTACGGAGTGATCTTCATGACCAGTGATGTACCGGAACGACACCAAATGGGCCAGCGATACTCCTACCGATTTCGAATTTCCCATTGGGTCTTCTTGGCTAGTGTCGTCATCTTGATTCCTTCCGGCTTTAGCCTCCACGCTGCAGCACGCCCAGAGTGGTCCGTTTTTTGTGGCGTCGTTCCCACGTGGTTATGGCGAGGGCGGGTGAACTCATGGCATTTTTGGGCGGCCGTTGCTCTCGTGCCCGCTATCGTGGCCTGCGTTCCCCTCCTTTTCAGGAAGGACTTTTGGCAGCGTCCGAGCCGGGTCATCCTCCTTATGGCAGCGCTCATCTCCGTGCTTACCGGGCTGTGGCGGCTATTTCCGTGGGGGCCGATTCCTCTTTTCAACACAGTTGTCGCGATCCACGCCGCTCTTGGGCTATTGATAATTCCCCTCGTGTTCCTCTGGCACGCGGCGACCGGGCTGAGCAAGTACGCCAAACACTTAGTCCCCTCGTTTTGCTTTTGGAGAGAAGCTCGGTGGGGCCAAGTCGGTGCACTGGCGTTAATCGGGATCGTGACCACGTGGATCATGTTCGAAGGGTGGCCGCTAAACGCTCCGTGGCGGAATCTGGTGGTCAAACGCATTTCGACTCCGCCAAACGCCGACGCCGAAATGCAGCTAGCGCAACTGCCGTGGGACCAGGCAACGCCGTTGTCGGTGCGTCTGGTCGGAGGGTCCGGGTTCCGCTCGGGGCAAACCGACATGACCCTCCGGGCGCTACACGACGGTGAAGACCTATTTATCGCAGCCCAATGGGACGATCCCAGCGAGAATTACGACTACTGGCCATGGCAGAAGCGTGCCGACGGCTGGGAGTACTTGCAGACCAGTAAGAACGACGAAACGGTTCAGTACGAAGACAAGTTCTCGATGGTCTTTCCAATCAAACCCTCGTGGCAGTACGAACAAGTGGGCTGCGCGATCTACTGTCATGTCGATGGCGGATATGGCTGGGGCTACAAAGGCGGCCAGCCGGATATCGACGTGTGGCACTGGAAAGCGGCCCGTACCGGTTCCACTGGTCAAGTGGACGACAAGTATTGGTCGGCAGTGGATTTAGCAGCCGCGCATATTGGGCGATTCTCTGATGCCAAAGATGGCGGCGGTTATGTCAAGAATATCACAGAGGACGGTACCCAGCCCTTGTATCTGCCGGACGACTGGGAAAACGTCTTTCAAGGTGCGATTCCCAAAGCACATGCGGTCGACTATGACCCCGAGCGAGACAAAGACATCGCTGTTGGCACGAAGCTGCCGGGAGTGGTCAGTGCCGCATTCCAGGGAGATCGGGGCGAGGTGACTTGTCAATCTGTGTACAGCGGCCAGCAATGGACGCTTTTCATTCGGCGAAAGTTGGACACCGGAAGTGAACACGACTGCCTGTTCTCGCCAGGCGGCTCGTATGCCTTCGGATGTGCCGCCTTCGACCACGCCGCCAAACGCCACGCCCGCTCGATGCCCGTCCTCCGCCTCGTGCTGGAGAAGTAGGAAGGGTATTCCACTCACGTTCAGGAACAGCCGGTAGGTCCCGCTTGCCGAGCGGGACCTTTTGTTGCCTGCCTCGTCACTCGCCAGGTCCCGCTCGGCAAGCGGGACCTACAAAAGGTCGCGGGCGATATGACGAATCAGAGTCACCCCCTGAC